>CAZTFC010000039.1:0-23396 GCA_964612075.1 uncultured bacterium
GGGCGTCCTTCATCTCCTCGTCGTCCGGGTCGTTCCTCACCGCCTCGGACAGGCAGCCCAGCGCGGTGACGCCGTCGTCCTCCTCCTGCAGAAAATGAATCCCGGCGTTGAAATACGCCATGGACCTCGGCTCCGGAGGGAGCAGCCGCGAATACTTTTCCAGGAAATCGACCGCGTCATAAGGGCGGCATTCGAGAAGGCAGTCCGCCCCCCGGGCCACGACTTCCTGCAGGGCGGGGTCCCCGTCGGCCCGCGGGGCCGCGGCGAATCGCTCCCCCGAAAGGAATTTCTCGATCAGGCCGGCGGCCTGCTCCATCTTCCCTTCCGTGCCGAGGACCCTGGCCAGGCTGCAGATCGTCCGGGCGTCCTTGCGCTCTATGGATCCGAGGACGGTCTCCGCCTCCTCGAACCGGTCGGAGGAATAGTAGATCCCCGCCAGGTTGGCCCGGAAGAGGTCCGCGCGGTCGCCGCCGACCTTCAGCGCCATGTCGATGTACTTTTTCGCCATGTCGAGCCGGCCGGACCGGGCATAGGCGCAGGCGATCGCGTTGGCGGCGTCCACGTGGCGGAAATTCCCCTCGAGGACCTTCTTCCAGAAAACGACGGCGCCGGCGAGATTCCCGGCGTCCTTTTCCCGCAAGCCCTCCCGGTACCATTCCTCGAGCCGGCCCTCCGGGACGGCCGCCGGCTCACCCGCACGCCCGGCCCCGGAAACGGTTGCCGCGGGAGTTCCGGCCGGGGGATCTTCCGCCCGCGCTTCCCCGCCGCAAGGATCCCTTCCCGGACCCAGCGCGCCGAGCTCCAACCGCGCTCCCGCATGTCCCTGGTCTGCGGCTTTCCGAAGCCATTTCAACGCGTTTTCGATATCCTTGGCCACGCCCGCCCCTTCGACGCACATTTTCCCCAGTCGATATTGCGCCTCGGGATGGCCGCATTCGGCCGCCCTCCGGAAGAACCCGGCGGCGCTCCCGTAATCCTTGTCCGCGTAAAGCTTCAACCCGTTCTTCAAGTTCCAGTCCGAAAACGACACCTTGACCACGTGATCTCCCGGCGCGAACCGTATTTCCTCGCAAGGGCGTTCGCCCCCGATTCCATATTTATCGGTAATCGCCACTGTTTATTTAGGGGACATTTCGGCGGCGGGTGCTTGCTGCGTAGCAGTAGAGGCACCCCCCGGGGCAGGTGTCGCCCATACCGATGTCGCGGGACGCGAGGCAGCGGCACCCTTTCCGGGTCGGGCCGGGCGCAAGAGACCGGAGGGTCTCGCCGACCCCGTAACACGCGAACAGCTCGACCCCGCAGCAGGACGCGGGCGGCAGCCCGATCCCCGGGTCGCAGCAGGAGCGCATCTCGATCCCGTGCTCCCCGGCGATCTCCGACAGCTCCCGGACCAGGCGCATCTCCGCATCCCCCGCCCGCGAGAGGCCCGGGTATTTCCGGGCCGCCTGCCGATGGCGGCCCGGATCGAAGGCCCGGTAGGCGACCGCCGATCCCATCCTGCGAACCACCTTCAGGTAGGGCTCGACAAGGGAAACGTTGCAGACGCTCGTGGCCCCTTCGAGCGCGGAGGCGATCCGGCGGAAATTTTCCCGGTGCCAGCCCGCGTCGAACGCGTCCGTGACGACGACGGGGTCGTACCGCCATTGGATGGCGGCGGGAGACGGGAGCATCGCGGAGGCGCGCAGGAACGCGGGGATCGTGACGTCGAGCCGCGGGATATTCGTCTCGACCGCCGGCCCGTACCCGGTGACGGTGAACTGGAGGGCGACCGGCGTCCCTTCCGCCAGCAGCCCGGAGATCTGCGCCCGGAACGGCGCGGTGTTCTTCGTCCAGAACAGGTACCCGATCACGTCCTCGGGCCGAAGCGAGATCCGGTACGCCCCCCCGTAGGCGTTCCGCGACTCGCACCAGCCGGCCTTCCGGCGGGCGGCGAACCACTCCCCGAAGAACTGCGGGATGTCCGTCCGCCGCGACGCGCTGACGATGTTCATCGGATCGCCGCCCGGAGCTCTTCGAAGTGCCGCGCCACGGAGAAGAGGAGGCCGACGAGGCTTCCGACGACCGCGCCGTTCAGCCGGATGTACTGCAGGTCGTCTCCGACCTTCCCCTCGATCTGTTCGATCAGCGTCGCGTCGTCGAGCTTCGCGAGGCTCCCCCGGACCATCTCCCCGATCGCGCCGTGCCGCTTCTCGACCAGGTCGATCGCCGTCTCCCGCACCCACCGGTCGAACCGCCCCCGCAGGGAGGGATCGTCGCGCATCGCGGACAGCTGCGCGTCGACGAAGCGGCCGATCGTGCGGCGCAGGTCGGAGTCGTCCCGGGAGAGCTGCTCCTCCACCGTCCGGCGGAACCGCGACAGGACCTGCCGGATCAGCCCGCCCAGCTCGGCGTTCTCGACGACCCGCCGGCGCAGCCCCTCGATCGAGGCCACCGCTTCGGGATCGCCTTGCGACAACCGCCGCGCATACTCCAGGAAGATCCCGTCGAGGCGCCTGCGGACCGGGTGGCCCGGGTCCCCTTTCGCTCCTGCCGCGAATTCCGCGATCTTCGCGATCGCCTCTTCCACGGCGGCGTCGATGTTGATGACGTCGAACAGCCGGGCGGCCTCCACCCCGACCTGGCGCAGGAATCCGCCTCCGTCCCGGTACGCTTCCAGCGCCTCCTCGAAGAGTCTTCGCAGCGCCTCCCTCACTTCGGGACCGGTCATGCCCCGCTCCACGGCGGACAGGAACAGGTCCCATGCGGCGTGGTGGTCCCCGCGGGAGAGGGCCTTCCCGAGCCACCGGCCCAGGGCGCCGTGGATCTCCGCCTCCGCCAGCTGGTCCTTGACCGCCCGCTCGAGGAACGAGGAGACCTCCGGCCCGTCGATCGACTCCGCGACCTTCGCAAGCACGTCGGAGACGATCCGGACGACCTTCATCTGCCTCTCCGGCGTGTCCACGCGCTCGAGCAGGTACGCGGAAGGCGACACCTTCGCCAGGTGCTCCCGGATCACCTCCGGGGAAAGCCACCGGTTCTGCACCATGTCGGCGATGCCGTCGACGATGCGGGCCCGGTTCTTGACGATGATATTGGTGTGCCTGCGCAGGACCGGGATCGGCACCTCGCGGAACAGCGCCGTGACGGCGAACCAGTCCGCCATGGCGCCGACCGTACCCGCCTCGAAGGCGTCCGCGAGCACGTTCCAGCCCGCCCCGGAGACGACGCCGTTCCGCAGGAGGATTTCCAGGCCGGCGAACCCCGCCGCCGCCGCGCACAGGGAAACCGTACCGAGATGACGCGCGCTCTTCATGCCGCCCTCCTCGAATGCCCTACGGGAAATGATACCTTGGGATGTTCTGCGAGTGCTGACGCCCCGTCAGCGCGGGGCTTCCCCGACGATGGAAAGCCGCGGCCCCGCCTCCAGCAGGCGGTACCTCCCGTCGTCCCTGCGCGGCGCGATCACCCACTCGAAGAGGACCCTCGCGTCGGAAAGCTCGGGGTCCCTGGGCGTCTTGCGGTACTTCTCCTGCATGAATTCGTCGTAGAGGCCGACGCAGCCGTGGGAGCCCGGGTAGCCCGGCATGTCCCTCCCGTGGATCCAGTAGGCGGCGCCCGTCGCATCGACGTGGAACAGCAGGGCGTACGTCATCGGGTAGGGAATGTTCGTGTTGTCGATGGCGTACAGCGTCGACCGGTGATCGCGGTGGTACGCGGTGATGCGGTACTCCCCCGCCGGGGTTTCGTGGTCCCTGTCCCCGGTCGTGGCCGGTGTCGAGAACACGAGGCGGCCGAACTCGTACGCGCCGATGAACTGCTCCGAAAGGTCCAGGAGGAGGAACTTCTCCTCTCCCGCCGCGGCGCGGTACTCTTTCGGCATCGGGCTGTAGCCCTCGATCTCCTCGACCCGCAGCGGGACCTTGATGGAGAGGCCGGGAAACAGGTGGCGGCGGTCGATCCGGTTGAAGCGCGCCACGTCCTTCCAGCGCTCCCCGAACAGCTTCTCCAGCGTCTCGCCTTTCCCGATCCGACGGCACTCGTATTCCACGGCGGAGTCGCCCGGGTGGACGACGCGGCACGGGGAAGGCCTCCTTTTCTTCGGCCCTTCCCCCCGCGACGCGACGGGCGAGGAAAAAAGGAGCAGCGCGAGCAGCAGGAAGAAGACGCCTCCCCGCGCGCGGAGCATCACCAGGAGCGGACTCTCCCGGAGTCGATGTGGACGAAATCGGAGGCGGGATAGAAGCCGACGCCGCCCGCCCGCAGGGAGAGCGCCGTCTGCGCGACGACCTTCGAGGAGACCCCCGGGATCCGGAAGTCGATGGCCATCCCGGAAAGGTGGAGGCTGCGGGGAGACACGCCCCGCCCTTCGCGGACCAGCCGCTCGTTGTAGGCCCGGGAGCGATACCCCGAGACGATGTGGATGCGGCGGCTCTCCCCCACCTTCCCCGCCACCGTTTCGAGGAACTCGATCACGCGGACGTCGATCGGGGCCACTTCCTGCGTGTAGTGGCACCGTAGAAAGCGGTTGACGGCCGAAAGCGCCTTCGGGTCGTACCCCCCCTCCCCGTCCCGGAGCGGGACGTCGAGCCGCTCGGAGGTGTGGGTGTTGTAGAGGGACAGTGCGCCACCCCGCGCCCCTTCCGCCGGGCGGATCGCGGGGAACGCCTCCCCGCCGCAAAGACAGATCGCGGCCGCGAAGGCGGTCTTTAGGAACATCCTCCTGCTGACGGTCAAGGGAAACGCGTCTCCTTCAAAAGGCGATGCCGAAGAGGGCGCCGCATGCCGCGGCTTCTTCGGCCAATGGAAATTATATCGGAGGAAGGAACGGGATTCATCAGCAAAATCAGTTCCCGGGCTGCAGCTCGACCTCGACGGTACGCGTCTCTTCGCCGTTCCGGACCGAGAGCGTCACCCGCTCGCCGACCTTGCGCTCGTCCAGCCGCGCCAGGAGCCGCGCCACCGAATCGACCGGCTTGCCGACGACGGCGGTCACCACGTCGCCGGGGATGATGCCCTCCCTCCTCACGTCGGCGCCTTTCAGCCCCGCCTTGTCCGCCGCCGACCCGGGGCGCACGCGCAGCAGGAACACCCCCTCGACGCCGGTCGCCGAGACGAGCTGCCGGTTGATCTGCTCGTCCACCTCCACGCCCAGGGCCGGGCGGACGTAGCGGCCGTCGCGGATCAGCTCCGGCACGACGCGCAGCACGGTGTCCACCGGCACGGCGAAGCCGATGCCGGCCGACGCCCCGCTGGGGCTGTAGATGGCGGTGTTGATGCCGATGAGGCGCCCCGCCGAGTCGAGCAGCGGGCCGCCGGAGTTGCCGGGGTTGATGGCGGCGTCGGTCTGGATCAGGTGCTCGATCGCCTGCCCCCCCTGCCCGCCCCCGAGCGAGCGGTCCAGCGCGGAGACGATCCCGCCGGTCAGCGTCCAGTCGAGCCCGAACGGGTTGCCGATCGCGAACACCTTCTGCCCCACCTTCAGGTCCCGGCTGCTGCCCACCGGCACCGGCGGCGGCCGCTTGATGCCGACGCCGATCTTCAGCACCGCGATGTCGTGCGCGGGGGAGGCCCCGACCAGCGCCGCCTTGTAGTCGCGCCCGTCGGCGAGCCGGACCGTGGCCTCGGAGGCGCCCTCGATCACGTGGTAGTTGGTCACCACGTGGCCGCCGTCGTCCCAGATGAACCCCGAGCCGGTCCCGCGCGGCACGGCGAACACGTTGCGGGTCCAGTAGTCGCGCACCAGCCGAGAGGTCGAGATGAACACGACCGAATCGCGCGACTTCTCGAACAGCTCGATGGTCGCCTTCTCGTCGGCGGCGAGGTCCCCCCGCGCCGCCACCGTGCGCACCCCGTCGCTCTTCGGCGCCCACAGCGACTCGATCGCAGGCATCAGGCGCCAAAGCGCCATCAGCGCCGCAACCAGCAGGGCGATGAAGAGCAGGCGGCGCGTAAAAGGGTCCGGCGGACGGCGGGGGCCGGGCCCGTATGCCTGGGAGCGGTCCATGGGATGGATGCGGCCCCTGGAAACGGGTATTTTTCAGCCCTTGCCCATCGGGAGGAACACGCACTGCGCCGCCTTCAGCAGCGCCTGGATCTCGGCCTTCGACGCGGCGAGCACCTCGGGGGAATACCGGTACGTCTCCCCGGAGGAATACTCCACCCCCTTCTCCAGGATCCGCTGCAGGATCGGGACGAACTTCTCCGGTGCGGCGGAGATCCCCCGGGCGTGCTCTTTGAGGCGCTTGCGCTGCGCGGCGGAGTCCTGCGCGAACACCTCCGGGGAGCCCGAGGAAAACAGCGCCTTGGATTTGAGGTCCGTGGAGCTGGCCGACAGGGAATCCAGGTGGTCCTCGAAGATCTTCAGGACCGCGCCCCACGTCCGGGCGACCGCGTCCCGAAGCTTCGCCACCTGATCGGCCGCCGCCAGGATCTGCGCCACATCCTTTTCCGCCATCGGGACCTCCGGGAATGCTTCCTCCATTCAATTTACTTCAGGGCGCGGAACCGGGCAACAGCCGTTCCGGGAGAACCGTCCCGGCCGACGGCCCGGCCACACTAAAGAATATCGGCCGAATGACCGATAACGCCTGCCGATATTTCAATTTGCAACGGAGGAGACTCATGAAATTTCTCACTCACCGGTTCCCTGCGCCGGCAACCCGCCTGCTGTTACCGGGAGCGTTCCTCCTGCTGCTCGCCGCCTTCGGAGCGGGATGCTCGGACAGCGACAACAACCTGGTCCCGGACAACACCGCGCCCGTGGTTTCCGGCACGCCGTCCGCCTCGTCCGTATCGCCGTTCTCCGCCGTGATCTCCTGGAGCGCCGCCTCGGACGAGACCACCGGCGCCTCCGCGCTGTCCTACAAGGTCGTCCGGGCCCCGGCGGCCGCCGACATCGACACCGTTGCGGAAGCCGACGCGGTCACGGGCGAGGGGATCGTCGAGGACTGGACGGCCGGAATCACCTCCGCGGCCGCGTCGCTCCTGCTCTCCGACACCACGTACCATTTCGCCGTCCTCGTCCGGGACGCCGCGGGGAACATGTCCCTTTACGCGCCGGTGGAGCAGAAAACCGCCGCCATCGCCTTCCCCAAGGTGACCAACCTCTCCAACGGGAACCTGCTCCTGGCCTACAAGGACCTGGACGACGGGGGCAAGGGGAAAACCGTCGTGTTCGACGGGACGGGGCAGTACGTGGCCGGCCCGACGACGGTCGTGCCGGGCGGGGTCAAGACCGGCTACGCCACGAACATCGGGCTCATCACCCACGGGACGGGCGTGCCGGTCTTGAGCTACGTCGCGGAAGCCGATTACACCGGCCATTTCGTGGTGCTCGACAACGACGGAGGG
This sequence comes from uncultured bacterium, assembly GCA_964612075.1. Classification (GTDB taxonomy): domain Bacteria; phylum Desulfobacterota; class Deferrimicrobia; order Deferrimicrobiales; family Deferrimicrobiaceae; genus UBA2219. Next base: position 7,330 of record CAZTFC010000039.1, read on the forward strand.
GAAACCGTCGGCCCCGAAGCGTACATGAACGAGAGGGTGTTCTTTACCGGCGCCCTCGCGGGGGGCAGCGGCAACTCCCTCTTCCTCGCCGCGGGGCGCATCGATCATTACGCCGCCGACCAGCAGGGGGGCGGATACGCGGTCTATAACATGGACGACGCTTCCCAGGTCCTGGGCGTCACGGAGTTCAACCACGGCGGGGGCAACGACGAGACGCGCGGCGTCGCGGCAAGCGCCATCGGCGCGGACCGCTTCTTCCTCCTCTACACCCAGGGCTGGAGCGCCCTGACTCCCCGGTTCGTCATCTACGACGAGGCCGGGGCGGTCCAGGTGGCCGACAGCGCGTTCGCCACGACGAAGTCGAACACCTACCAGGTGGTGAAGCTGGCCGACAACAACGCCTTCGTCCCCTATATCGACCTGAACGACTCCAACAAGGGGAAGTTCGCCGTCTACCAGTCGACCGGGGCGTTGGCGGTCGCCGCCACCACCTTCGCCGACGTGACGCTGAACAACGACTGGCTCGCCGCGACGGTCACCGGCGACGGGTACGTCTTCATCGCCTATTCGGACGGCGCGGACGGGAACAAGGCCAAGTACGTCGTCCACGACGGGACCGGCGCCCTGGTAACCTCCGCGACGGACCTCTCCTCCGGAGCCGCGTACCCCTGTTCCGCGGCGACGCTTGCGAACGACTCCATCGCGATGGTCAGTTTCCTTTCGGGCAACGTCTACAGCCTGCAGTACGTGACCGGGAACTAGAACCGGGAACGGGCCGGGGCGGATCCGCGTTCGCGCGGGTCCGCCCCCCTTCGTTCCGACCGCTCCCCCTTCCCGATCAGCCGAGCGCCTTCGCCCCCGCCTCGGCGACCTGCGCGTCTTCCGTCGACTTCGCGCCCGACACCCCGACGGCGCCGACGATCCTGCCTTCCCTTTTGAGCAGGATGCCGCCTTCCAGTGCGCAGACGCCTGGAACGGAAAGGAAGCGCAGGTGGAAGGCCCCTTCGGCGATCCCGTCCTCGAACGCCTTCGTCGGCCGCTTGAAATTCAACGCGGTCTCCGCCTTCGCCCGGGCCAGCTCGATGCTTCCGTATTGCGTGTGGTCGAGCTTCTCCAGGAGCACCACGTGGCCGGTGCTGTCGACGATGCAGATCACCACGGTCCAGCCGTTCCGCACGGCCTCGGCTTCCGCGGCGGCCGCCACCCTCTTCGCGGCGGCCAGGTCGATGGGGGTCCCGTAGGTGAGGATGCCGGATGGCGGCGGATGGTCTGTCAACGGAGTGTCCCTCCTTGTCTCCTGCGAATCGGTCAACGGCAATCGCCCTTTCCCTCGTGGCAGAAGAGCGTCCCCCCCAGGTACAGGCAGCCGCGCTCGGCCGCGACTCGGTACGGGACCTCTTCCCTGTTCCCTGTTCGGTGGATCAGGGTGATCGCGCCCCGGGTCCGGTCGCCGCGGATCGTCCACCGGCCCCCGTAGCCCGATCGCCCGGCGGTCCCCCAGGCGCCCGTCCGGCTCCCGCCCTCACGGAACGTGCCGGAATAGCTCGACTCCCTCCCGCCGTGGAACGTCCCGTCGGGGCAGAGCACGACCCGCCGCTCGGTGCTGCCGGAGTAATGGTAATAGCTGCCGGCGAAGTACCTCGCCAGCGACGCGTCGCCGGAATCGGAGGGGGGAGCGCTCCCCGAAGCGCCCGCGGAAGATCCCGGGGAAGCGCCCGGCGTGGCGCGTTTCGTCCGGACGCAACGGTATCGCTCGTTCTCCGGGGAGACGAAGGAAAGGGAGTCGCCCTCCAGCCGGTAAGGGCAGTCCGCCGGCACGCCGTCTTCCCAGATGCGAACGGCGCCCTTCACGAGCTCGTAGCGGGAAGGCTCGCCCCCGAAGACCAGCCGATCGGAACTCTCGAAAACGAGGGACGCCTCCCCGTGGGGGCCAAGGCACCGCCAGCTCCCGACCAAGCCCGGGGCGTCGGCCGCAACCACGGATGAGGGAATGAAAAGGAGCGCCAGCGAAAGGAACAGGGGGATCTTCGACATGGCCGCGCCCCTCCCGGCTACAGCAGCTTCTCCGCCAGCCCCTTGCCTTCCTCGATCCCGCGGAGCTGCTCGTCCACCCTGTTCTCGATGGCCTCGAACAGCAGCGGCATCCCTTTGAGCGCGGCGATCCTGCAGTCCCGGGGAGCGTCGACCAGCGCCCAGATATCGCCGCCGGCCAGCGGCGTCTGGCGGAGCCCCTCCCCCCGCGGATCGTTCGGATCGGGCCTTTCGCTGAAGGCCATGCTCCACGCCGCGATGCGCCATTTTCCCGCGAGCTTCTGGTAGCCGAGGAGCGTCGCGTTGACGTACCTGCGTTTCGGGTCGTTCTCGTCTTCCCTCACCGCGGGGGTCCTCAACGAGAAGCTCTGGGCCGGGTCGAAGAAATTCTCGTCCGGGTCGCAGACCCACACCCCCACGCCGATGTTCATCTTCTCCAGCTTCTCCTCGAGCGCCACGATCATGTCGTTGATCTCGTCCGAGGACCTGTTGAGCCGGGAGACCTTTTCCGCGATCCGGTGCAGCTTCCTGTCGGCTTCGGTCATGGTCGGCTCCCCCCAGGTCAGGCGACCGGCTCCTGCCGGACGAGCAGGATGGAGCAGGGCATCCTGCGGATGATGGCGTCGTTGACGCGCCCGAAAAGGAAATGCTCGAGACGCGTTTCCTCGTGGGCCGGCAAGACGAGAAGATCGATCTTTTCCTCCTCCACCACCTTCCGTATCACACCGATGGGCTCCCCTTTCCGGATGATCTCCTTCACCGGCAATCCCTTCGCCGACTCGGCCCGGAGAATCCCGTCGATGTCTTTCTCGGCCTCCCTGAGCAATTCCCGGTATTCCTCGGCGACGGACAGGAACGGCAGGTTCCAGCCGTCCGCCCCGAAGGGATCATGCGTCACGTGGAGAACCACCAGCTCCGCGCCGTATTTCCTCGCGAGAGAAATCCCGTAACGCATCGTCTCCCGGCTGTGCTTGATGTCCAGGGCCAGCACCATGATCCGATGGATGTCGTTCATGGCAACCTCCTTGCGGGACGGGAAGTGTCGTCCGCGGATCCCGCTATATCCATCTTAGTGTGAAAATCCGGCGCGCGCCCCCCGGATTTCAGGGAAATCGACGCCGGGTGCCCGACAGGCGACCGCCCACAAGGCACGCCCCCCAAAACACGGGGCAGCGCCTCGTATCGTATAGGCAATTTGCCACGCTGCCCCGGAGCGGCAATCCGCCGCGGGATCCCGGCTACGCCGGGTCCTCCGTCCCGGGAAAAAGGTGGATCGATTCGGCCGGGATCGCTATCCGGACGGCGTCTCCCTCTTTCAGGGTCCCATCCGCCGCGACGGCCCGGAGCAAAACGCCGCCGATGTCGGCGGTCACCACGGTTTCCCTGCCGAGATGTTCCACGGCCCTTACGGTCCCCCGAAGGCCCGGAGCCGAAGGTTCCGGCCGGGCGAGGGCGTGTTCCGGACGGATGCCGAAAAGGATGTTCCGCGAGCCGGGGCGCAGCGCGCCGGACACCCGGTCCGGCGAAACCGGAAGCCGTTCCGTTCCGATCCGGACGGAACAGGCTCCTCCGTTCTCCTCCACCCCGGTTTCGAGCAGGTTCATCGGGTACGGACCGATGAACGAAGCGGCGAACGGGGTCCGGGGCCTTTCATACAGGTCGCGCGGCGTCCCGATCTGCACGACGCTGCCGCCGCGCAGCAGCGCGATCCGGTCCCCGAGCGTCATCGCCTCGGTCTGATCGTGCGTGACGTACAGCGTGGTGACCTCCACGGACCGTTGCAGGCGGCGCAGCTCGGCCCGGGTCGCCGCCCGCAGCGCGACATCGAGGTTGGAGAGCGGCTCGTCGAGGAGGAAGAGCCTGGGCTTCCGGACCAGCGCCCTGGCGATGGCCACCCGCTGCCGCTGGCCCCCGGAAAGCTCCGACGGCCTGGACCGGAGCAGGTCGTCTATTCCCAGCATGGATGCGATCCGGGCGACCGAGCGTTCGATCTCGTCGCGCGCAATCCCGGCGACCCTCAAGGGGAAGGCGATGTTTTCCCGCACATTCAGGTGGGGGTAGAGCGCGTAGCTCTGGAACACCATCGCGACGTTGCGCTTGCCCGGCGGGACGAAGACCCTCCGTTCCCTGGATGCGACGATTTCCCCGTCGAAAAGGATCTCGCCGGACGTCGGGCGTTCCAGCCCGGCGGCGAGGTTGAGGATGGTGGACTTCCCGCAGCCGCTGGGGCCGAGCAGGACGAACAGCTCCCCGTGTTCGACCGACAGTTCCACGCCCCGGACCGCGGGCACGACCCCGCGCAGGGAAAGAAACGTTTTGGATACGTCCCGAAAGACGAGTTTCATTCCTTCACCGCCCCCTGGGTCAACCCTTGTATGATCCTCCGCTGGAATGCCAGGGCAAGCGCCACGACGGGAACGACGGCGAGCGTCGCGGCGGCCATGACGGAGCCCCAGGGGATCTCCCCGTGCAGCCCCTCGAAGAAGGCGATGCCCGCGGGGATCGTGCGCCCCTCGTGATCCGTCGTGAGCATCAATGCGAACAGGAGCTCGTTGAACGCGAAGATGAACGCGAGCAGCGCCGTCGAAACGATGCCGGGGGCGGCCACAGGCACGATCACCTTCCGGAGCGTTTCCAGCGGGCCGCAGCCGTCGACGAGGGCCGCCCGGTCGATATCGCGCGGAAGCCGGGAAAAGTAGCCGGCCAGGATCCACAGGGACAAGGGAAGGGTCCAGGCCGTGTAGGGCAACACGAGCGCGGCATAGGTGTTGATCCATCCCAGGGCGCTCATCAGGCGGAACAGGTAGCCGACCAGCGAAACCTGCGGGAACATCGAAACGGCGAGCGCGCCGAAAAGGACGGCGGCCCTGCCCGGGACCGCCAACCGGGTCACGGCGTAGGCCGCGGGCGCCGCGACGGCGACGGAGAGCGCCGCGCTGATCCCCGAAACGACGAGGCTGTTCCGGAAATACTCCGGGAAGCGCAGGGACCCGGCCCGGAGCACCTCCTGGAAATGCGCCGCGGTGAACGCGAACCCGGCGCCAGGGGCAAGGAAATCGGCGCGTCGGCTCATTGCCGTCAAGACCATGTACGCGATCGGGACGAGGCAGAAAACGATCATCGCTGCGGCCCCGGAAACGTACAGCAGCCCGGCACGCCTCTCCCCGGTCACGACAGGTCCCTCCCGAACCCGCCGAACCGGACGTACGCCACGGAAAGCGCGAACGCCACCACGAAGAGCACGACGGACACCGCGGAACCGTACCCGATATCGCCGCCGGTGAACGCGTCGTACCCATAGAGGGAAAGCGACGCGGTGCTCCCCCCCGGCCCCCCTCCGGTCAGGACGAAAACGATATCGAAGACCCGGAGCGCGTCGATCGTGCGGAAAAGGAGAGCCACCACGAAGACCGGACGCAGCAGCGGCAGCGTGATCCTCGCGAGGCGCTGCAGCGGTCCGGCGCGGTCCACCGCCGCCTGCCGATACAGCTCCCCGGGAATCGCGCTCAGCCCCGCCAGGAACAGGATCGCCACGAAGGGGGCGGTTTTCCACACGTCGCCCGCAACAAGGGCGAAAAACGCCCCGCCTTCCGACCCCAGCCAGTTTATGGGCCCGTCGGCCAGGCCGAGCCGCTGCGCGAGATGGTTCGCAAGACCGTACTGGTAATTCCAGATCAGCTCGAAAACCCTCCCCGCCACCGCGGAGGGCACGGCCCAGGGGATGAGGACGCACGCGCGAAGCGCCCCGCGGGCCCGCGACGGCCGATGCAGGAGCAGTGCGAAAACCAGGCCCAGGGCGATCTCCAGTGGCACGGACGCCAGCACGAACAGGACGGTGAAGCGCAGCGACTGCAGGAACGCCGGATCGGACGCCAGCGACACGTAGTTCCCGGCGCCGATGAAGGCCCGCGGAAGGAACGTGACCGCCCGGTACAGGCTGTCGATGAACGTTCCGGCGACGGGGACGACGATGAACGCCAGGAGGAAGGCGGCCAGCGGCGCGACGAAGAGGTATCCCCGCAGCGCATCGCGGAAAGGCCGGTCGTCGTTCATCCGCTCCCCCTACCGGTACCGGGCCGCGACCGCCCGCATTTCCTTCTCCGCGGCGGCGAGCGCCTCTTCCGGTGAGATCGATCCGGCCAGGGCGGCGTTCAGGCGGCGCTGGAGGATATCCGACAGCCGCGCGTAGTACGGAAGCGGCGGCCTCGGCCGGGCGTTTTCGAAGACGGCCCGAAGCGACGGCAGGTGGGGGTTTTTCGCCAGGAGCTCCGCAGCGGCGTACACATCCCGTCGGCCGGGGTTCCAGCCCATGCGCAGCGCCAGGTTCTTCTGCGTTTCATAGGATGCCAGGTAGCAGAGGAACTCCACGCTTTCGGCCTTCGCGTCGCTGAAAGCGGAAACCCCGGCATGCCACCCCCCCAGGCAGGCAGCCCCCTCCCCCGGACCCCACCCCGGAAGAGCCGCGATCCCGGTCCTTCCCCGGACCGGGGAATCCGGAGCCTCATGGAGCGGCCAGGCGTAGGGCCAGTTCCGCTCGAAGAGGGCGGATCCGTCCTGGAAGAAGGAGCGCACTTCCTCTTCCCGCATCTCGGTATACGTGTTCGGGGGAGAGATCCCGTATTTCGCTATCAGGTCGCGCATGAAACGCAGGGCTCTCCGGTTTTCCGGGGAATCGACGATCAGTTTGCCGCCCTCCGTCCGGATCCCCCCCGACGGACCCGCGAATTCCAGGAAGGCGCACACCAGACCCTCGTACTGGGCCCCCTGCCACGCGAAGGCGTGGAAGCCGGGCCGGCTCCCGCGCTCCCCCCGCTGCACGGTCTCCGAATGACGGAGAAGCTCCTCCCAGGTCCGGGGAGGCCCCGGCAGGCCGTATTTTTCCAGGAGATCCTTCCGGTAATAGAGCAGCCCGCCGTCCACGTAGACGGGCAGGGCGACGACCACGCCTTCGTGCGTATCGACCGTGTCGACCACCCGGGGGAATAACGCCTCCTTCCCGACGCACCCCTCCTTCCCGAGGTATGGGGAGAGCGGTTCGAGCCACCCGGAGGCGGCGAACTGCGCGACCCACGCAACGTCCATCAGGAACACATCGGGGGAGGGAATCCGCGCCTGGAGCGGCACCGTCAATCCCTGCCTGCGCAATCCGGTATCGGCGGGCTGCCGCAGCAGTTCCACCCGGATGCCCGTCTTCCGGCCGAACTCGCCGACGATGCGTTCCCACTGGTCGAACTCGGCGGGGGCGCCTCCCACGGCGAAGGTGACGCTTCCGGCGATGGAAGGCGGCACGGCCGCGCCGCAGCGAAAAAACGCCGTGATCGCGCAGAAAGCCAGGCAAGTCACCCGAAAGCGCACGGAACGCCCCCGCGGAGTATCAGAAATTCGCGACAAGCGCCACGGATATCATCGTATCGGTATGCTCGAGGTCCGCCGGGACAGGCCTGTGGTCGTACCGTACGTTGTACCCCACCTTCAGGGAAAACACGTCCGTCAGGGCGGCGACGAGCGCCGTTTCGGAATTCAGCCTGTAGTGGGCGGAGTCGGAGAAATCGTACAGGAACTCCAGCGACTGGAGGAACCGGTTCTTCTCCGTGAACGCGTATTCGTATTTCCCGAAGGCGCGCCCCGTCAGGAAGTCGCTGTCGGACCCGTCGACGTAGTCCTCCCGGGTGTAATTGAGCCCGGCCTCGCCCGCCAGGTAATGCTTCGGGCCGTCGATGAACTTGCGGCCCAACCCGCCGCCGCCGTAAAAGCGGTTGTCGATTCCCGCGAAACGGTCCTTGCTCCAGCCGCCGAGGAAGTAGAAGTAGCTTTTATCGGTGTACAGCCGATCGAACCGAAGCTCGGTCGAATAGCTCTCCGCCGTCGTCCGCCCGTCGTCCTCGCTGTACAGCGCCCCGATCTTCCAGGACCCGGTCGCCCGGGGCGTGAACCTGTACTCGAGGAGGTTCTTTCCGGCCAGGCTCGTCGTGTCCGTGTTCCCCGTCGTGTCGACGAAGGAAAACTCCGCCTGGTCCTTCCAGGCCTTTTCTTCCTTCGGAGGTTCCCCCGCCGCGGCCTGCAAAACCACCGCCAGGAGGAGCAGCGTCGACAGCGTTATCGTTCGTGGACCCATGTTTCCCCCGCATTTGCCGGAATTCCGGTTCCGCGCCGGCGGAAGCCGCCGCGATCCGGCAGGAGGACCGCGGCGGCTCCCATCGAACCTGTCAGGAAGTCCCGCCTTCGGAGCGGAGGCGGGCCAGCCAATGCTCCATGAGCTTGCCCGCCGCTTCGCGCCCGCCCAGGCCGAAGGACAGCGCCACCGCCACCGCGACGGCGCCCAGCGTGAGCCCGAAGGCGAGGTTGACGATATCGTCGGCGATGCCCATGGCGCGAAGGCCCATGGCCAGGACCAGACCCAGGATCGCGATCCGCCCTATCCTGGCGAGCCCCTTGGTGTTGGGGCCGCTGGCGCGGTCGATCGCCTCGTAGGCGAGGTTGGCAAGCCAGAACCCGATCACGAGGATCGCCGAGCCCATCAGCACCTCTCCGCCGAAGCGGATGAACGTCTCAACGATCCCGCCGACCTGTTCGAAGCCCAGCTGGTCGGCCGCCTCGACGACGGCGAACAGCATCGCGAAGAACAGCGCCAACCGCCCCGCGAACGCCGACGCGGGGGTCTTTTCGAAAGCGTGGGCCAGCCCCACCCGTCCCGGCAGTTCGTCGAAACCCACGGAGGCCAGCAGGCCGGCCAGAAGCTGCGAAACGAAGGAAGCCACCACCCAGGTGACGACCAGAACGAGCGCCGCCGCGATGATGTGGGGCACGGCCTCGAACAGCATTCCCAGCATGTCCGTCGCAGGCCTGGACACGGCCTCGATCTTCAGGGCGTCCAGCGCGGCGATGAGCGCCGGCAGGAAGACAACCACGAAGACCACCAGCCCGGCGACATTGGACAGCTGCACCGTCTCGGACAGCACAGCCCTCTCGCCGATCCGGTCGCATCCCGCGGTGCGCAGCAGGTTGGCGGTGAGGTTGCGCAGCACGGTCGCCAGGATCCAGCCCACGCCGCCGACGACGACGGCGGCCAGGACGTTCGGAAGCATGTCTACCGTCTTCGCGACCATGGCGCGCAACGGCTCCAGCAGCCCTTCCATCTGCAGCGCGCCGAGGACGGCGGGCACGAACAGCAGGATCACGAGCCAGTACACCGCGCGGCTGAGGCTTTCGCCGATGGGCGCCATTCCGGCGTGCTCGGAAAGCTTCTCGTCCAGCGTGGTCCTGGAGAGCGCCTTGACGACCACCGATCGCGCCAGGCTGGCGATGATCCAGGCCGCCAGCGCCAGCGCGATCCCGGCCAGGAGGTGGGGGGCATATTCGAACAGCCGGGTCAGGAGAGCCGCAAAGGGGCCCGAGACCACCGTCAGGTCAAGGGAGTTGAACACCGCCGTCAGCACGACGAGCATCACGACCCAGAACAGCGACACCGCCGCGATCCGTTCGATGTCCATCGTCTGTCCTGTGATCCGGTTGAAGCGCTGGTTCACCTCGAGGTGCCCCAACCCCTTGCGCGTGAGGCCGCGGACCACCACGGCGACCAGCCACCCCGCCAGCAGGATGCCCAGGGCCCCCATCAACCGGGGGATGTTCCCGCCCAATGCGTTTTGGAGGGTGTTCCACGTGGCGCTCAAGTCCAGGTTCATGCTTCATCTCCTTTCCGGGGGGAAATGCGGATACGCCTTGCGCGATAATCGGTCCTCCCGTTGCTGATGGATTTGAAGTACGGTGAATCCGAAGACAGGCGCTGTCGTTGCCCCTTGAAAATCATTCTTATTGATATGCGGAAGCGATTGCAAGGCATTTCGGTGACGGATCGCCCGGGGCACCGTGCCCCCTCTTCCGTCCCGGCCTACGAAAGGACTTCCTGCAGGATCCGGTTCTTCCCTTTTTTCTTCGCCGAATACATCAGTGCGTCCGCCATCGTCAGGAGACGATCAGAGGAATCGGGCGGCTTTTCGCAGGTGAAAACCCCGATGCTGGCGTTGACCGAGCTCCCGCCGGGTCCCCGGATCCCCTCCATCCTTTCCCTCGCCTTCCCCATGACGCCCGCCGCCGCCTCCACCCCCGTTTCCGGCAGCAGGATCGCGAACTCGTCCCCGCCCAGCCTCGCGACGAAGTCGGTCGACCGCAGGCTCCCGTCGAGCGTCCTCGCGACCGTCCGAAGCACCCGGTCGCCGGCATCGTGGCCGTACGCGTCGTTGATTTCCTTGAAATCGTCCAGGTCCATGTAGGCCAGGGAAAAAGGTCGCCCGTACCGCCTCGCCCGGACGATCTCCGCCTCCACCTGCTCGTTGAACGCCCTCCGGTTCATCAGGCCGGTCAGGGAATCCGTCCTCGACAGCTCCTTCTCGCGCTCCAGGAGACGCCGCAGCGCCGACTGCATGGAAACCACGTAGGCAACGACCAGGAAGATCCCGAATTTCTCGAAGGAGTTCCAGTACGACATGACGTCGGGAAGGGAGCCCTCCACCAGGGACCTGGAGAGCAGCCACGCGACCGCGGAGGACGCGGAAAGGGCGGCACCGGGGCCGATCCCCCCGAACCAGGAGACCAGCACCACGGGAGCCAGGTAGAAAAGGAGCATGGAAAAACGCGCCCCGGTCAGGAAGTCCGCGATCCCGACCAGGATGACGACGCCGATCGCGAAGGGGACGAGTACCTGCCAGGCCCGGGCCGAGCGAACGCCCCCCGGCGCATCGGGGATCAGCCACCCGCGACCCGAGACAGAAAAAGGGGCTCGGGGGGGATCGTCCGGACCATGTCGCTGCGTCGGTTCCGCCATCTGGAAAAACTATAGCAGATGCGAAGGACGTGAGATGGCGGATGAAGAGACTCTAAAAGAACGCGGAGGCGCGTTTTCCCTTCACGCGTCCTCCCCCCCCGGTCCCGGCGCCGGCCGTCCCTGCCCTCACGCGGACCTCGAGCGGCGGAATCTTCTCGATGTTCAGCGTCGAGGCGGCGATGCCGACCCGCTCCGGCACCTTGTCGATCTCCTCGAGGATGCGGGTGAACAGACGGTCCTTCGTGGATCGGCGCGCCTTGTAATCCACGACATACCGCAGGGTGAGCTCGATCCAGTTCTCGTCGGCGATCATCGTGACCATCGGCTGTACCGACGCCTTCTCGATCAGGTAGCGGCGGGTGATCCGCTCCCACGCCTCCGCGGCCGAGCGCGCGTAATCGCCCACCACCTCCTCCGCGACCTCCCCCAGGATCCCGCGCGCCAGCTTGTAGTCGCTGCCGTACTTGACGGGGACCATGATCTCGTCCCACAGGAACGGGAATTCCCCGGAGTAGTTGAACACCGGCTCCTTGAACACGCTGCTGTTGGCCACCCGGACGATGCGGCCGTTGTAGGCGTCGGCGTTCACCCATTCCCCGATCTGCATGATGGTGGTGCGCAGCGCGCCGATGTCGATCACGTCGCCCTTGACGCCTCCCAGCTGGACGCGGTCGCCGACCTTGTAGAAGCCACCGAAGGAAATCGCCACCCACCCCGCGGCGCTGGCGATCACTTCCTGGAGCGCGAAGGCGATGCCCGCGCCCGCGACGCCGAAGGCGATCGTGAAGCCGCCGAGCCTCTCGCTGAACGCGAGGACGAGATACCCCGCGGCGAAGAGGTACCCGACGAACGTCACCGCCTTGCGCGCCTGATAGCGCGTGGTGTTGTCTTCCAGGTAGCGCGTCAGCGCGCGGCGCACCACCCGCGTGGCGACCAGGATCACCACGAGACCCGCGGCGACCGTCGCGAGCTTCCCCGTCACAGGGTCGTGCAGCCAGCGTTCCAGCGTCCGCAGATGATCTACGTCCATGGCGCCCACCGCCCCGCTTTCGAAGATGACCCGCCTCTTTCCTAAAAACGATACGTCGCCGCGACCCCCGTGGCGACCGGCATCCTCTCCGCGGGGACGACGACGACCGTGCCCTTCAGCCGGAAGACGATGACGGCGAGATCGTCGATGAGATCGCCGATCTCGGGATGCGAAAGGTCTCCCGGCTCGACGCGGCCCGTCGCGGGGTCGATCCTCCCGGGGATCTCCCGATCGGCCTCGATCAGCAGCGTTTCGACGCGCCCTTCGACCGCGGCGCGGGCCACCGCCCGGATATCGTCCGACCCCGCCTCGCGGGACGCGGCGGCCCGGAAGGCGTCGACCAGACGGGCCAGCCGCTCCAGGTAGAGCGGCTCCAGCTTCCGCCACGCCTGCTCCCGGAGCTCTTCCACGCCCAGAGCCTCCGGGTCCACCCGCAGCCCCTCCGCCATCAGGAAGGGGTTGTGGCTGACGTTGCGGAAGACGGCGTGATATTCCGCCGCCGCGGCCAGCATCAGCGGCAGGCCGGACGGACGAGAGTGGCGCTCCAGGATCGCCCGGTCCACAACCCGGAAAAACCGCTCCGTGTCGATGTCGATCTCGTCCTTCCTCGAGCCGTGCCCGTGGTACATCGCCCGGCCGCCGGCACCCTCCCCGTGGGAGGAGACCGTGAGGTGCGGCCCGGTCAGCTCCTCTCCGAGAGCTTCCGCGATCGTCGAAGGCACGCCCGACAGGTCGACCGGGTCCAGGGCGTACCGGTTCCCCTCGTACAGCTTCGCCTCCCGGCGGTTCAGGCAGAGGACCTGGAAGCGGTCGGCCGACTGGTACACGCGGAGGAGCGGCTTCACATGGAAGCCGTCCGCCACGATAAGGAGCTCCTTCACCGGCCGCTGGAGGTCGAATACCTGGAACATCTCTTCGGAGCCGAGGATCGCCAGCCCGTCGGTCCGGAAATTCCAGAACGGGATGTCTCGCGCGAGGGCGTGGAATTTCTCCGTGAGCGCCCGGACCTCCCGCTTCGGGTATTTCTCGCGCAGGGACGCCTCCATCTCCCGCAGCAGGTTGCGATACCGGATCGGGTCCTGGAGGCATTCCGGCCTCTGCCGGTGGGTCGGCTGGTAGAGGGAAACGCAGGGAGCCTTGTGATCGGCCAGGAGACGGGTCAGGTAATCGATGGTGAATTGCCTCATGGGATTCGACCCTCCTGTTGCGCGGCCCCTCCTAGGGAGACGACGGAAGCGCGAACGGCGGACCGGCTTCCTCGACGAGAACGAGGCCGCGTAATGTGGACCAACCTTTTGAGCCGTTATCGAACTCGATGTTATACCAGACGTCCGAAGGCTTTCCTGCCGAGGACGGGCGGTCCCTGAATTCCGGGCCCTTTACGATGGTCCCCCCGGTCTTCCAAGGGATGGGCCGGCTCTTCCCTCCCCGTAGCCGCTCGCGGACGGCCACGGCATGACGGGTGCGGACCCGGTCGCCGATCCGGATGAACTTGTAAAAGCGGCGGGGGACGTAGTCCTCCCCGAGATCGACGGTACGGTAGACGACACCCGCCGGCGGCGCCCCCCGCTGCCGGACCCAGGAGGAGGATTCGTAGACCCACATCTGCCCCTCTTCGTCAAAACTGTCGAAGAGCACCGCGTGCTTGTTGCGCGAATTGAGGATATCCCCGGGCTTGAGCAGCTTTCGCGGAATCCGGATGGAAATGGCCGGAAGGGATGCCGTGGAATGCCGCTGGACCTGCCAGCTTCGGGAAATCAGGCCGGAGCAGTCGAGGCCGGCGAAGTCGTAGCGGACGCAGAGGATCTTCCCGCACCGCTTCCTGTAGTTTCCCGCGACCTTGCCGGACTTCACCTTGTCCGTGAAATCCCCCGGCAGGTCGAACCCTCCCCAGTTGTACGAAACCCCGCTGTAGGATCTGCCGGGCTCGAGCTGGTTGTACTGCCGGTTCGCGTTGTTGCGCCCGCACTTCCAGTCGATCTCGACGAAAGACCTGGCCCTCGCGATGACCTCTTCGCGCGTGATGGGCCACGCGTCGGGCCGGGGAAACGTCAGCCAGAGCGCGGCCGTGATCAGTAGCGGCTTCAGGGATCTTTTCATCTTGCGCTCGTAAACGCCCATTTATCGATATGGACCCCGTCCGGTTCCGTCCTGAGGTGGTAAATCCCGCCCTGCCGGTCCACCAGGAATTTCCTGAACACGATCGTGTGATACCGGTCGGGCAGGGCAACCTCCGCGACGCGTTCCCCTTTCCGGTTCAACACCCAGATGCCGGTGCGGATCCGGTTTTCCTCGTCGATCTGCTGGATCTCCAGGTAAACGTTGCCTCGGACGTCTTCTCCCAGGAAATAGTTCGGGCCGAACCGGCCGCCGGTTTGCAGCGGGACCTCTTTGAGGACTTTCCCCCGGGCGTCCTGGATCTGCAGATGCCGCACGCTGTCCGACCGGCGGACCAGCCGGTACCAGCGGCTTCCTTCATGATTGGGGGTTCCAACGCGCTCGCTGCCCGCCTGGAGATCGTCGGACAAGGGGCCCTTCGACATGTCGGAAAAGATCCGATACGACTTCCGCCCGGATTTGACATACAGCCCCCCGTCGCCGGTCACCCGCAGCCATTGCCCGTATCCCTCGTGGAGCCGGATCGCCGGGGAGACCGGGTAGACGCCGGCCGGCTGCCCGTCTTCGTCGTATCTGCGCAGCGTATCCCCGTCCAGCAGGAAGAGGAACCCGCCGTGCCACTCGATCGCGTAGCCGGAAAGATCTTTTCCGATGCTGCGCAGGAATCTCCCGTCGGCGGCGAACATCTTGATGTTTCGCTTCACGGTGTCGAAGACGAAGATCGCGCCGTTGTCCGCCACCGTGAAGGTCCGGGGCCCTACGGTCTCTCCGTCGGGGGGATAGAACAGCCCGAACTTTCCCGGCTCGGCACCCCAGGGAACGGCGACCAGCGCGGTCTTCTGGAACCGCTTCGGGGCGGCCGTCAGACGATGCAGGGCCAGGAACAGCGCGACGACCGCGGCCAGGACAAGTACGGCGCGGGCAAGGAAGGATTTTCCGTGGAAACGCATCGAACAGGCCTTTTTCGTGCGGTCCTTTCCGCGCAATCGCCTGACGGCCGAAACGCCTCCGCCGATCGCCGGGTCGTATCGCCGTTACGTATTATAAGTATAAAGCATAAATCGACCCGGATGCCGTACCGCCGGAGAACGCAGGGCGGATGACGAGGCCGGGTCAGTGCCCGGCCTTGTCCCCCCAAAGCTCCTTGAGCCGGTTATCGCGGCCGCACGCGCTTCGATAGTAGCGGTACCGGACCGGGTTCTTCTTGTAGTACTGCCGGTGGTACTCCTCGGCCGGGTAGAACTCGCCCGCCTCGGTGACCTCGGTCACGATCGGCCCCTGGAAGGGCCTCGACCTTTCCAGCTCCCCCTTCGACTTCAGGGCGAGCCGCCGCTGCTCCTCCCCGTGGTAGAAGATCCCGGTGCGGTACTGGGAGCCGACGTCGCAGAACTGCCGGTCGCGCACGGTCGGGTCGATGTTGCGCCAGAAGACCTCTAGCAGCCTGTCGTAGCCGATCCGGGACGGGTCGTAGACGATCTGCACCGCCTCCGCGTGGCCGGTGCCCCCGGAGGATACCTGCTCGTATGTCGGGTTCTTCACGTGCCCGCCGGTATACCCCGGCATGACCGATATCACCCCCGGCAGCTTGTCGAACGGCGCTTCCATGCACCAGAAGCAGCCGCCCGCGAACGTCGCCTTCTCGGTCTTCCCGGTCCCGGTTTTCGCCGCCTTGTCCATCGCATCCGCCCCCGCCGCGGCCGCCATGGCCGCGATGAACATTGTCAGAATCGTCGTCGTGAGCCCCATGCGCATCGCCATGTCCTTCCCCCTATTTCCCTTCCGCCCCCGCCTTGACGAAGGAGAGGGACGCCGAGTTCATGCAGTAGCGGAGCCCGGTCGGCTGCGGCCCGTCGTCGAACACGTGCCCCAGGTGGGCATCGCATCTCGCGCAGAGCACCTCGACCCTTTCCATGAACAGGCTGCGGTCCTTTTCCGTCCGGACGTTCTCCGGCGCGATCGGGGCGTAGAAGCTGGGCCAGCCCGTCCCGGAGTCGAACTTGGTCTCGGAGCGGAACAGGTCGTTGCCGCAGCAGACGCACCGGTAGATCCCCTTCTCGTAGTGCTTGT
>CAZTFC010000040.1:0-22431 GCA_964612075.1 uncultured bacterium
GGCAGAAGGCCTTCGCGTTGACGGAGTCGGTCAGGTCGAGGATCTTCTCGAAATAGCCCTGGGCCCCGGCGTACAACCCCTTCTCGAAGCACCGGTACGCGAGCGTCACCAGGATCCCCAGGTACTCCTTCCGGTCCCGGGTGCCCGATTCCGCCAGGCGCGCCGCGCGCTCCACGTCATCGATGGGAACCCTCTCCCCGTTCGGCGCAACGTAGCTCATGGACGATACGTCTTCCATGCGCGTTCCCCCTCCGAACGATCGCTGCCGTATATATTTCACCATGCGGCCGCGCGAATTGGCAAGCGCCGCCCTTCCCCGACGCCATCGCGCGCGGCGCGCTTGCCCTGTGCCGGGCCGGAAACCATATTTCCGTCTAACAATAGCCGTTATCGTGATGTAATATTTTTTTGGATTAAGCCACCGCATCCGGAGCGATCGCAATTCCTTTTCCTTATCGATGAATTTCCAATCATTCCATTTCCTCCGGGAAATCTGAAAGGCTTGCAGTTCATGTCGCATGACAAAAATAAAACGGACCGGTTCCGATCGACCTGAACCGGCTCGTCCGCAACGTCGAGGAAATACTGAAGCGGCTGATCGGGGAAGACGTCGATTTTTCCACGCGGCTTTGCGACGAGGCCCCCGTCGTCACCGCCGACGCCGGGCAGGTCGAGCAGGTGCTGATGAACCTGGCGACCAACGCGAGGGACGCCATGCCCGACGGCGGGGCGCTCTCCATCTCCACGCGGGTGTTCGAGATGGGCGAAGGCTTCGTCCGGGCGCACGGCTTCGGGAAGCCGGGGATGTACGCCCGGATCGAGGTGTCGGACACGGGCGCCGGCATGGACGAAAGGACGCGGAAGAAGATCTTCGAGCCGTTCTTCTCCACGAAAGGCCCGGGGAAAGGCACCGGGCTCGGGCTCGCCATCGCGTACGGCATCGTCAAGCAGCACGACGGCTTCATCGACGTGTCCAGCGAACCCGGGAAGGGAACGACGTTCCGGATCCACCTGCCGCTCGTCGGAACGGTTGGGGGGGAATCGTCGGCCCCCCGGCCGGCTCCCCCGGCGCGCGGGGGAAACGAGACCATCCTCCTCGTCGAGGACGAGGAAATCGTCCGGAACCTCACGAAGACGGTCCTGGAAGACAACGGGTACCGCGTCATCGACGCCGTCGACGGTCAGGACGGCATCGAAAAGTTCTCGCTGCACGGGACGGAGATCGACCTGCTGATCCTCGACGTGATCATGCCCAGGAAGAGCGGCAAGGAGGTCTACCAGGCCGTCAAGGCGATCCGTCCCGACATGGATATCCTGTCCATCAGCGGATACCCGGCCGAGATGATCGACAGGAAAGGGATCCTGGACGACAAGGCGCAACTGATCCTGAAGCCGGTCAGCCCCTCGGAACTGCTGCGGAAGATACGGGTGATCCTCGACCGGAAACGATGAGCGGGGCGGTCACTCCCCCTTGGCTTCGGCCTGGGCGTTCGGGCACTCCGGCGCGACGAACTCGAACACCCCGCCCTCCTGGGTGTCCATGACCTTCCGGATGGCGGCCGGGTGGGTGCCTCCGCAGATCTTGCATTCCACCTTCGGCCAACGGTCCGACTGGATCGCGTCTTCGATCTGCTTCGTATTATAGTGTTGCCCGATCAGGATCTCCTCGTCGGCGTCCCTGTGGAGCCTGTCGCTGGTGTACATAAAGGCATCCTCCCGTTTCCCGCCCCGGTTCACGGCAAATTCGGAACAACGAGCTTATTATATTCACCTCACGGCCGGATTTCCACGCGGAAGGACGGCTCGGAGATGAACTCCCCCCTGCAGACCGGGCACCGCCCGGGCCCCTTCGGCCGGTCGCGTTTCCGGAAGACGAACCCGCATCCGAGACACTCCGCGGGCGCCTGCGCGAGGCGACGCCCCCCGGCGCGCAGCGTCTTCCGCAGGTGGACCAGGTGCCCCTCCACCTCCCGTTCCGGTATATGGACGGCGGCGGAGATCTCCCTGGCGGTGCGGGGGCCCTCTTCCAGCAGCGACAGGATCCGCCTCCGGACCGTTTCCAGCTCTTCGGACGGCATCGGCGGTCTTTTCACGAGACCTTGAAAGCGCTCCTCTCTTCCTGTTGAATCATAATTATCGAAAACCGGCGGAAAAGAAACAGGAGGGCACCGCGATGGAATACGTCAGCCTGGGGAACAGCGGAGTGAAGGTGTCCCGCATCTGCCTCGGATGCATGACCTACGGCTCGAAAAGATGGCGCGAATGGGTCCTGGAGGAGGAGGAAAGCCGCCCGTTCATCCGCCGGGCCCTCGAGCTCGGCATCAACTTCTTCGACACCGCCGACGTGTACTCCCTCGGCAGGAGCGAGGAGATCCTCGGTCGCGCGCTGAAGGATTTCGGGCCGGGGCGCGACAAGGTGGTCGTCGCCACCAAGGTGTTCAACGCGATGGGGGACGACACGAACCTGCGAGGGCTTTCGCGCAAGCACATCCGCCACTCCATCGACGATTCGCTCCGCCGGCTGGGGACCGACTACGTCGACCTGTACCAGATCCACCGGTTCGACCCCGAAACCCCCGTCGAGGAGACCCTCGAGGCGCTGACCGACGTGGTGCGGGCCGGCAAGGCGCTGTACGTAGGCGCCTCGTCGATGTACGCGTGGCAGTTCGCCCGGATGCTCCATGCCGCGGAGAGGCACGGGTGCGAGCGGTTCATCACGATGCAGAACCACTACAACCTGGTCTACCGGGAAGAGGAGCGGGAGATGATCCCTCTCTGCCTGAAGGAAGGGATCGGGCTGATCCCGTGGAGCCCCCTCGCCCGGGGGTACCTGACCCGGCGGCCCCCCGCGGAGGGGCACGGGAACACCTTGCGCGCCGGCACGGACGATTTCGCCCACAAGCTCTATTTCCGGCCGGGCGACGCCGCGGTCGCCCTGAAGACGGCCGAAATCGCCGGAAGACGGGGGGTGCCGATGGCGCAAATCGCTCTGGCCTGGCTGCTGGGGAAGCCGGGCGTCGCGGCCCCGATCGTCGGCGCGAGCCGGATGGAACACCTGGAAGACGCGGTGAAGGCGCTGGAGATCCGGCTGTCGGACGAAGAGGTCCGGGAGCTCGAATCGCCGTACCTCCCCCACCCCGTGCTGGGACATTGAGGCGGCGAACCCTGGAAGGAGGTTCGGGAGGGATGAAGAAACGGATGCTGGGGAATTCCGGACTGGAAGCCGCCCCGCTGGCTTTCGGAGGCAACGTCTTCGGGTGGACCGCGGACGAGGGGGCTTCCTTCCGGCTGCTGGACGCGTTCGTGGATGCGGGGCTGAACCTGATCGACACCGCCGACATGTATTCCAACTGGGTGCCCGGGCACCGGGGCGGCGAATCGGAAACGATCCTGGGAAAGTGGCTCTCCAGGAACGGGAACCGGGAGAAGGTCCTGGTGGCCACCAAGGTCGGCAAGGAGATGGAGGGCCGCAAGGGCCTCTCGAAAGAGCATATCCTCCGCTCCGCGGAGGAGTCCCTTCGGCGGCTGCGGACGGACCGCATCGACCTCTACCAGTCCCACGAGGACGATCCGGAAACGTCGATGGAAGAGACGCTGGAAGCCTTCGCGGAGCTGATCCGGCAGGGGAAGGTGCGGGCGATCGGCGCGTCCAACTTCTCCGCGGACCGACTGGCGAAGGCGCTGGACACGAGCGCCCGTCTCGGCCTCCCGTCGTACTGCTCCCTGCAACCGAATTACAACCTGTACGACCGGGCCGACTACGAGAAGCGACTCGAGCCGCTCTGCCGCGAACGGGGACTGGGGGTTATCCCCTACTTCTCCCTCGCCAGCGGCTTCCTGACGGGCAAGTACCGCTCCGAAAAGGACCTGGCGAACCGGGCCCGGGCGGGCATGGTCCGCAATTACCTCAACGAGCGCGGCTTCCGGATCCTGCACGCACTGGACATGGTCTCGGCGAAGACCGGCGCCGGACCGGCGACCGTGGCCCTTGCGTGGCTCATCGCGCGTCCGGGCATCACGGCGCCCATCGCGAGCGCCACCCGCGTGGAGCAGCTGGGCGAGCTGGTGGAGGGGACGCGGCTGGAGCTGGACGCGGCCTCGATCGAGCTGCTGGATCTCGCAAGCGTGGAATGAAAACCCCGTTGAAATATCCTCAAGGGAAGGCCACGCCCGGGAGGAGACCATTGGCCACCGCACTCATCACCGGGGCGACCTCCGGCATCGGTCTCGCCTTCGCGCGCCGGCTCGCCGCCGACGGATGCCGGCTCGTCCTCGTCGCCAGGGACGCCGGCCGGCTGGGCGAGGTCGCGAAGGAGCTGCGCGAGCGGCACGGGGAGCTGGGCTTCGAGATCCTCCCCGCGGACCTGTGCGACCGGGCGCAGCTCGACCGGGTGGCCGACCGCTTGCGCGACGGGGCGCCGCCGGTGGACATCCTGGTGAACAACGCGGGGTTCGGCCTGGCCGAGCCGTTCCTCCGGGGGTCGCCGGCCGACGAGGAACGGATGCTCGACGTCCTGGTCCGGGCCGTCCTCGTCCTCACCCGCGCCGCGGCGCCCGGGATGGTCTCGCGCCGGCGCGGCGCGGTCATCACGGTTTCCTCGGTCGCAGGCTTCCTTCCCGGGGGCACCTACTCCGCCGCAAAGTCGTGGGCGACGGCCTTTACGACCTCGCTCGCGGGGCAGCTCGCGGGCACCGGCGTCACCGCCACCGCGCTGTGCCCAGGGTTCGTCCGCACCGAGTTCCAGCAACGGGCGAAGATCGACGTGTCGTACCTGCCGGCCTTCGCCTGGCTGGACGCCGACCGGCTCGTCGACTCGTGCCTGGCGGACGTCCGGCGCGGCCGGGCGCTCAGCGTCCCGAGCCTGCGGTACAAGGCGATGGTCTTCCTGCTTCGCCACCTCCCGCTGCGGCTCGCGGGAGCGCTCGCGGCTTGGCGCGCGGGGCTTTCGCGGAGGCGCGGGAAGGATTGAGCGGAACGCCCCGCGGAATTTACTTCGGGGGGCAAATCGGATAAAGTTTTTTTACCTGTTACGCCCGGCAATCCCGCGGAGGAGGTGCGTCTTTGGAGGATCTCCAGGAAACCCCTTTGGCAGGAAGGCATCGGGACCGCAAGGCCCTGATGGCCCCCTTCGGCGGCTGGAACATGCCGATCCAGTACGAGGAAGGCATCCTCGCCGAGCACCGGTGGTGCCGCGAAAAGGCCGCCCTGTTCGACATCTGCCACATGGGTGAGTTCCGCTACCGGGGCGACATCGTCGCGGGCGGGCTCGAGGACGTCTTCACCTTCTCCGTCGTCTCTATCCCGGAGGGGCGCTCCCGCTACGGCTTCCTCCTCAACGACCGGGGCGGGGTCATCGACGACCTGATCGTCTTCCGCCTCGGCAAGGATGAGGTGATGATCGTGGTGAACGCCGCGACCGCCGGGAACGATTTCTCGGTCGTCCGCTCGCGCCTGAAAAGCGGCGCGGAATTCGAGGACATCTCCGCCGCGACCGGCAAGCTCGACCCGCAAGGCCCGTTATCCCGCGAGGTCCTCTCCGGCCTGTTCGGAAAGGAGATCGCCGCCATCCCGTATTTCCGCTTCATCACGATGAATATCCTCGGCTCCAGGGCGATCGTCAGCCGCACCGGGTACACCGGGGAGCTGGGGTACGAGATCTTCCTTCCGGCGGAGAAGACCCCCGAGCTGTGGGACCGGATCCTGTCGGACCCCCGCGTGAAGCCGGCCGGCCTGGGCGCGCGGGACCTGCTGCGGCTCGAGATGGGGTACAGCCTCTACGGCAGCGACATCGACGAGACGGTCACCCCGCTGGAGGCGGGGCTGGCGTCGTTCGTCGACTTCAACAAGGGTTTCGTCGGAAAAGAGGCCCTGATCGCCCAGCGGGCGGGAGGACTTTCGAGGTCCAAGGCGGCGTTCCGCGTCGATTCGAGACGCTCTCCCCGCCACGGCTATGAGATCCGGGTTGGCGACCGCCGGGTCGGCGCCGTCACCAGCGGCTGCTTCTCCCCCATGCTCGGGTGCGGCATCGGGCTCGGGCTGGTCGACGCGGACGCCTGCACGCAGGGAACGAAGCTGTCCTTACAGCACGAAAACGTCTCCATGCAGGCGACGGTCTGCGATCTGCCGTTCTACAAGGGCGGGTCGGTCCGCGGATAGCCGCGGGACGATCCCACATTTCCAGCAGGGGAAGGGACATGCCCATGACGTATTACACCAAGGAGCACGAATGGGTGAGGATCGACGGCGACGTCGCCACGGTGGGGATCACCGCCTACGCGGCGCAGCACCTGGGAGACGTGACCTTCGTCGAGCTCCCGGCGGTCGGGAAGGCGGTGAAGCAGTTCGATGCGCTCTGCGCCATCGAGTCCGTCAAGGCGGCCAGCGACATCTACGCGCCGCTCTCCGGGACGGTCCTGAGCGTGAACGAGGAGCTGAACGGCCGCCCCGAGCTCGTCAACGAGTCGCCCGAGGACGGGGCCTGGATGGCGACCCTCAAACCCGCCGACCTCGCCGAGACGTCGAACCTGATGAACCGGGCGCAATACGACGAGTACCAGAAGGGGTTATGAGATGGGCTTCACGCCGCACACCGAGGAAGAAATCCGGGCGATGCTCGACGCGATCGGCGTCGGCAGCGTCGCCGACCTGTTCCGCCCGATCCCGGAAGCCCTGCGGACCGGGTCGTTCGACCTCCCCCCGGGGATGTCGGAGTTCGAGATGCTCGACCGGCTGCGCGTCCTGGCGGGGCAAAACGGTCGGGTCGTGCCGTTCGTCGGAGGCGGGTATTACGATCACCTGATCCCCGCCGCGGTCGACCACGCCGCCGGGCGCTCGGAGTTCTACACCGCCTATACACCCTACCAGCCCGAATGCTCCCAGGGGACGCTCCAGGCGCTCTTCGAGTACCAGACCGCGGTCTGCCGGCTGACCGGGCTCCCGGTGACGAACGCGTCGCTCTACGACGGCGGAACGGCGCTGGGGGAGGCGGCGATGATGGCCCTGCGCGTGACGGGGCGGAGCCGGATCCTGGTCGACGGCGCGGTCAACCCCCTGCACCGCGCGATCGTCCGGACCTACCTCGCCAACCTGCCGGTCGAGGTCGCGGAGATCGCGCCGTCCGGCGGGTCGCTCGACCGCGAGGCGCTGGAACGGGAGCTCGACGGCCGCTGCGCGGCGCTGCTCGTTCAGAACCCCACCTTCTTCGGGCGCGTGGCGGATTACGGGGACGTCGCGGAACGCGTCCACGGCGCCGGCGCCCTGCTGGTGTCGTCCGTCTACCCGGTGTCGCTGGGGATCCTGAAATCCCCGGGGGAGATGGGCGTCGACATCGCCGTCGGCGACGGCCAGAGCCTGGGGAACCCCCTGTCGTTCGGCGGGCCGGCCTTCGGGTTCCTCGCGGCCAGGAAGGAGCTCATCCGGAACATCCCCGGACGCATCGTGGGCGAGACCGTCGACCGCGAGGGGCGCCGCGGGTTCGTCCTCACGATCCAGGCGAGGGAGCAGCATATAAAGCGCCACAAGGCCACCTCCAACATCTGCACCAACCAGAGCCTCTGCGCTCTGCGCGGCCTCGTCTTCCTGTCGCTCCTCGGCAGGAACGGGCTGGCGGAGCTGGCGCGGCGCAACCGGGACAAGGCGGAGTACGCCAAGGGCATCCTGGCTTCCGTTCGCGGGGTCGGGCTGCCCGCCGGCGAGCCCACCTTCAACGAGTTCGCCGTCCGCCTGCCGAGGCGGGCCGACGAGGCGGTCGCCCGGCTGATGCGGCGGGGGATCGCCGCCGGGGTGCCGCTCGGCCGGTACTACCCCGGCATGGAAAACGACCTCCTCGTGACGGTGACCGAGAAACGGACGAAACCCGAGATCGACCTGCTGGGAAGCGAACTGGAGGCCGCCTTATGGAACTGATCTACGAAAAATCCGTCGCCGGCCGAAGCGGCGTGAGGCTGCCCGCTTCCGACGTCCCCGCCGCCGCCCCGCTATCGGGCGCGTTCACCCGCTCCGCCCCCGCGGAGCTTCCCGAGCTGTCGGAGCTCGACGTCGTCCGCCATTTCACCCTGCTGTCGCGCCGAAACGTCGGCGTCGACACCACCTTCTACCCTCTCGGCTCCTGCACCATGAAATACAACGGGAAGGCCATGGAGGAGGCCGCGAAGCTGTTCGCCCCCTTCCACCCGATGACCGCCCTGATGCCGGGCGGAGAAGAGGCGTCCCAGGGCTCGCTGGGGCTTCTCTACCACATGGGGCGCGCGCTCGGGGAGATCACCGGGATGGACGAGGTCACCTGCCAGCCGCTGGCAGGCGCGCACGGCGAGATGACCGGCATCATGCTGATCGCCGCGTACCACAAGGCGAGGGGGCACCGGAAGAAGTACATCATCGTCCCCGACTCCTCCCACGGCACCAACCCCGCCTCCGCCGCGATGGCGGGGTACGAGATCGTCACCGTGCCCACGGCCCCGTACGGCGACATGGACCTCGACGCCTTCAAGGCGGCGCTTTCCGACCAGGTCGCCGCGGTGATGATGACCTGCCCCAACACCCTCGGCCTCTTCAACCCGCACATCAAGGAGATCTGCGACCTGGCGCACGCGGCCGGGGCGCTGGTCTATTACGACGGCGCGAACCTGAACGCCGTCCTGGGCAAGATGCGGCCGGGCGACGTGGGGTTCGACGTCGTCCACGTGAACCTGCACAAGACCTTCGGGACGCCGCACGGCGGCGGCGGCCCGGGAAGCGGCCCCGTCGGGGTGAAGAAGGCGCTCGTCCCGTTCCTGCCGCTCCCCCGGATCGTCCGGGGAGAGGACGGCCGCTTCTCGCTCCTGGTCGACGCGCCGGAAAGCATCGGCCGGATCTCGGGGTTCTACGGGAACTTCGGGGTGATCGTGCGGGCCTACGCCTACATACTGATGCTCGGACGCGAGGGGCTCGTCGAGGCCAGCGAGCTGGCGGTGCTGAACGCCAACTACGTGATGAGCCGCCTGAAGGACCTCTACGACCTGCCTTACGACCAGACCTGCATGCACGAATGCGTCTTCTCGGCCGGCCGGCAGATGCTTCATGAGGTACATGCGATTGACATAGCCAAGTTCCTGATCGACAAGGGTTTCCATCCCCCGACTGTCTACTTCCCGCTGATCGTGAAGGAAGCGGTCATGATCGAGCCGACCGAGACGGAGAGCAAGGGGACGCTCGACGCCTTCATCGCCGCGATGCGCGAGGCGGCTCGGTTGGCGGAATCGGACCCCGCCGCGCTCAAGAAAGCGCCCGTGACGACGCCGATATCCCGGCTCGACGAGACGAAGGCCGCGAGGGAGCAGAAGGTCTGCATGTGCTGAGCCGCCGGGGCGCCCGCTGGCGCCTCGTCGATACCGGGCCCATGGACGGGGCCTCCAACATGGCGATCGACGGGGCGCTGCTGGAGGCGTTCGACCCGAAGGGATCGGCCCCGGTATTCCGCCTTTACGGATGGTCGCCCCCCGCCCTATCGCTCGGGCGCTTCCAGGATGCCGGAGCGGTGCTCGACCTTCCCTTATGCCGCGAGCGCGGCGTCCCGGTGGTCCGCCGGATCACCGGGGGCGGGGTCATCTATCACGCCGACGAGCTGACCTATTCCACCGTCTGCCCTCCGAGCCTGCTCCCCTCCGCGGCGTCGGGCGTGGACGCTTCCTACCGCCGCATGAACGGATTCCTGCTCGCTTTCTACCGGTCCCTGGGGCTCGACGCCGCGTTCGCGATCGACGCCGCGCCGCCCGGCGCGCCGCCGCTGGGCGAGCGAACCGTTTTCTGCTTCTCGGGCATGGAGCGCTGCGACATCCTGGTCGGCGGCAGGAAGATCGGCGGGAACGCGCAGCGCAGGACGAGGAGCGCCCTGTTCCAGCACGGCTCCATCCCCCTTTCGGACGGCGTGGCGGAAGGCGTCCGCTTCCTGCGCGAAACGCCGGCCGGCCTCGAGGGCTCGGTGGCCGACCTGGCTACGCTGGGGGTGACGCTGCCGGTGGAGCAGCTCAAAAAAACGCTCGCGGCCGCTTTCGCGGACGCGTTCGGGGTCGACCTGGACCCGTCGGGACTCACCGCCGCGGAACGGGAACGCGCGGATTTCCTGCGGTGTCAGCCGCCGGCGGCTAAGTGTCCCGGTTCATGAATACGGTGAAGCACCGAGAGCGTCGATGCGCCGCATCCGGCAAGGCGCGCGACTGAGGCGTACTGCGAAGCACGCCGCAAGGAGCGCCCCTCTCCCGGACAAAGTACGCTCCCCCTGGGGTACCCCCGGAAGCCGATACCGGAAACCTTCTTCGGCGGGAGGGGCACAACTCCGCCGGAGACGGCAGCGATGGCCAGGGAGGGCCAAGTGCCGCGGAGGGCAGGGAGGCCCGTGAGCGGCCGGCGCTCGAATGCCGCCGTATTCATGAATTGGGGCACTTAGCCGCCGAGGTAGGCCTTCTTCACGAGGGGGTCGGCGAGCAGGGAATCGGACCGCCCCTCGAGCACGAGCCGGCCGTTCTCGAGCACGTACCCGCGCCCGGAGAACTGGAGCGCCATCCGGGCGTTCTGCTCGACGACGAGGATGGTGGTCCCTTCCTTCCGGTTGATCTCCTTCATGGAGTCGAACACGCTCTTCATCAGCAGGGGAGCCAGCCCCATGGACGGCTCATCCAGCAGCATGATCTTCCTGCCGCTCATGAAGGCCCGGCCGACGGCCAGCATCTGCTGCTCTCCCCCGCTCATCGTGCCGGCCTTCTGGTTCTCCCGCTCCTTGAGACGCGGGAAGATGGCGAAGACCCTCTCCAGGTCCTCCGCCACCCCCTTGGGGTCCTTTCGCGCGAAGGTGGCGAGCTGCAGGTTCTCCATGACCGTGAGATTGCCGAAAAGGCGGCGCCCCTCGGGCACGTGGGAGATTCCCAGGTCGCTCACGACCTTGTCGGCCTCGTACTTGAGCAGGTCCTTCCCCATGAAGGTCATGCGCGTCCCCGGCTGCGCGGGAACGAGGCGCGAGATCGCCCGCAAGGTCGTGCTCTTCCCGGCGCCGTTGGCGCCGATGATGCAGACGATCTCCCCTTCCTCGATGCCGAAGGAGATCCCGTGGAGGGCCTTGATATTGTCGTAGGAAACCCGGAGGTTCTCCACCGACAGCAGCATCAGGCAACGCCCTCCTTGCCGAGGTAGGCGTCGATCACCCTGGGGTTGTTCTGTATCTCTTCCGGCGTTCCCTCGGCGATGAGCTCGCCGAAGTTCACCGTCTGGACCCGGTGGCACAGCTCCATGACGAACTTGAGCCGGTGCTCGATCAGGAGGATCGCCAGCCCCAGCTCCTTGTGGATCTTCCGGACGATCGCCATGATCTGCACCAGCTCTTCCGGGTTCATCCCCGCCGTCGGCTCGTCCAGGAAAAGGATCTTGGGGCCGGTCGCCAGCGCGCGCGCCATCTCGACCCTTCTCTGCGCCCCGTACGGGAGGTTCAGGACGACGTGCCCCGCCAGGTGGTTTATGCCCATCATCTCGAGGAGGGCCATCGAGCGCTCCTCGATCTCCGCCTCCTCCCGGTTGCGGCGCGGCGTGCCGAAGAACGCCCCGGCCAGGCCGTACCGGATCTTCGAGTATTGGGCCATCTTCACGTGCTCCAGGACGGTCATGTGGCGCCACAGGAGAAGGTTCTGGAAGGTCCGGCTGATCCCCATGGAGGCGATCCTGTGCGCCGGGAGGCCGTTGATCCTCTTTCCCTCGAGCAGGATGTCCCCCTCCGTGGGGGTGTAGATGCCGGTGATCAGGTTGAAGATGGTGGTCTTCCCCGCGCCGTTGGGGCCGATCAACCCCCGGATCTGCCCGGGCTCGAGCTCGAGGCTGTAGTTCTGCACGGCCCTCAAGCCCCCGAAGTCGTGCGACATGTTCTTTACCTGGAGGATCGCCATGTCACGCGCTCCCGCCCGGCCCCTGCTTCGGCCGGAGAAGGGATTCTGCGTCGAAGTCCTTGAACGCGATGAGGCCCGTCGGCCGGTAGATCATCACGAGGATGAGCAGGAGAGGGATGATGATCCACTTGAAGATCTCGAGCGGCCGGAGCGCCTCTCCCAGCATGCTGATGCTCACGGCGCCGACGATCGAGCCGTAGACGGAGTTCAAGCCCCCGAAGTACACCATGGCGAGGACCTCGGCCAGGTTCTGGATGCCGAAGGTCCCCGGGTTGACGTACCGGAGGACGTGCGCGAACAGGCCGCCGGCGACGCCCGCCCAGAACGCCGCGAAGAGGAATCCGACCATCTTGGTTTTCCGCGTGTCGACCGTCATGGCGCCCGCCGCCATCTCGTTGTCGCGGATGGCGTTCATGGCCTTCCCCAGCGTGGACCGCACGAAGTTGTTGATGGTCCAAATGCAGAGGACGGTCCACAGGAACACCGTCGGCAGGCCCGCCCAGTCGGGCTGCCCGCTCATCCCCCGCGGGCCCCGCACGAACTCGCAATTCTCTATGACGCTCTTCACGATGAACAGGAACGCCAGCGAGATGATGGCCAGGTAATCGCCCCTCGTCCGGAAAGACGGGACGGCGACGACGAGCGCTCCAACAGCCGCGAACGCGCCGCCCGCCACCAGCGCGAACGGGAACAGGAAGGGACCCATCCCCTCGGGCAGGAGATCGATGCCGAACATCCCCTTGTCGACGAAGAGGCCGACGGTGACCACCGAGGCGCAGTACGCCCCCAGCGCCATGAACCCCGGGTGCGAGCAGGAGAACTCCCCCATGTACCCGTTGATGACGTTCAGGCTTAAAGTGAGCATGACGGCGATCAGCGTCAGCCGCAGGACGAGCGCGCGGTAGTCGCTGACCTCCGCCCAGAAGTGCATCGACACGTAGAACAGCGCCAGGTGGACGATCACCGGCACCGCGATCGGGAGCCGGATCAGCGCGGCGGCCGCCCGGTTCGCCAGTGGCGCGGTCGCGACGCCGACGACCACGACCGGCAGCGCGTAGATCAGCAGGGTGTAGAGGAACGCGTTGGGGACCAGGAGCGGCTTTTTGAGCATGATGTCGATCCCGAACAGCGCCGGGATCTTCGGCAGCCCCAACCCCAGCGCCAGGCCGGTCCCGAAGAATTTCTCGAGCACGACCGCCGCCAGGATGCCCAGCAGCCATCCGAGGAGCGGCACGCGGAAAAAAACCGCACGGAGTCTTCCGGTTTTCGGCATGGTGTCGGACACGGGGTCAGAGCCTCAGCTGCGCGCTGTACGGCTCGCCGAAGAACCCGTGCGGCCGGAACGTCAGGATCAGGAGGATGATGGAGTAGGCGATCAGGTCGCGCAGCGTGGAAGGGAAGATCATCGCGACGAAGATCTCGGTGAACCCGAGCAGGAAGCCCGCCAGCGTGGCCCCCAGGATGGACCCCCGCCCCCCGAGGATCGCCGCCACGAACGCCTTCCACCCGAACAGGACCCCCATGTACGGGTCGAGCACGGGATAGGCGATGCCGAATAGGATGCCCGCGGCGGCGGCCAGCGCCGATCCGATCCCGAACGTCAGCGCGATCACCCTGTTGACCGGCACACCCATCAGGGGAACCGCGACGAAGTCGTAGGCCATCGCCCGCATGGCCATCCCCCACTTCGTCCGCTTGATGAACTGGTGCAGCGCCAGCGTGAGGAGGAGGGAAACGACCACGATCATGATCTTCTTGTTGGTGACGAACACGCCGCCCAGGTCGTACGTGGCGGTCTCGATCAGCGACGGGAAGCTGATCCTGCGCGCCCCCAGCAGGATCAGGTTCCCCGTCTCCAGGATGATTCCGATCATGAGGCCCGTGATGGCGGCCGACGCGCGGGGCGCGTTGCGCAGCGGCCTGTACCCCACCCGTTCCACGATCATGCCCACGAACGAGGTGAGGAACATCGAAATGAGGATGGTCATCACCAGGATCAGCCAGTTGGGGATCGCGAGGATCCCCGACGAGGTCAGCGCGAGCAACCCGAAGGAGACCCCAACCCCGATGTACGCCCCGACCATGAAGATGTCCCCATGCGCGAAATTGAAGAGCATGAGGATGCTGTACACCATGGAATACCCCAGCGCGATCAGGGCATAGAAGCTTCCCCACTGGAGCGAGTTGACCAGGTTCTGCAGGAAGATCGTCATCGCCTTCTCGCGCCGGCCTCCCTTACGGACATACCGACTTGTAGTACGTGAACTCGCCGGCGTCGCTGATCTTGACGATGACGGCGCACTTCGAGGGGTCGTTCTTCCCGGCGAAGGTCATCTCGCCCGTGATCCCCTTGAACTTCTTCACCTGGGACAGCGCGTTGCGCACGTTGTCCCGGTCCTTCTTCAGGTCGCCGGTCAGGCCCCCCGTGCCCTGGATCGCCTGCTGGGCGAGCATCATGGCGTCCCAGGTCAGCGCCGCGACGTCGTCGGGAACGTAGCCGTACTTCGCCTTGTAGCGGTCGATGAACTTCTTCGTCTCGCCGGTCGCGCCGGCCGCGGCGTAGTGGGTGCTGAAGAACTGGCCGTAGCAGTCCTTGCCGCAGAGCTTGATCGTCTCTGCGGAGCCCCAGGAATCGCTGCCGACGATGGGCTTCTTCCACCCCAGTTGGTGCGCCTGCTGCACGATGAGGGCGACCTCGTTGTAATACTGGGGGGTGAACAGCACCTGCGCGCCGGAGTTGATGATCTTGGTCAGCTGGGAGCTGAAGTCGGTGTCCTTGGTGGTGAAGCTTTCGTAGGCCACCACGGAGCCCTTCCCGTTGATGTCCTCCCATGCCTTCTTGAAGAACTCCGCCAGCCCCTTGGGATAATCGCTCGCGACGTCGTAGAGGACCGCGGCCTTCTTGAACTTGAACTCCTTCGAGATGAAGTTCGCCACCACCGGCCCCTGGAAGGGATCGAGGAAGCAGGCGCGGAAAACGTAGGGCTTGTCCTTGGTGGAGTCGGGGTTCGTGGACCACGGGGTGATCATCGGCGTCTTGTAGTTGTTGGCGATCCCCGCGGCGGGAACGGCCTGCTTGGAGGCCTGGGGGCCGACCATGATGAGGATGTCGTCCTCGGTGATCATCTTCGTGGTCACCTTCACGGCCGACTCCGCCTTGGACTCGTTGTCCTCGATGATCAGCTCGACGGGGTACTTCTTCTTGCCGACCGCGATCCCCCCCGCGGCCTTGACGTCTTCGAGCCACAGCTGGGCGGCGAACTTCGTGCCCTCGCCGACCTTCGGGATGTCGCCGGTGAGCGGGGCGTTGATCCCGATCCTGATCGTGGGCTCCTTGGCCCAGCCGGTTGAGAACAGCATCGCGACCGAAAGGACGCAAACGCACAGCATCAAGCCTTTTCTCATCGCCGACTCCCCCTTTTTTTCCGGTTAAGGTGGTCCGATCCCGGGGAGAACCTGGGACCGGGACACCGAACAATATGTATCAAACCGGGCTGCCGCACAAGATCAAACCGTCAGAGGGCGGCGGAAAGGAGGGTCTGCACCAGCAGGATCTTGGCGATCGTCGCGACGGGATAGACCGAGGCATAGCCGACGTTGGGAAGGTCGTTGCCGGTCTGCTCGAGGGAGTACGCCAGGACCGCCGGCTGCGTGAACATGCCGGCGACCATCCCGGTCAGGATGCTCATGGGGATCCGGAGAAGGCGGTGGCCGATCCAGAGGGCCGCGACCGCGGCGAGGAACGTGAGCGCCGCCCCGGCCAGGAAGATCGAAATGCCGCCTCCTTCCAGGAAGGTGGACAGGAAGCCATACCCCGCCCTGGTGCCGATCCCCGCAAGGAAAAGCACGAGCCCTATCTGCCGCAGCGTCATGTTCGCCCCGTAGGGGAGCGACCACACCAGCCTGCCGGACCTGCCGACGGCCCCCAGGACCAGCGCCACGACCAGCGGGCCGCCCGCGAACCCCAGGGAGAAGGTGACGTCCCCGGGGAGGGGGATCTTCACGCTCCCGACGAGCAGCCCGAGGGCCAGGCCGACGCTGAACGTGACGAAGTCCACCTCGCTGATCGCTTTGTAGGAATCGCCGAAGAAGGCGGTGACCTCCGGCATACGCTCCCGGGGGCCCAGCACCCGGATGAGGTCGCCCGGCTCCAGCTTCAGGCTCCCGTGGGGGATGTAGTCGCCGTCGCCGCGCCGGATGCGGGTGATCAGGGCGCCGTGGTCCTCCCGCAGGCGCAGCTCCTTCAGCTTCCGGGAGGTCACCTCCGGGTTGGAGACGAAGATGGCCCGGGTCTCGAACGTGCTCTCCTCGTACTGTATGTCTTCCCGGCTCTTCTTCCCTAACTGCGGGGTGATCTCGTCCAGGGCTTCCCGGGTCCCGATGACGGAAACCAGGTCCCCGGGCATCAGCTGCGCCGACGGGTAGGCCAGGACGGACTGCCCGTCCCGCTTGATCCGGCCGAAGACGATGCGCCAGCCGTACCGCTTGACCAGGTCCCGGATCGTCTCGTCCTCCTCGAACGATCGGGTGACCTCGACGCTGCGGACGTTCAGCCGCTCGTGGGAGCCGCCGAACAGGTGCAGGTCGATCGCTTCCTTCTCGTAATCGGTCTTCCAGGCCCTCTGGAGGACCGAGATGGCGAGAACCACGCCCATCACGCCGAACGGGTAGGCGATGGAGAACCCGACGACCGGCTCGGCCAGCAGCCGGTTCAGCTGGTCCCCGGGCGCCATGGCTTTGATGGTCTCCAGGGCGCCGGCCAGCGCGGGCGTGTTGGTGAAGCCGCCGGAGTACATTCCCGCCGCGATCCCCGGCGTCAAATGGAGAAAGTCGCGCAGGAACATGGCGAACCCGGCGGCGCAGACCAGGATGCCGGCCACCAGGAGATTGTTCCGCGCGCCGTCGCGCATCAGCGACTGGAAGAAGGAGCGCCCGCTGGAAAGCCCCACGGTGTAGACGAACAGCGCCAGGCCGAGGACGTAGACGATCTCGGGAAGCCTCAGATCGGGGTGCAGGGAGCCGAAGGCCAGCCCGACGAACAGGACCGCGGCCACGCCGAGGCTGCCGCCCCGGATGCGGATCCGCCCGAGCGGGTAGCCGATGGCCGCGACGACGAACAGGAGGATCAGCGGGTTGTCGATCAGGAATTTGATCGCGGGGTTGAGTCCGCCCGAAGCCGGGTACATGGCCTAATGTTACCCCTAAGACCCGCGGTTTTCCATCCGTACTACCGCATTCCCCCTCGCTCCCCGATCTCCTTCCCGATGGAGAAGGCCCGGCCGAGCGTCCTGCCGATCCCGTGGTACGTCCTCACGTCCGGCGCGTACACGACGGGCAGCACCCTCGCGATGTCGACGGCGCCCTCCCCGTCGCAGACGGATTCCTCCGCCTTGACGTCGAGGATCTCGCCGATGAACTGGGTATGCAGGCCGATCTCGACGGTGTGCAGAAGCCGGCACTCGACGACCATCGGGAACTCGCCGACGTACGGCGCGTCCACGAGCGAGCTCCGGACGGGAGTGAGCCCGGTCGCGGCGAACTTGTCCACGTCCCTCCCCGAGGCGATCCCGAAGTAATCCACCTCGCGGACATGGGACTCGGAAGGGACGCTGACCGTAAAGGCCCTGCGCTCCATTATGCCCGCGTAACTGTGCGTGGCCTTCCGCAGCGAGACGGCGATGCACGGGGGATGGGAACAGCAGACGCCGCCCCACGCCACCGCCATCGCGTTCGGCTTCCCTTCGCGGTCGTACGATCCGACCAGCCACGCCGGGGTAGGGAAAACAAGCGTTCTTGCGCCAAACGATTTCTTCATGGGGGCACCTCTCCTTCCGGGGAGATTATACCCCCGTGCCGGGCGACGGTCGTCCCGGCGAATGATGCGGCGGAGGGGCGGGGACGGGAAAACGGGGGGCGGGAAAGCCGGGGGCGCTTCGGTGCCGCCCCCGGCGGCGAATCATCCCCGATCGCGTTTCAGGACCAGCACCCACTTGTCGTCGCGGAAGATGTAGACCTCGTCCCGGGTGATCTTCATCCCGTCGGTACCGTGGTAACGCATCAATCGCACGATCTCTTTCTTCGGGAGCCAGGTGGAAAGATCGATGTTCTTCTCGGAACGGGCAAGCATGACCTGGCGATATCCCATGACGGACACCCACACGGTGCACAGGAGCAGTACGATCCGAACGATCCATCTCGCCTTCGCCATTCCGCCGCCTCCTTTCCCCGCCGTCGGCCGGGTAGTCGACCGACGGGTAGAGTCGCCGCGTTGATCCGGTTTTTTGTGATTGTTTGATACTAAATATTAGCAACATGCGTTCCAATCGGATCGCAGACACAACCTATGGATAACCAAGGATTTTCTTTAACGGTGGATTTTGGGTTGTTTCGGTATTTCCGATTGTGGGCACATTAGTGCCATATTGGGCATGAAATGTTCCAAAAACGGGAACAAAAATTAAAAAGCCCGCAAACCACTGATTTACAATGATTTACGGGCAAATCGCCTTCGGGCGGTTATGAGCCGGTTTCAGTCCCGATCGCGCCTCAGTACGGACACCCACTCTCTGCCGCGAGGGATGAAAACCTCGTCCGGGGTGACCTTCAGGATGTCGGTTCCGTGGAAGCGCATCAACCGGGTGATCTGCTTCTTGGACAGCCAAGTGGCCAGGTCGAGCGCCCTTTCGGAACGCGCGGCCGCAACCTGGCTGTACCCCATGGAGGACACCCACGCCGTCCCGAGGAACAACGCAACATACACGCCATATCTTATCGTTTTCTTTATATTATCCATCTTCTATCCCCTCCCTGCGCTGCCGGTTTAACGCTCCGGATGCGCCCCCGGCGGCATGGAATGCGTCTTGCCTGCCTGAGGGTGGGTTTCCGATCGGATTTTCGACCGGCGTCTTATGAAAAAGGGTTACAGTTTCCTGTAACCCCTATGGTTTTTTGGTAGCGGGGCCAGGATTTGAACCTGGGACCTTCGGGTTATGAGCCCGACGAGCTACCGGACTGCTCCACCCCGCGTCAAGAATATGTAATTCTATGCCTGCCTGGGGATCATGTCAACCGCTATGATCCGATGAAGGCGCGCCGACGCCGCGCGGGCGGCCGGAAGGCGACGTCAATGACGGGAAGACCGGCCTCCGCGGGAAGGCGCGACCGGGCCCTTCTTCCATTCCGGCTTGGGCCGGCGCGGCTTTTTTTCCTTCCCGGGCATCGCCCCGCCGCCGGATTTCTCCTTTTCCGCCCGCTTCCTGCGCGCGGCTTCCGAGACGGCCTGCTTCGCCGCCTTGCGCCTGGCGCGCTGCCCGGGCGTCTCGAACCGCTTCTCCCTGCGGGTCGCGTCGGGCGGGGGCCCCTGCCCCGCCGCCTCCGCCGCCCGCCGGTCGACGTAATCGTTCAGCTCCTTCACTTCCTTCGCCGTCAGGTAGCGCCATTCCCCGGGCTCGATGCCGGAAAGCTCGAGCGGCCCGATGGCCACCCGGCGAAGCTTGGTCACGCGGTGGCCGATCGCCTCGAACATCTTCCGCACCTGGTGATACCGCCCTTCCGCGATCCGCAGGCTCACCCAGGCCCGATCCCCCTTTTTCTCGAGGAAGTTCACCTGGGCCGGGTTCGTCATCTTCCCCTCGATCGGCAGCCCTCGACGCAGGACATTCAATTCGGAGGGGCGGGGGACGCTCATCAGCTTGGCGATGTAGGTCTTTTCCACGCCGAAGCGGGGATGCGTGAGGCGGTAGGCGAACTCGCCGTCGTTGGTCAGCAGCAGGAGCCCGGTGGTGTGGAAATCGAGGCGGCCCACCGGGAAGACGCGCGTGGACAGCTCGCCGACCAGCGCGGGAGCGGTCTTGCGCCCCTCCCTGTCCTTCATCGTCGTGACCACGTTGTCGGGCTTGTACAGCATGATGTAGATCTTCTCTTCCCGGACGGGAACGAGCGTGCGGCCGTCGAGCCGCACCTCCTGCTCCGACGGGTCCCACAGCAGGCCGGGGTCGAGGACCGGGATCTCGCCGACGGTGACGCGCCCGCCGCGGATCATCTCGTCCGCCACGCGGCGCGAAACGCCGGCGGCGAGCGCGATGTACCGGTTCAGCCGCTCAGCGGGCATCCGGGTCCCCTTCCGGAACGTCGGCCGCCGGGGAGTCTCCTTCGGGCGAGCCGTCTTCCGGTCTCCCGTCCGCGCCCCCGGCGGATTCCCCCTCCCCCTCCCCGCCCCTTTCCGACAACCGGGCGACCGCTTCGGGATCGGGGAACGGCAGCGGCAATTCGAGCCCGGGACGGCCCGCATCCACCGGCGTGGCGGCCGACGAGGAGAGATATTCCTCGATCTCCCGCATGGACGGCAGGTCGGACAGCGAGCCGAGGCCGAACACCTCCATGAACTCCCGCGTGGTGCCGAACAGGAACGGCTTGCCGGGGACGTCCTTCTTCCCGACGACCCGGACCAGCCGTCGCTCCATCAGGGTCTTCAGGGACCCCGCGCAGTCCACCCCGCGGATCTGCTCGATCTCCTGGCGGGTCAGCGGCTGCTTGTAGGCGACGATCGCCACGGTCTCCAGGGCGGCCCTCGAGAAGCGTGGCGGCTTGACCTCGAACAGTTTCCGGACGTGCTCCTGGTTCGCGGGATTGGTCCGGAACTGCACCCCCTTCGCCACCTTCTCCACGATGATCCCGGAGGATGCGGGGGGATACTTCTCCCGGAGGAGGAGGAACACCTCCTCGAACTGTTCGCGGGTCAGCTCCCCCAGGAGCTGGCGGGCCTTTTCCACGGAAAGCGGCTCGCTGGAAACGAGGAGCAGGCTTTCCAGGATCGAGGCGGCGCGCCGAAAGTCGACGGGCGGAACCTCGGGACCGGCATCCGCGGCGGCTTCCCCGGAAAGCAGCTCGTCGACGGAGATCGGCCCGGCCTCCTCCGGGGGGGGCTCGGCCCGGTGGCGGTCCTGCGGCTCTTCCACGTCCTGCGCGTCACTCGATGTCGGCGGCGTCGGGTTCGTGTTCTCTTCCATTCTCGCTCTCCCGGACGGCCGGAACGATGCTGATCATCCCCATCGGGTTCACCTGGTAGACACGGATCGTCTTCAGCCGGACCAGCTCCAGGATGCCCAGGAAAAAGGAAATGACCTCGTTCCGCGTCTTGCAGTGCTCGACGATGCTTTCGAACCTCACGGACCCTTCCGCCTTGATGCGGTCGAGGAGGAAGGAAATGGCGTCGGCGATGGTGATCCGCTCGACGAAGACCTCGTGGACATCGCCGGAGGGCATCCTCGACAGGACGTCCTTGAACGCCGTGATGAGGTCGGCCATCGACAGCTCGGTGACGGCGATCTCCTCCTCCGGCAGCTCCTCGCCGGGGAAGTCCCGCACGAAGACGTCCCGGCCGAGGACGGGCCGCTCGCCCAGCCGCGCGGCCGCCTCCTTGAACCGCTCGTACTCGATCAGGCGGCGGGACAGCTCCCGCGCCATGATCTCGGGGTCCTCCTGCTCCTCTTCCTCGTCCTCGTGCCGCGGCA
Source organism: uncultured bacterium (assembly GCA_964612075.1). GTDB lineage: Bacteria > Desulfobacterota > Deferrimicrobia > Deferrimicrobiales > Deferrimicrobiaceae > UBA2219. Next base: position 21,420 of record CAZTFC010000040.1, read on the forward strand.
GGAGCGATTTCGACTTGATGTGGACCAGGGTCGCGGCCATCACCAGGAACTCGCCCGCCACGTCGAGGTTCAGCGTCTGCATCACATCGATGTACGCCAGGTACTGCTCGGTGATCTTCGCGATGGGGATGTTCTCGATGTCGAGCTTCTGGTCGCGGACCAGGTGCAGGAGCAGGTCTAGCGGCCCCTCGAAGATCTCGAGGCGCAGCGGCATCGCCTGGACGGGGCTGACGGGAGCGTTGTCCGCCGGCTTTTCAGATCCTGACAGCGTCCCGCACCTCCGTGAGCTTGGCGGCGGCCACCTTCTTCGCCTTCTCCGTCCCCTCGTCGAGGATGTCCCGCACCGAGACGCCGCTTTCCACGATCCGGGCCCGCTCCTCGCGGATGGGCTTGAGCACCTTCTCCATCCCCTCGAACATCCGCTTCTTGCAGTCTATGCAGCCGATGCCGGCCGAGCGGCATCCCTGGCCGACCGTCGCGATCGTCTCGTCGTCCGAAAAGATCTTGTGGTACGAAAAGACGTTGCAGATCTCGGGGTTCCCCTTGTCGGTCCGCCGCTGGCGCGCCGGGTCGGTCACCATGGGCCGGACCTTCGCCCACACCTCGTCCGCCGTGTCGGACAAAAGGATCGCGTTCCCGTAGCTCTTGCTCATCTTCCGGTTGTCCGTCCCCATGAGCTTGGGGGTCTCGGTCAGTTGCGCGTCCGGGATGACGAACGTCTCGCGGTACAGGAAATTGAACCGGCGGGCGATCTCGCGCGTGAGCTCCAGGTGGGGAAGCTGGTCGATCCCGACCGGGACCAGCGAGGCGTCGTACATGATGATGTCGGAGGCCATGAGGACGGGGTACCCCAGGAACCCGTACGTGTGCAGGTCGCGCGTCGTGATCTCCTTGAGCTGCTCCTTGTAAGTGGGGTTGCGCTCCAGCCAGGACAGCGGCGTGATCATGGAAAGGAGCAGGTGGAGCTCCGCATGCTCCGGAACGTGGCTCTGGATGAACAGGGTCGCCTTCT
>CAZTFC010000041.1:0-22341 GCA_964612075.1 uncultured bacterium
GGGAGTGGAAGACGCTCGACGACGACCTCGCCGGGCCGCACTCCATCGTCTCGGACGGCTCCATCTATGTGGCGGAAGACACGGGAAGGCACCGGCTCCGGGTTTACGTGAAGGACGCCGAGGGCTTCAAGGTCCGCCAGATCGTCGCCGGGGTGGGGAACCGGCCGCACCGGGTCCGGTACGAAAGCGGCTCGAAACTGTTTTACGCCGTGGGGTCCATCGACCAGAGCATTCATGTCTTCCGGAACGTCGACGACCGCCTCCGGCGGGTCAGGTCGAGGAAGATCGGGGAGCTCGGCGCGCAGTACACCCGGTCGATCACGATCCGGGACGGGAAGCTCCACTTCGTAGGGGCCGACGACATCGTGATTTGCCGGATACTGGGCGAGGACGTCGAATACCTCTCCCGCCTGCCGCTCGCCGCGGCGTACCGCGGCTCGAACGACCTGTATTTCCTGCCCGACGGCAGCGGGCTGTTCGCCTCGACGCCGCGGAAGCTGTACTTCTTCAAGGCCCTTGAGGAGCTGTCGGCCGGGAACGCGGTCGACATCTCCCGGATCGTCCGGGGGACTCCCTACTATATGGACGACTTCGACGGGGGCATATGGATCCCCGAGATCACGGAGTACTCCCGGATCGTGAGATACGGCATGAAAGGCCAGTCCGTGGATTTCGCGGACAGGCATGTCCTCTTCGATTTCGGCAGGCCGACGCCTGCGTCGGAAAGCCGGTTCGCGGCCCTGCCCCAGTAGCCCCGCGGAGGAGGCGCGCCCATGTCTTCCCTCGAAATCCCCAACGGATCGTTCGAGATCGACTCGGATTCCGACGGCGTGCCCGACGGCTGGGAAAGGGGGTTCTTGCCGGGCGGCGCGGGCGGGTACGACGACGGCGATTCCGTCCACGGGGCGCGGTCGTACCGGTTCGTCCACCCCGGGGGGCCGGGCAACGGCGGCGGGTACCTCGAGAGCGGCTTCTTCCCCGCTTCCGCGCTGTTCTTCCCGCCTGTGCGGTTCGCCTGCAAGGCCTCGAACCCGGGGACGGGGGTGGCCTGCGTCGTCCGCTTCTACGACCGGTGCAGGGCGCCGCTGGGGGAGCGGGAGGTGTACTCCTCCGTCTCCAATCCGGCGGCCTGGGGGCTGGTCGTGGTCGCCGACCCGGGAGGCGTGCCGGCCGGGACCGGGTACGCCAGGGTGCGCCTGGTCGGCGGGACGAGCGGCGCCGACGCGGCCGGGACGGTCTGGTTCGACGCCGTGGGCGTCGAGGGAGCCCCCGCGCCCTGCCCGCTCCCCGGAGTGGTGGACCAGGCCGAGGCGAGGGCCCGGTCGGCGAAGTTCGTCGACGTGGGGCGGCCGTGGGACATCGTCATCCCCGGCGACGGCACGTCGTCCTGGCTGGTCGTCGGGGTCGAGCTTCGGGGGCGTTCCTGGACCGACGAGATGGGCCACGGTTCGTGCCGGCCGGTCGGCCGGTTCATGATCGGCGATCGGGTCTCCTCCGAGGCGTCGGGGCCCGGGACCGACGAATGGGGCGGGCCGTACCTCCTCTCCATGCGGATCGACGGGCTCGCCGGCGCGCGGCAGCTCCGTTTCCAGCTGCGGGCGGAGCCGGGAGGCGAGGTCGCCGTGGCCTTGCGGTCCCCGGCGGGGCTGCCCAGGCTCCTCCACCCGAACACGAGGGTCGTCGATGCCGTGGCGGGAACGGTCGCCGACGGATGGGAGGGAAAGCGGGGAGGCAGGCCGTAAAGTGCGCATCCCCGGGGCGATCCGCGCATTCCTGGTCGTGCTCTGCGCGCTGCCCGCCGTCGCGGCGGGCGGCCCGCGGACGGGCCCGCCCCCGGACCCTGTTACGGGCATGGAGTTCGTGTTCGTGAAGGGGGGATGCTTCCAGATGGGGGATTTCACCGGGGAGGGGAATTCCGACGAGCGCCCGGTCCACGAGGTGTGCGTTTCCGATTTTTCCATCGCCAGGCGCATCGTCACGCAGGACCAGTGGGTGAAGGTGATGGGGAGCAACCCCTCCCGGAACCGCAAGGGGGGCGATTACCCGGTGGAGAACGTCTCGTGGGACGACGCGCGGCGCTTCATCGGGCGCCTGAACGCGAAGACGGGCCGGAAATACCGCCTTCCCACCGAGGCCGAGTTCGAGTACGCCGCACGCAGCGGGGGAAAGGACGAGAGGTACGCCGGGACGAGCAGCGACGAGGAGCTTTCGGAATACGCCTGGTATTACCGGAACAGCCGCGGCTCCACGCATCCAGTGGGCAGGAAGAAGCCGAACGGGCTGGGGCTGTACGATATGACCGGGATCGTCTGGGAGTGGTGTTCGGACATCTACGGGGAGAAGTATTACCACCGCTCGCCGCGGCTGGACCCGAAGGGGGCGGAGGAAGGCTTCTACCGGGCCCTCCGGGGCGGGTGCTGGGACACCGACGCCAGGAACGCCCGCACCGCGTCCCGCTACTGGTCCCCGCCGGAGGTCGGCAACGACAAGCGCGGCTTCCGCCTCGTGCTCCCCGTCCGGGGAGGGAATTGAGGTAATATTGAAGGGAGGATCATCACACCATTGGAGGCCCCGATGAAAGGGAACGCGAAGCTTATCGAGACGCTGAACTCGCTGCTGTCGGACGAGTTGACCGCCATCAACCAGTACATGGTCCATTCGGAGATGTGCGACAACTGGGGCTACGAAAAGCTGCACAAGCATTTCGAGGCGCGGGCCATCCAGGAGATGAAGCACGCCGAGGACCTCATCGCCCGGATCCTTTATATGGAGGGCATCCCCACGGTGTCCGTCCTGGGGAAGATCACGATCGGCTCGGACGTCCCGAAGCAGCTCGCGGCGGACCACGTGGCGGAGGAGATGGCCATCAAGGCGTACAACGCGGCGATCGCCCTGGCGGGCGAGGTCGGCGACAACGCCACCGCCGACTTCCTGACAGGGATCCTCAAGGACGAGGACGCCCACATGAACGGGATCGAGGAGCTGCAGGCGCAGGTCGGGCAGATGACGCTTCCCATCTTCCTCACCACCCAGGTGGGCAACAAGTAGCCGGAAGGGACCCGGCGGCCCCGCCGGGTCCCCCCCTTTCTTCCTCCGTCTAAAGCCCCCTCGCCGCCTCCCGGGCGATGTGCAGCTCCTCGCGGGTGCGCAGGGCGAGGATCCTCCCCCCGGGGCCGTCGGCGGCGAGGTCCGCGTCGGGCCTCGCGGAGCGGTTTTTCGCTGGGTCGAGGTGCAGGGAAAGGCATTCGAGCCCGCGGCAGACCTCTTCCCGCAGCTCCGCGGAGTTTTCCCCCACCCCCGCGGTGAAGACCAGGGCGTCCACGCCCCCCAGCGCCACGGCGAGGGACCCCACGGCCGCCCGGACGGAGTGGTAATAGATCGACAGCGCCAGCCGGGCCCGCCCGTTCCCCGCCTCCGCCGCCGCGCGGACCTCGCGGAAGTCGGAGGAGACGCCCGACACCCCCAATAGCCCGCTTTTCCGCTGGAGGATGTCGAAGAGCTCCACCCGGGTGATCCCCATCCGCTCCATGGCGTAGAACAGGATCCCCGCGTCGACCGACCCGGCGCGGGTCCCCATCATGAGCCCCTCCATCGGCGTGAACCCCATGGTGGTGGCGACCGGCTTCCCGCCGAGGGTGGCCGTCGCGGAGCAGCCGTTCCCGAGGTGGCAGACGACGGCGCGCAAGGACGCGGGGGGGCGGCCGAGGAACTCGGCGGCCCGCCCGGAGCAGTAGGCGTGGCTGATGCCGTGGAAGCCGTAGCGGCGGATCCCGGGATTCTCGTACCACTCGTACGGAAGGGGGTAGACGTGCCGGTCGGGGGGCAGCTCCGCGAAGAACGCCGTGTCGAAGACCGCGACGTGGGGCACGTCCGGGAGGGCGCGCCGCGCCGCGACGATCGTCCGGAGGGCCGGGGGGTTGTGGAGGGGCGCCAGCTTCGTGAGGCTTCCGATCAGGCCCAGAACCCGGTCGTCGATCCGGACGCTCTCCCGGAAATGGCGCCCCCCGTGGACCACCCGGTGGCCGACGGCGGCGACCGGGTCGTCGGCGATGCGTTTCCGGATCGAGGAAAGGATCTTCTCCACCGCGTTCGCCGGGGGGTCCTCCAGCGTTTCCCCGGCGACGAGCTCCATCGCCTCCCCGGCGAAGAGGGAGTACTTGATCGTGCTCGACCCCGCGTTGAAGGCGAGGACGCTCACGCCGTCCACCGCCAGTTGCGGATCTCCGGCATGTCCTCCCCGTGCTCCCGGATGTGCTGCTTGTGGTCGATCAGCCGGTCCCGCAGGTCCTGCTTGGCGTACGCGGCCTTCGGCCCCAGCGCCGGCACCCGGTCGATCACGTCCCCCGCGAGGTGGAACCGGTCGAGGTCGTTGAGGACCACCATGTCGAAGGGGGTCGTGGTCGTCCCTTCCTCCTTGTAGCCGCGCACGTGGAGGTTGACGTGGTTGGTCCTTCGATAGGTCAGACGGTGGATGAGCCAGGGGTAGCCGTGGAACGCGAAGATGATCGGCTTGTCCTTCGTGAAGATGGCGTCGAAGTCCTTGTCGGAGAGGCCGTGCGGGTGCTCGCTCGGCGGCTGCAGCTTCATCAGGTTCACGATGTTGACGACCCGGATCCGCAGGGAGGGCACCATCTCCCGAAGCAGGGAGACGGCCGCCAGCGTTTCGAGCGTCGGCACGTCGCCCGCGCACGCCATCACGACGTCGGGCTCCGTGCCGCGGTCGTTGCTCGCCCATTCCCAGATCCCGATCCCCGCCGAGGTGTGGTGGATCGCCTCGTCCATGGTGAGCCACTGCAGGGAGGGCTGCTTCCCGGCGACGATGACGTTCACATAGTTGCGGCTGCGCAGGACGTGGTCGGTCACCGACAGCAGGCAGTTCGCGTCGGGGGGGAGGTAGACGCGGATGACGTCCGCCTTCTTGTTCACCACGTGGTCGATGAACCCCGGGTCCTGGTGGCTGAAACCGTTGTGGTCCTGCCGCCAGACGTGCGAGGTGAGCAGGTAGTTGAGGGAGGCGATCGGCCTGCGCCACGGGATGTGGCGCGTGACCTTCAGCCACTTCGCGTGCTGGTTGAACATCGAGTCGACGATGTGGATGAACGCCTCGTAGCAGGAAAAGAGGCCGTGCCGCCCGGTCAGCAGGTATCCCTCGAGCCACCCCTGGCACTGGTGCTCGCTCAGCATCTCGACGACGCGCCCGTCGGCCGACAGCTTCTCGTCGGTCGGCAGCGTCCCGGCGACCCACGTCTTGCCTGTGACCTCGAAGACGGCGCCGAGCCGGTTGGAGGCGGTCTCGTCGGGGCCGAAGATCCGGAAGTTGCGGGCGTCGGCGTTCCGCTTCATGACGTCGCGCAGGAACGTCCCCATGACCCGCGTCGCCTCGGCCTCGACGGTCCCGGGGGCGGGGACGTGCACGGCGTAGTCGCGGAAGTCGGGCATGCGGAGGTCGTGGAGGAGCAGCCCGCCGTTGGCGTGCGGGTTCGCGCCCATCCGCCGGTTCCCCTCCGGCGCAAGCTCCGCGATTTCGGGGAGCAGCCGCCCCTGCCCGTCGAACAGCTCTTCCGGCCGGTAGCCGCGCATCCACTCCTCGAGCAGCTTCACGTGGCCCGGGCTGGAGGCCATCTCGGAGAAGGGCACCTGGTGGGAGCGCCACGTGCCCGTCGACGGCTTGCCGTCGACCTCCTTCGGCCCGGTCCAACCCTTCGGGGTCCGCAGCACGATCATCGGCCAGCGGGGGCGCGACACGTCGCCCGTCGCGCGCGCCTTTTCCTGGATCGCGCGGATCTTTTCCAGCGCCCCGTCGAGCGCGGCGGCCATCGCCTGGTGCATCGGCTCCGGGTCCGAGCCCTCGACGAAGATCGGCTCGTAGCCGTAGCCGAGGAAGAGCTGCTCCAGCTCCTCCCTCGGGATCCTCGCGAGGACGCAGGGGTTGGCGATCTTGTAGCCGTTCAGGTGGAGGATCGGCAGCACCGCCCCGTCGCTGACCGGGTTCAGGAACTTGTTCGAGTGCCAGCCGGTCGCCAGAGGGCCCGTCTCGGCCTCGCCGTCGCCCACGACGCATGCGACGACGAGGTCGGGGTTGTCGAAGGCGGCGCCGAAGGCGTGGCTCAACGCGTAGCCGAGCTCGCCCCCCTCGTGGATCGAGCCCGGGACCTCGGGGGCGACGTGCGAGGGGATCCCCCCGGGGAAGGAGAACTGCTTGAAGAGCCGCTTCATCCCTTCCTCGTCCCGCGAGACGTCCGGGTAGAACTTGCTGTAGGTCCCCTCGAGCCAGGTGTTGGCGACGAGGGCGGGGCCTCCGTGTCCCGGGCCGGTGATGTAGATCATGTCCAGGTCGCGCTCCTTGATGACCCGGTTCAGGTGGACGTAGATGAAGTTGAGCCCCGGGGTGGTCCCCCAGTGCCCCAGGAGGCGGGGCTTGACGTGAGATATCTCGAGCGGTTCCTTCAGGAGGGGGTTGTCGTACAGGTAGATCTGGCCGACGGACAGGTAGTTGGCCGCCCGCCACCAGGCGTCCATCCGCCGGAGCTGCTCGGGCCGGAGCGGATTCTTCATGAAGACCTCCTCCCGCCCCCCCCGGCTTCACGGGATCGACCCGGCTTTTCAGTCGCTCGACTTGAACGGCCCGGTCTTCGCCAGGATGAGGGCTTTCAGGAATTCTCGGTTCAGTTTGGCGATGAACTTCACGCTGATCCCTTTGGGGCAGACCGCCTCGCATTCATAGTGGTTGGAGCAGTTCCCGAACCCGCAGTCCCGCATCGCCTGGATCATCTCCGCGACCCGCTCGGGCGCCTCCACCCGCCCCTGGGGCAGGACCGCGAGGTGGGCCACCTTCGCCCCCACGAAGAGCATGGCCGCCCCGTTGGGGCAGGCCGCGACGCAGGCGCCGCACCCGATGCACTCCGCCCCGTCCATCGCGTAGTCGGCGTCCCCCTTCGGGATCGGGAGGGCGTTGCCGTCGGGAACGCCGCCCGTGTGGCAGGAGATGTACCCTCCCGCCTGGATGAGCTTGTCGAGCGTCCCCCGGTCGACCACCAGGTCCCGGAGGATGGGGAAGGCGCGGGCCCGCCACGGCTCGATGTAGAGCGTGTCGCCGTCCTTGAACTTCCGCATGTGGAGCTGGCAGACGGTGGTCCGCTCGAAGCCGCCGTGCGGGACGCCGTTGATCACCGCGGAGCACATGCCGCAGATCCCCTCGCGGCAGTCGTGGTCGAACGCGATGGGCTCCTTCCCCTCCCGGATCAGATCCTCGTTGACCACGTCGAGCATCTCGAGAAAGGAATGGTCGGGGGTGATGTTTCTCGCGGTGTAGGTCTCGAACCGGCCGGCGTCGCCGGGGTCCCTCTGCCGCCACACGATCAGCTTCAGGTTCATGGTCCCGCGGCCGGGTCCCTTTTCGGGGATCACTTGTAGCTCCTCACCATGAGGTGTACGTGCTCGAAGCGCAGCGGCTCCTTGTGGAGCTCGGGCGGGGCGCCCTCGCCCTTGTATTCCCAGGCGGCCGAGTAGCAGAACCTGGCGTCGTTGCGGCGCGCCTCGCCGTCCTCGTACTGGTGCTCCACCCGGAAGTGGCCGCCGCACGACTCGTCCCGGTGCAGGGCGTCGCGGCAGAGCAGCTCGGCGAACTCGATGAAGTCGGCGGTCCGGCCGGCGTTCTCGAGCTGCGGGTTGAATTCCGCGGACGTCCCGGGGACCCTCACGTTCCCCCAGAACTCCTCCTTGATCGCCGGGATCGTGGAGAGCGCCTCGGAGAGGCTCTTGTTGCTGCGCTGCATCCCGCAGTTGTGCCACATCAGGCTTCCCAGTTCCCTCCGGAAATCCGTCACGGAGCGCCCGCCGCGCACCGCGAGCAGCTTCTTCAGCGTAGCCTTCACGTCCTCGATCGACTTGCGGCACTCGGGGTGGGAGGCGGTGACCTTGCCCGGCTTCGTGCGCGCCAGGTAGTCGGCGATCGTGTAGGGGATGATGAAGTAGCCGTCCGCCAGCCCCTGCATCAGCGCGCTGGCTCCCAGCCGGTTCGCGCCGTGGACGGAGAAGTTCGCCTCGCCCAGGACGAACAGCCCGGGGATGTTGCTCATCAGGTTGTAGTCGACCCAGAGGCCGCCCATGGCGTAGTGGGGGGCCGGGTAGATCCGCATGGGAACCTTGTAGGCGTCCTCGTCGGTGATCCGCTCGTACATCTCGAAGAGGTTCCCGTACCGCTCGCGCAGCTCGTGCTCGCCCAGCCGCCGGATGGCGTCCTTGAAATCGAGGTACACCCCGCGCCCGTTCGGGCCGACGCCGCGCCCGTCGTCGCACTGCTCCTTCACCGCCCGGGAGGCGACGTCGCGGGGGGCGAGGTTCCCGTAGCTCGGGTACTTGCGCTCCAGGAAGTAGTCCCGGTCGTCCTCGGGGATGGCGTCCGGCGGCCTGCCGACATCCTCCCGCCTCCGGGGGACCCAGCAGCGCCCGTCGTTGCGGAGCGACTCGGACATGAGGGTCAGCTTCGACTGGTACTCTCCCGCCTGCGGGATGCAGGTGGGGTGTACCTGGGTGTAGCAGGGGTTGGCGAGGTAGGCGCCCTTCCTGTAGGCCTTCCAGACGGCCGTGACGCTGGATCCCATGGCGTTGGTGGAGAGGTGGAACACGTTGACGTACCCGCCCGAGCAGAGCAGGACCGCGTCGCCCGTGTGGCAGCGGATCTCCCCGGTGATCAGGTCGCGCAGCGTGATCCCCTTGGCCTCGCCGTTGACCACCACGAGGTCGAGCATCTCGGTCCGCGGGTACATCTTCACCGTGCCCGCGCGTACCTGGCGCGAAAGGGCGGAGTAGGCCCCGAGGAGGAGCTGCTGGCCGGTCTGCCCGCGCGCGTAGAAGGTCCGGGAGACCTGCGCGCCGCCGAAGGAGCGGGTCTCCAGGTGGCCCCCGTAGTCGCGCGCGAACGGGACGCCCTGCGCCACGCACTGGTCGATGATGTTGTTGCTCACCTGGGCCAGCCGCCAGACGTCGGCCTCGCGCGCCCGGAAGTCGCCGCCCTTGATGGTGTCGTGGAAGAGGCGGAAGACGCTGTCGCCGTCATTGGGGTAGTTCTTCGCCGCGTTGATCCCGCCCTGGGCCGCGATGCAGTGGGCGCGCCGGGGGCTGTCCTGGTAGCAGAACGCCTCGACGTTGTACCCCAGCTCGCCGAGGGTCGCGGCGGCGGAGGCGCCGGCCAGGCCGGTGCCGACGACCAGGATCCTGTACTTCCTCTTGTTCGCCGGGTTCACCAGCTTCATGTCGGACCGGTGGCGCTCCCACGTCGATTCGATCGGGCCGGTCGGCGCTTTCCCGTCGAGGATCATGTCGCTTCCCTCATCCCGCGAAGACGCCGACGCCGGCGAGGACGAGCACGGGGATGACGCCGTACCCGACGAGGAAGAAGAGGGCGGAACCCATGCCGAGCCTCCGGAACCAGGGCATGGACTTCTCGTTGTTCAGCCCGACGGTCTGGAGGATCCCCTGGATCCCGTGGGACAGGTGCAGCGCCATGACCGCCATGGCGGCGAGATACCCCAGCGACATCGGGCCGCTCCGGAAGGAGTCGCGCACCATGGTGAAGATGTCGAACCTCCCCTGGAAGTCGGGGCCCGGCACCGCGGCGGGGACGACCCGGAAGCTGAAGTGGAGCAGGTGGAAGACGAGGAAGGCCAGGATCAGGAGGCCGGTCCAGATCATCGTCTCGCCGGCGAAGGAGGCCTTCAGCATCCGCTTCAAGGCGTACCTGTCCGGCTTGGTCTTCCAGTTCTCCAGGGTCAGCATGACGCCGAAGAAGACGTGTGCCGCGAGCGCACCGGCCAGGAGGATCCGCACGGTCCAGAGGAGGGTCGGCAGGTAGTGCAGCCCTGCGGAATAGGCGTTGATGTCGTCGGGGCCGTTGAAGATCAGCGTGTTCCCCAGCAGGTGCACGGTGGTGAACGCGAGCATGGCGATCCCCGTGAGGCTCATCAGCGTCTTCCGTACCACCGAATTCATCAGGATCTGCATGCTCATTGCCTTTTTCCCGGGGGTTGCGGCGCGTTCGGACGATGCGGCCACGCAAGGGAACAAGCTATAAATTATCACATTAAAGCGGGCGGCGAGCGCAAGTCAATCCCGCGGGGCGCGCGCCCGCGGGCGCCCGTGACCGAAGGTTTCCGCGACGTACCGGCGCAGCTCCCGATCGAAGTCCCGGCCGGTCCACCACCCGTCCTCCCCCCGGTAGACCGAGGCCGCCGCGATCTCCCGGGCCGGTATCGCGCAGAGGTACTTCGCGGGGAGCCCCGACACCCTGCGGCGGTACCGGGCGCGGTTGCGCAGGAAGGCCGGCAGGTGGGCGAGCAGCGCCATTCGCCAGGGGCGGGCCAGAGGCAGCCCCGGGCGCTCCCGGAAGAATTCGAACAGCCGGGAGTACCGCTCGTCGATCTCCCCGCTGATCGCGTCGGAGATCTCCGTGTACGACCGCCCCGGGTCTTCACGCCTGCGCCGGAAGATGCATTCCGCCTCGTCCCCGGCGCGCCTCTCGAGGATCGCGAGCACGTCGCGGACGTATTCCTCCCGATGCGCAAGGAACTCCTTCTCGGTCATCATCAGGTTCCCGATGATCTCGTAGGACGAGGAGATGACGCCGCACTTGTTCGCGGAGGAGTCCTTCAGGATCACCACGCCCCGTTTCTGCAGCCGCTCCCGCGCTTCCGGGGTGAGGAACGAGTTCGCCCCTTCCACGATGACGCGCGCCGAGGGGGTCCCGTCCCCGGAGAGGAACGCCCGCCAGTTGGTACCGTCCACCGTCTCCGGCCGCCCTCCCGCGGGGAGGAACAGGTCCGCGGGCACGGTGAAGGCGAGCGTGTCGAATTCCCGGTTGAACTCGTCCGCCGTGACCCAGGAAAGCGACACGCCTTCCGCCGCCCGGTCGGCGCGCTTGAACAGCTCGCGCAGCCCCTCGGTCCGGCGCTCGTTCCGGTAGAGGAGAAACCCTCCCGGGTGGAGCGCCTCCGGCCGGAACGCATCGATGTCCCGCCGCAGGAGCAGGCGCGAAAGCTCCTCCCGGTCGAGGCCCTCCGGGTCGAAAAGCGCCCCCGACCCGTCGAGGATCAGGCGGATCGACGCCCGCGGGCACCTCTCGAGCAGGATCCGCATCGCGTTCCCCGCCACGTCGCCGTTCGGCCCGCCGGTGAACTTCACGGAGAAGGCGTCCCGGCGGATGTCCGTCCCGGCCTCCCGCATGGCGGCCTCGGCGAACCGGACCACCCCGGTGGAGGTCACCCCGTACTGCCGGTGGTTGATCCCCGCCTTCTTGCTCGACATGACGCCGATGCCGAGCACGTACCCCCGGGCCGCCGACAGCCGCGCGATCGCCTCGATCATCCGGTCGTGCATGTTCTCGTCGGGGCCCAGCTCGATCGGCTCGTCCTCCCCGTAGTAGTCCACCACCCGCGGATCCTTCGCCTTTCCCCCCGAGGTGACGAAGATGTCGAAGAAGGCGTTGGCGAAGGCGTGCTGCACCTTGTGGAGCCGCTGCTCCGCCAGCTCCCTCGTGTCCTGGCTCCGCGCCCGGACGACCGCCACCATCTTCGAGCCGCCCTCGTAGATGTCCTTGTTCTTCAGGTGCTGCGTGTGCGCCAGCACGTAGCATTCGCGGAAGACCGCGTTCGCCACGGTCACGTAGTCGTCGCGCGAACGGGTCATGACGGTCCGCCAGCCGCCGCGCGCGATGTCGGAGAACCCGACGTGGTACCCCAGCCCGTTGCGCCCGAAGAAGAAGGTGACGCGGAAGGGGCGGCGCGGGGGGAGGTCGGAAGTGAAGTCGGCTCCCAGGTCGGAAAGGTATCCGGGGTCGAGGCGGAAGGCCAGCGCCTGCTTCTCCTGCACGTAGAAGTTCGTCTTCAGGGTGCGGCGGACGAACGCGAGGGCCGCCCGGAAGACCTCCCGGCGGAACCCGTCGAGCTGCCGGTGCCCCGTGTTGTACTCCTCGATCTCCCTCGCCGCCGAGGAAAGGGCCGCCTCGCAGGCAGGGCCGCGGTCCGGGACCTCCGGGTCGAACCGCAGGGAGAAGGCGCGGGCGAGCATGAGAGCGACGTCGGGGTGGGAGTGGAACGCGCGGGCCACGTCCTCGAGGGTGAACCGGTGCGGCTGGTTGTGGACGAGGCTGGTGTGGCAGAAGCCGATGAGCGCTTCCACCAGCGTCGCCTCCGCGCCCGTCATCAGCCGTCCCTGAACGAAACGCCGGTACGTCTCCGAGCCGTTGGACAGGAGCTGGACGTTGTAGAGCTCGCCGAGCAGGCGGCGGTGCAGGCGGGAGTCCTTCTCGAGGAGCCCCCCGTCGCGGCGGGCCACGCGGAACGCGCCCAGGAAGTACGGCAGCCCCCGGGAGGAGACGATGAGCGAGAAGGCGGACCGGACGCCGAGGTCGAGCCGGTTGAATACCTCCATGAGCTGCCGGAGGTAGTCCCTCTGCGGGGGGTTCTCCACGCCGACGAGAACTTCGCTTTCCGCGGGCGTCCCCGCCTCCGCCGCCTCCGCGTCCCCGACCTCGATGTGCACTCCCGGGCCGCCCGCCGCGCGGTGGAGGAGCCGCAGGATCCGGGCGACGCGTTCGGGAGGCGAAAGGCGCACGAACCGCGGGTTGTTCCGCCGGAGGACGTCGAGCAGCCGGTCCCGCTCCGCCGGGGGGACGTCGGCTCCCGATCCCTTCATGCTCATGGCGACGAGGCGGCGCAGGCGGGCGGGGACCGGCGTCTCCGCGGCGGGAGGGGCGCCCGGATCGCTCCCGGGGGCGAATTCGTATCGCTGGAACTCCAGGTCCCTGCCCGTCCCGGGGACGGGGGCGCGGGAGTGGACGATCTCGCAGCAGGCGACCTCGCGGTCGAGCGACAGGAGGGTCTCGTAGAGGGAGCCCGGGACCGAGAGGCGCGCGGTAATCAGCGCGTTCTCCCGGTCGTCCAGGACGATCCGCCGGCCGACGGAGAGCTGCCGCATGCGCAGGCAGAGGACGGCCAGCGGTTCCGGCTCCTCTCGCAGGATCCGGAAGAAGGCCGGGTCCATGTTCGCCCGGAGCCACGTGAGGTTTTCACGGGACGCCTTGAAGGACTCCCGTATGTTGCGCAGGACTTCGCGGTCCATAGTGGTAATCTTATCCTAACCCGGTGGACGCCCGCGCAATCCCGCCGGGGTCCGGAGGCAACCTTTGGAACGCAGGATCGTGACGACGCTCTCCCCCGTGTACGGGGGATTCGCCCTCGCACGGACGGAGGACCTGGGGATCCTCTTCATCCGGGGCGCGCTGCCCGGGGAGGAGGTCGAGGTGCGCCTGGGGGAGCGGAAGAAGGATTACGCGTTCGCCGACACGATCCGTGTTCTCTCCCCCTCGCCGTACCGCGTCGACCCGCCGTGCGTGTATTTCGGGGAATGCGGCGGCTGCCAGCTCCAGCACGCGGCCTACCTGTACCAGGTCGAGATGAAGCGGGGGGTCCTGGAGGAGGCGTTCCGGCGCATCGGGAGAACGGACGTCGTCCCGGCGCTGGCGCCCCTCGGGCCGCAGTTCGGCTACCGGTTCCGCGGGCAGTTCAAGACCGACGGCGAAGGGATCGGTTTCTTCGCGGAGCGGTCGCGCCGCCTGGTGGCCGTTTCGCGGTGCCCGCTGATGGTGGGCCGGATCACCGTCGCCCTGACCATGCTCCGGGGGCTGGGCCGGATCGTCCCGGGCATATCGGAAGTCCAGGTGGCCACGGACGGCGCGGAGGCCGTCGCGTGGTTCCCCGGGGTGCGCTTCGACCGCAGGATCGTCGACCGCCTCCGCGGCTTCCTGTCGGGCGCGCGCTTCGAGGACCGCTCCTGGGGGAAGGAGCGGATCACCCTCGACCTGGAAGGGCTGTCGTATTCCGTTTCCACGGGGAACTTCTTCCAGGCGAACTGGCGGATGAACCTCACGCTCGTCCGAAGGATCCTCGAGCTGGTCAAGGAATCGCCGTCGGGCCGCCTGCTCGACCTCTACGCCGGCGGCGGGAACTTCGCGCTTCCGCTGTCCTCCCGGTTCGGGGAGGTCGTGGCGGTCGAGGAGGATGCGGGCTCGTTCGCGGACCTTCGCCGGAACCTTCGCAGGAACGGCATCGGGAACGTGCGGGCCGTGCGCTCGAGGGTCGAGAGGTTCCGCCCGGAGGGGAAGTACGACGTGCTGATCCTCGACCCCCCCCGGGCCGGCCTTTCGGCCAGGGCGCTCTCCCTCGTCAAGGGGGTCGGGGCGGGGGCGGTGTGCTACGTCTCCTGCAACCCGTCGACGCTGGCCCGGGACGTGGCGGGGCTCGCCGACCGGTACGACCTGCGGCTCCTCCAGATGTTCGACTTCTTCCCCAACACCCACCACGTCGAGGCGCTGGCGGTCCTCCTGGCGCGCTGAAAGCCGGCGGGCGGACGGCAACCCGCCTGTTCCGAATCGGCGGAAAAGTTGGTAATATTCCGGGCGGAGGAGACTTCCGCGATATGCCGCTGGCGTTGATCCACATCGGATCGGCCCTGTTCCATTCCGTCTCCGCATGGATGTCCATATCCTTTGTCCTGAAGAAGCGGATCGGCAGGGTCTGGGTCCTCGTGTTCGCCGCGTTCCTGCTCAAAGGGGCGCTTTCCGTCTACGCCGCCCTTTTCGATTCCTGGGGGCCGCGGCCCGTCCTTCCGTGGCTGCCGGGGCCGGTGGCGGAGCTCTTCCTGTCCGGCCTGTTCGCCTCGGGCTTCTTTCTCACCGGCCGGTGGTTCGGCCGCAAGGAGCGGCTCGACGGCAGATGCGCGCTGCTCTCCGAGGCCGACCGGTGCCTCGCGGGCGCCCTCGAGGAGGACAGGATCGTGGGGCAGGTGTGCGAAGTCCTCACGAGGCCCGGAGGGTACTCCCTCGCCTGGGCGGGGGTCGCGGAGCCGGACGGGTCGATCCGGGTGATCCACGCGTCGGGGCCCCGCGCCGGCGATCTTCCGGACGCGCCTTTCCGGTGGGACGACACCCCCTGGGGCCGCCTGCCGCCGGGAGCCGCGACGAGGACGGCCGTGCCATGCGCGATGCGGGAAGGGGAGCCGGGCCCGTGGGACGCGGCCGCGGCCGGCGAGCTTCGCCGCCTCGGGATGCACAGCTGCGTCTCCGCCCCGGTGGACCCGTCCGTCCGGCAGTGCCTGGTCCTCGTCGCGCACTCGGACGACCCGGCGGCTTTCGATCCCGCGGAGGCCGCCGCGTTCTCGGCGATGGCCCGCCGGATGGGGGACGCCATCGAGGGCGCGCGCCGCCACGAGACCTTCGCGAACGCGAAGTCGTCCTACGACGACCTCCTCCGGAGCCAGCGGGACGGCGTCCTGCTGGTCCGCGAGGGGAAGGTCGTCCGCGCCAACCCCGCGGCCGCCTCCATGCTCGGCTACCCGTACCCGGAGCTGCTCTTCGACATGGACCCCGGGTCGATCCTGGTCGAGGGGGACGCGCCGCCGGCCCTGCGCCTCGCGCTGCGCGGGCCCGGGCCGGACGGGGTGCACGGCCAGTGGGAGACGACGATCCGGCGGCGCGACGGCGCCACGTTCTCCGGCGAGATCGCCATGACCTGGATCGCGCGCGAGAACCGGAAGGAGACCTTCGTCCCCTTGCGCAGCGGCCCGCTCGGCATGATGATCCTGCGGGACGTCACCGCCCGCGTCCGCATCCTGAACGACCTCCGCAGGGAGAGGGACTTCACGACGCGCATCCTGGAGGTCTCCGGGGCGCTCGTCCTCCGGCTCGGGATGGATGGGGAGGTCCTGCTGTTCAACCGGCAGTGCGAGGAGACCACCGGCTGGACCGCCGCCGAGGTCGCCGGGAAGAAGATGACGGAGTTCCTGGTCCCGGAGCCGATGCGCGGCCTGCACGACGCGGCCTTCCAGGCGGTCCGGGCGGGGCGCGTCCCGCCCCCCCTCGAGAGCCGGATCTTCACCGCGCGCGACGAGGAGAGGACGGTCTCCTGGAAATACGCGCCGCTGCGCGACGCGTCCGGCGGCGTCGCCTCCGTCATCGCCACGGGGATCGACGTGACCGACCGGCGCCGCCTCGAGGAGACGATCATCGAGATGCAGAAGATGGAGGCGGTGGGGACGCTGGCCGGCGGCATCGCCCACGACTTCAACAACATCCTCACCGGGATCCTCGGGAGCCTCGATATCGCGCAGCGGGCGATCCCCGCGGACTGCACGGGGGCGGCGGCCCCGATCTCCGACGCCATCCGCGCCTCGGAGCGGGCGGTGTCCCTCATCCGCCAGCTTCTCGACTTCTCCCGCCGGTCCCCCTCGGAGCGGCGGCCCGTCAACCTCGCGAACGTCGTCCGCGAGGTTGTGACCCTCTTCTCCCAGACGATCGACCGCCGCATCGAGATCACCTCGTCCATCGAGGACGGCCTCCCCCTCGCCCTCGCCGACCCGAACCAGGTGCACCAGGTCCTGATGAACCTCTGCGTCAACGCCCGCGACGCGATCCTCGAGTCGCTCAACGCCGTCGACGCGAAGGGGGCGCGGCCGCTGACGGGGTACTGGATCTACGTCCGGGCGGAAAAGGTCCTGGTCGACGACGAGTACTGCCGGCTCTTCCCGTACGCCCGCAAAGGGCGGTTCATCCGGCTCTCCATCGGCGACAACGGCGCCGGGATGGACGACGCGCTGCAGCGCCGGGTCTTCGAGCCGTTCTTCACCACGAAGAAGATGGGGCGCGGCACCGGGCTGGGGCTCTCCACCGTGTACGGCATCGTAAAGCAGCACAACGGCTGGATCAACCTCGACAGCCACCCCGGGAAGGGGACGACCTTCTGCGCCTATTTCCCCGAGGCGGAAGGCGCGGTCGAGGAGGCGCCTCTCAAGGAGGAGGCGGTGCGCCCGGTGGAGGGGAAGGAGACCGTCCTCTTCGCGGACGACGAGGGGCTGATCCGGGACCTCGGCCGAATGGTGCTGGAGTCGTTCGGCTACACGGTGGTTCTCGCGGCCGACGGCAAGGAGGCGATCGACCGGTACGCCGAGAACCGGGGGCGCGTGGACCTCGTCATCCTGGACATGACGATGCCCCGGCGCTCCGGGCTGGAGGCGATGCGCGAGATCCGCTCGATCGACCCCGCGGCGAGGATCGTCCTGTCCAGCGGCCACACCCCCACGGAGGACATCGGCGGGGCCGCGTTCCTTCCCAAGCCCTACCGCGCCGACGTGCTGGCCCGGACGGTCCGCAAGGCCCTGGACGCCGCCCCGCCCGCCTGACCCCCGCCCGGGTTCGCCCAGAAGTGTCGTAATACGGACAATATTGTCCGCTCCTCCCGCATCGTCGTTTCCCCGATTCCCCAGCCGTTCCGCAAAGTTCCCCCGATGGCACGCCCGTTGCTCTTTCCGCCGCAGGGCCGCAGACGGCCCATCACGCGGCGTAAGGAGGAACCTCCATGAACACGGGCGACACCGCCTGGCTGCTCGTTTCTGCGGCGCTGGTCATGCTGATGACCCCGGGGCTCGCGCTGTTCTACGGCGGCATGGTGCGCGCTAAGAACGTCCTGGGCACGATCATGCAGTCGTTCATCGTCATCGGGCTGATCAGCGTCGAGTGGGCGCTGGTCGGCTACAGCATGGCGTTCGGCCCGGACCTCGGGGGGGTCCTGGGCGACCTTTCGTGGGCCGGCCTGTCGGGCGTCGGGCTCGCGCCAAACGCGGACTACGCCGCCACGGTGCCGCACCTGGCGTTCATGGCGTTCCAGATGATGTTCGCCGTCATCACCCCGGCGCTCATCACCGGCGCGTTCGCGGAGCGGTTCAAGTTCTCCGCGTTCCTGGTGTTCATGCTGCTGTGGGCGCTGGTCGTCTACAACCCGGTGGCGCACTGGGTGTGGGGGGTCGGCGGGTGGATCCGCAACCTCGGGGCGCTCGACTTCGCCGGGGGGACCGTCATCCACATCACCTCGGGGATCTCGGCGCTGGCGGCGGCGCTCGTCGTCGGGAAGCGGAAGGGGTACGGCGCCGACAACATGGCGCCGCACAACCTGCCGATGACGGTGCTCGGGGCGGCGATCCTCTGGTTCGGATGGTTCGGGTTCAACGCCGGCAGCGCCCTCGCGGCGGGGGAGCTGTCGGCCGGCGCCTTCGTCGCCACGCACCTGGCCGCCTCCGCGGCGACGCTTTCGTGGGTCTGCGTGGAATGGGCCCACCGCGGCAAGCCGACCGTGCTGGGCGCCGCGTCGGGGTGCGTCGCGGGGCTGGTGGGGATCACCCCGGGCGCCGGGTTCGTCACCCCCATGGCCGCGATCGTCATCGGCCTGGCCGTCGGCGCGATCTGCTACGGCGCCATCATGCTGAAAGGGCGCTTCGGGTACGACGACTCGCTGGACGTGGTCGGCGTCCACTTCGTCGGCGGCATGTTCGGCGCGCTGGCCACGGGGCTGTTCGCCACGAAGGCGGTCAACCCCGCGGGCGCGGACGGCCTGTTCTACGGCAACCCGAAGCTGTTCCTGGTCCAGGCGCTGGCGGCGGGGGTCGCCATGGCCTACGCCTTCTGCGTGAGCTACGGGCTGCTGGTGGCGCTCGACAAGGTGATGGGGCTGCGGGTGGACCCCGAGCACGAGTCGATGGGGCTCGACCTGTCCCAGCACGGCGAGGCGGGCTACACCCGCTGACCGCCGGTTAGTGGTATCTTACCCGTATCTTCGGGAAAGGAAGATGCGGGCGCATGGCGAAGCGGATCCTGTTCCTGCTGGCGCACCCGGACGACGAGACGTTCGGCCCCGGCGGGACCATAGCGAAATACGCAAGGGAAGGGCACGAGGTGCACCTCCTCGCCGCGACGCGCGGGGAGGCCGGGATGCTGGGCGACCCCCCGGTGACCGACCGGGAGCATGTCGGGGAGGTCCGCTCCGCCGAGCTCGAGGCGGCGGCCGCGGTCCTCGGCGCCGCGAAGGTCCACTACATGGGGTTCATCGACGGCAGGCTCGCGGAGACTCCGAGGGAGCTGCTGGTCGAAAGCGCCGTCGAGGCGGTCCGCCGGGTCCGCCCCCACGTGATGGTGGGGTTCGGGCCCGACGGCGTTTCCAGGCACCCGGACCACCGGGCGATGTGCGAGGTGGCGCTGGCCGCCTTCGACCGTGCGAGCGACCCCGGGTGGTATCCCGGCCATTTCCGCGACGGGGCGCTTCGCCCCTGGGCCCCCTGGAAGCTGTACCAGTTCGAGGTCCCCCGCGAGATCCTCGAGACGTGGGGCATCCCGCTGTCGGGGGTCCCGCTGGCGAAGCTCACCACCGTCGTCGACACCTCCGCCGACGCGGAGACGAAGCTCCGCGCGTTCCAATGCCATCGCACCCAGAAAAAGGACGTGGAGCGGATCCTCGCCCGCCCGGGGTTCCGCGAGTTCGTCCGGCAGGAGACGTACGTCCTCGCCAGGACGTGGCTTCCCGGCCCGGCCTTCCCCGAGACCGACCTGCTGGCGGGAGTCCCGGAAGAGTAACAAAAAAAACCGGAAAGACCGGTATCAGGGAAGGGGGAGAAGACGTTGGAAGTGGGAATCTTCGGCAACGCGGGCGCGGGAAAGAGCACCCTGTTCCGGGCGCTGGCCGGCCCCGGCGAGGGCGCCCCGCAGGGGAAGGGCGCCGGCGTGTGCGCCATCAAGGTCCCGGACGACCGGGTCGACCGGCTGGCGGAGATCTTCCGCCCGAAGAAGGTCACGCACATCACGGTCGCGTTCCACGACGTCGACGCCGGGGAGCCCGACCCGCTCTCGACGCAGGCGGTCGCCGCGCTGAAGAACGTCGAGGTCCTCGCGCTGGTCCTGCGCGGCTTCTCGGACGACTACCACCCGGCCCCGCCGGGCGGCCTCGACCCCGTCGGGGAGTTCCGGGCGATGTCGTCCGCGATGGTGCTCTCCGACTACCTCGTGGCCCAGAAAAGGGTCGAGCGGATGACGAAGGAGGCCAAAAGGGACGCCGAGTGGACCGCCCTGAACAAGGCGATCGGGGCGTTCGAGAAGGAGCTTCCGCTGCGCGACCTCGACCTGGCGGGGGAGGAGGAGCGGGCCGTCTCGGGGTTCCGGTTCCTCACCCGGCTGCCGGCGCTCCTCGTCCTGAACGTCTCCGAGGAGTCGATGAAAGGGGAGCCGTTCCCCGAGCTCTCCCGGGCGGCGCAAGAAGCGAAGGTCCCGCTGGTCCGCCTGTGCGCCAAGGTGGAGGAGGAGATCGCCCAGCTTTCCCCCGCCGAGCAGGCCGAGTTCCTGAAAGAGCTGGGGACCGGGCAGTCCGCGCGCGACCGGCTGGTCCGGGGCGCGTTCGACGCGATGCGGTACATCTCCTTCCTGACCGTGGGCGAGGACGAGGTCCGGGCGTGGAACGTCCGCAGGGGGAGCACCGCCGTCGCGGCGGCCGGCCGGATCCATTCCGACCTCGAGAAGGGGTTCATCCGGGCCGAGGTCGTCGCGAGCGAGGATTTCCTGCGGTGCGGGTCGATGGCGAAGGCGAAGACCGAGGGGAAGCTCCGGCTCGAGGGAAAGGAGTACGTCGTGAAGGACGGGGACATCGTCCACGTGCGCTTCAACGTGTGAGGGGGCGAAACCCGTTGAATTGCATGAGAATAATTCCTACAATGTTTTCATGGGTTTTTTCCGATAAATCCACGTACAAGAACACCGTGCTTATAAAATGAAATTCACCCAGTACGTTCCGAAAGAATCGCTGCTCGCCGGTCCGGCGGGGGCCCGCGTCCTCGTGGTCGACGACGAGGAGTTCCTGCGGTTCCTCGTGCGGGAATGGCTGGAGCAGGCCGGGTACACCGTGGAGGAGGCGGCCGACGGCCGGGAGGCCCTCGAGAAGCTCGACGGCCGGGGCTGGGCGTTCGACATCCTCCTGACGGACATCCGGATGCCGAAGATGGACGGCATCTCCCTCCTCAGGGAATGGATCAGGCGCAGCCCGACCACCGCCGGCGTCGTCATGTCGGCCAACGCCGAGCTCGACACCGCCGTCTCCGCGCTGAAGCTGGGGGCCTGCGACTACATCACCAAGCCCTTCAGCAGCGAGGTCCTCCTGATCACGCTGGAGAACGCCCTCCGGAAGAAGGAGCTCGAGCGGCAGGTGGAGGATTACCGGCTGAACCTCGAGAGGAAGGTCAAGGAGCAGACCGACGTCATCAACCTCATGTACGTCCGCTCCATCGACGCGATGGTCAAGGCCCTCGAAGCGAAGGATTTCTACACGCGGGGGCACTCGCAGCGGGTGACGATCTACTCCGTGGCGACGGCGAAGGAGATGGGCATCCTGGAGCAGGAGGTGGAGGACCTGCGGCGCGCCTCCGTGCTCCACGACCTCGGGAAGATCGGCGTCCGGGAGACCGTCCTCAACAAGCCCGGGAAGCTTTCCCCCGAGGAGTTCCTGGAGGTCGTCCGGCACCCCGAGCTCTCCGTGAGCATCCTCGAGCCGATCCCGTTCTTCCGGCCGCTGCTTCCCACCGTCCTCCACCACCACGAGCGGTACAACGGCCGGGGCTACCCCGCCGGGCTGGCGGGCGACGAGATCCCGCTGGCGTCGCGCATCCTCGCGGTGGCGGACACGTTCGACGCGATGACCTCCACCCGCGCCTACCGGAAGGCGCTGCCGGCGGAGGACGCCGTCGCGGAGCTGCGCAGCTGCGCCGGGACGCAGTTCGACCCCGACATCGTCCCCATCTTCCTGTCGTGCCTGCCGCGGATCCGGATCCCGGCGGAGGACGTTCCCGTATGAGCGCCCCCGGCGCGCCGTACCTCGACGCGAAGGAGAAGGAGGAGCTGCTCGGGGTAGCCCGCGGGACGATCGAGGGATACGTGCGGGATCGCAAGGTCCCCGCGGTCTCCGGCCTCTCCGGCCGGCTCGCCGCTCCCGGGGCGGCGTTCGTCACCCTGAAGAAGAAGGGGCGGCTGCGCGGCTGCATCGGCTACACGGAAGCCGTGGCGCCGCTGTTCAAGGTCGTCCAGGAGTGCGCCGTCGCCGCCGCCACGGAGGACCCGAGGTTCCCGCCCGTGACCCCGGCCGAGCTTTCGTCCATCGACCTGGAGATCTCCGTCCTGACGCCGCTTGTTCCCGTCCGCGCCGACGAGGTCGAGGTGGGCCGCCACGGCCTGATGGTCTCGCACCTGGGGCGGCGAGGGCTCCTGCTGCCGCAGGTGCCCGTGGAGCTGGGATGGGACCGGGAGACGTTCCTGGAACAGACCTGCGTGAAGGCCGGCCTGCCCCCCGACGCCTGGCGACGCGGGGCGACGCTCCAGGCGTTCACCGCGGAGGTGTTCGGGGAGCCCGGGGGCGGGGAAACGGCTTCGGGCTAACGGCCCCGGGCCGCGATCCGGTCGCGGATCGTGGCTTTGAGCACCTTCCCCTG
>CAZTFC010000042.1:0-21621 GCA_964612075.1 uncultured bacterium
GACCGGGGGGACCGGCCGCCGGGATTCGACGAACGGGTCCGGGAGACGGTCTGGCAGCACTTGCGGGAGATCGCCGGGAAATATTCCCGCGGCTCCTCGGCGAACAATCACCTGATCGGGGAGGCGGCGGGGGTATTCATCGGGTCCGCGTATTTTCCGGAGCTGCCGGAGGCGCGCAGGTGGCTTGAAGGCAGCCGCGGGATCCTGTCGCGGGAGATCCTCCTCCAGACTTATCCCGACGGCTGCACCCGGGAGCAGGCGTTCGGGTATCACCTGTTCGTCCTGCAGTTCTTCCTCGTCGCCGGGATCGTCGGGCGGAAGATCGGGGCCGATTTCCCCGCGTCCTATCGGGAGAGGCTCGCGGGGATGCTCGAATTCGCGGAGGCGCTTTCCGGGGGAGGCGAGCCGCCGCGGTTCGGCGATTGCGACGACGGGTACGTCCTCGACCTCGCCGGCGGCGGGTTCGATGTCCGCGAGCTGCCGGCGCTCGGGGCGCGGCTCTTGAGCCGGCCCGATCCCCCCTGCGGAATCGACGGAACGGGGGAGGCGGCATGGTGGCTCCTGGGGCCCGGAACGCCGGAACGGCCGCCCCCTTCCATCCGGGGTGAGGCCCGGATCCGGTCGAAGGCTTTTCCGGAATCGGGGTTCTACCTGCTGCAATCCGGAAGCTCCGGGGGGGAGGACCGGGTCAGCCTCCTGTTCGACTGTGCCGAGCTGGGCTACGGCCCCATCGCCGCCCACGGGCACGCGGACGCGTTGAGCTTCACCCTTCGCGTCGGGGGGCGCGACGTCCTCGTCGACCCCGGGACGTTCGACTACTTCTCGCACCCAAAATGGCGCACCTGGTTCCGGACCACCGCCGCGCACAACACGCTGGAGGTCGACGGCCTGGACCAATCGGAGATTCTGGGACCCTTCCTCTGGGGTAGGCGGGCGCATGCGAGATGCACCCGGTTCTACACGAAAGGGGAGGGCGGGATCGTCGCCGGCGGGCACGACGGGTACGCCCGCCTGGCCGCGCCCGTGCGCCATTCCCGGACGATCGAAATGCGGGCGGAATCGGGCGTCATCGACGTGACCGACGAGATCGAAAGCGGCGGCGCGCACGACGTGCGCATCTTCTTCCATGCGGCGGAAGACTGCGCCGTGCGCATGGACGGTGCTTCGAAGGTCCGGATCGAGGCGGGGCGCTCGGTCGTCCACCTGGAGACGGATCCCGCGCTGGAGATCTCGCTGTTTTCCGGCAGCGAGGACCCCATCCTGGGGTGGGTGAGCCGCGGGTATCACCGGAAGGAACCGGCGACAAGCATCGTCGCCCGCGGCAGCGCCTCGGGGAACGCGCGCTTCCGGTTTCTCCTGCGGATCGCCCGCCGGGAATTTTCAGATTTGTCTTCGGCAAGCCAGGAATGAAACCGATTTGTCGGAAAATCGTTGCAATGATTCGAAATTCAAGGGGATCTTGGCGGCATTCCGTTTGCATGTTTTGGTGCGGGAGAGATTCGGCCCGACCGGTGCGACTTGCGGGATAAGGAGGGGGACATGACGCGGAAAATATTCTGGCGGGGAGTTCGTTCCGGGGCGGCGGCCTTCGCACTGGCCGCGCTTCTGGCAGGCTCGACGGCATTCGCGGCATGGACGCCCCCCGTCGGGATCCCGGCGCCGCCGTGGCCCGCCGACCTGGATGTCGCGCGGCCGGCGTTCCCGAGTCCCTGGACCGCGGAAGCCGCCGGCTGGTATTTCGTCTCGTCCTCCGGCTGTTCCGATTCCGGCCGCACCTACGGGCACCCGGGCGCGCCCCGCTGCTCCATCCCGTCGTCCCCCGCCGCGGGTTCGAAGATCGTGCTGAACGGGACGTTCGCGGGGGACAGGTCGCTCTCGTTTTCCGGCACCTCGGGGAGCCCCGTCTGGGTGATGGGGTACAGCACGAGCACCCCGCCCACGGCCACCGGGTCCTGGGCGGTCGGCGGCTCGTACAAGATCATCGACGGCATCGCCTTCTCCAGCGGATCGCGGGACGAGAACCTGGCCCTTGGAGGCAGCTACAACATGATCCGCAACCTCACGTTCGCGAACACCTACTCGTCCAACAACGGCTGCGTCGTCTACGCCGGCGGGACGAACAACGTGATGCACCGGTGCACCATTTCCCAGTCCGGCGACTGGCAATATTCCGGGTCCGACGTCGACCGGCACGGGGTGAAGATCGAAAGCGCCAACGGGCTGTGGTTCGTGGATTCCGTCTTCCACCACATCCAGGGCGACGGGATCCAGGTGGGCGACCAGAACAACGCGGCCTCGGCGATCAACAAGGTGTACATCGGCAGGAACCAGGCGCACCACAACCTGCAGTCCTGCTTCTGGACGAAGAACGCCACGGACGTCATCATGTCGGAGAACGTCTGCAGCGACATCACCTTCTCCCCCGGCGGGGACGGGCAGGGGATGGGGGGGCAGTACGACCCGAAGCACGTCTGGTTCCTGTACAACACGATCTACAACACGAAGGCGGGCATCAAGGTGTCGGGAGCGAGCGCCGGAACCGGCGGTCCGTGGTACATGATCGGGAACCGGATCCACGCGGTGCAGAGCGACAGCTGCAACAACTACGACATGGGCGCGCTCTCCTTCCGCAACAGCGGCGGCGCGACGATGCTGTTCAACACCATCCACGACGTCGACATGTTCGTGGCGGTCCCCACCGGCACCGGCATCACGGTCAGGAACAACATCTTCTCGTCGCAGCGCGCCGCCGGCTGCACCGCCCTCGACGTGGACGTGTCGTTCTCCCATGACTACAACCTGTACTCCGCGTCGGGGTACGTGCCGGGAAGCGAGGCCAACAAGGTCGTCGCCGCCCCGCAGTTCGTCAACGCCGCGGCCGGCAATTTCGCGCTCCAGGCGGGCTCCCCCGCGGTGAACGCCGCCAACCCGGCGGAAGAGGCCGCGTTCGCGGTGTTCCAGGCAAGGTACGGGTTTTCCATCAAGAAGGATTACGCGGGAACCTCGCGCCCGCAGGGAACGCGCTGGGACATCGGCGCATACGAATACCCGTCCGGGGGGACCCCGGAGCCGCGCGTCCCGAATCCGCCGTCGAACCTCCGGATCCAGTAGAGGGAGCGCCCGGCCCGGCGCTTCCCTGACGGCGTTTCGCAGCACCCCGTTTCGGCTCCTTTCCGAATCCCATGTCCTCTTACGCGAAAAAACTGGCTTACGGCTCCGCGCTGGGGGTGGCGAACCACTTCGCCGCCATCCTCATCGCCCTGTTCCTCATGCCTTTCGTGGTTTTCTCCCTGGGCGACCGGATGTACGGGTTCTGGACGCTGGCTTCCGCGTTCATCGGGTATTACGGGCTGCTGGATTTCGGGTTGTCCTCCGCGGTGGGCCGGTACATCGCGGCAGCGATCGGCGCGGGCGACCGGGAGGAATGCACCCGCATCATCGGCAATTCCTTCTTCATCTTTTCCTGCATCGCGCTGCTGGTCCTGATCATCACGCTCGTGCTGATTCTCATGGCCCCCGTGTTTTTCGAAAACCCCACGGACGCCTCGCTGTTCCGAAAGGTCATCCTTGTCCTTGGCGTGAACATCGCCATCGGCTTCCCCGTCAAGGTCCACAAGGGGATCCTCGGGGCGCAGCTCCGGTTCGAAATATTGGCGTTGATCCGCTTCGTCTCCTTGATGACCCGGGCCATATCGACCGTCGTCGTCCTCCTGATGGGATACAAGATCCTCGCGCTCGCCCTGGTCACGTTCGCGTCCTGCCTTCTGGAGAATGTCCTGTACGTGCATTTCGCGAGGAAGAGCCTGCCGGGCTTCGAGATAAGGATTTCCGACTGCAGCCCGGGAACGGCGAAATCGCTGTTTTCCTACGGCTCCCATGCCTTCATCATCCGGATCGCCGACGAGATGCGGTTCAATATCGACGTGTTCGTGATCTCCGCGTTCGTCGGCCTTTCCGCCGTGACCCACTACCGGGTGGCGAGCACTCTCGTGCAGCATTTCATCCAGCTGATCCTCACCACCATGGGCGTCCTGCTGCCGTTCTTCAGCCGGCTCGACGGGGAAAAGAACGACGGGAAGATCCGGGAGACCTGGTTTTTTTCCACGAGGCTGTCCGTGATCCTGGCCGGTTTCGTCGGGTTCGGCCTGATCGCCTGGGGGCGGCCGTTTATCGAGCGATGGATGGGGCCGCAATACCTGGACGCGTATCCCTGCCTGGTGGTCCTCGTCCTCGGATGCATCACCGACCTGGGGCAGGCGCCGACGGTGACCCTCCTGTACGGGATCGCGAAGCACAAATTCTATTCCGTGTTCAACACCCTGGAGGCGGTCTGCAACGTGCTGCTGAGTCTCCTGCTGGTGGGCCGATACGGGATCCTCGGCGTCGCGATCGGAACGTTCATCCCCATGGCCGTCATGAAAATCGTGATCCAGCCGGTTTACGCATGCCGGGTGACGAAGATCCCGTACCGGGACTACGTGAAGAACATGTCCCGCACCGTTTTCATGGTTGCCCTTGCGTTGCTCCTCCCGGCAGCCGTCACGGCCGGGCTCGCGAAACCGGATTACCTGAGCCTGATGGGCGTCGGGACCCTTTCCCTGGCGGGGTTCCTGCTCTTTTTGTGGATCTTCGAATTCAACCGGAGCGAAAAGGAAACGATCCTGAAGCTGTTTTCACGCCGTTCCCTTCCGGATGCCGCGGTAGGCGGCCAATAGGCCCCGTGCGATGAATCCCGGGAGACGGCACAGGACCCGGTCGGAAAACGGGACCTCCCGCATATCGCGGATCTCCTCCCGGGCCCTGCGCGTATCCCCACGAAGGATCAGCTGTTCCACCAGCCACGTTCGCACGTCGTTCCGGCGCGCCATGTAATCTTCCCGGTGTTCCCGTAGGAACTCCGGGTCCGCCCCGTAGGTCGTCTCGATGATGTTTCTCAATGTCTCGATAATCGTCAAGTCGTCCATCACCGTGAGACGCGGGCCTTCGTGGCCGTGATTGATGACGGTCGAGCAATCCAGGTACGCCGCCTTTCCTCTCTTCGAAAGGCGCACGAAGAAATCGTAATCTTCGAAGGTGGGAAGATCTTCGCGAAAAAGAAGGCGGTCCTTCATCGAATCCAGCCGCACGAAGGAAGTGAAGGTGGAAACATACAGCCTCTTGAGAAGCAATGGGTAGAGGTTCCCGGCGTGGACCATGAAGTCTTCCCTGCCGGGGGGGAGTTCCGCAAGGCGGGTGTACGGGACGCCTCTTGCGAGGATCTCGTCCCAGCTCCTGGAATCATTGGTCCATTTGACCAACGCCATCCGCTCCAGTCCCAGCTCGGGGCGGTTGTCGCGGAATATGTCGAAATTGCTGAACGAAAGGATACAGTCCGAATTCGCGTGGAATCGCCTGTGCAGCTCCAGGTGATCGGGTTTCCACTCGTCGTCGGAGTCGAGGAAGCAGATCCGGTCGTGGCTCGCCGCCCGTATGCCCGCGTTCCGCGCCGCCCCGGCACCCTTGTGGGGAGCCGGGACGCAGCGGATGGAAGCGCCGTAACCGGCCAGCACCGTTTTCGTGCCGTCGGTGGACCCGTCATCGACCACGATGATCTCGTCCCCCGGGGAAATCGCCTTCAGCGCGGAGTCGATCGCGCGTGCGACCAGCTTCTCCCGGTTATACGTCGGGATGATCACAGAAACAGGCTGAAGCATGCCCGGTCCGTTATAGGTCGATCCCATGTTGATAACGTCACTTTCCTCGTTTCAGGGAGACCGTGCTCCACATCGCGGGAACGGAGCGATGTCCCGTGCAGGATACCTTGCACATGAGCAGAGGCAAGGGTTTTTTCCGCCGGGTCCACCGAATGAACTATTTTTCGTTTTCCGGAGGATGATATGGAAACGCGGATCGTGGAAACGGATGACGGGTTCGACGCACTGGAGGAACCCTGGAACCTTCTGGCAGGGAATATCCCGTCCGCCTTTTTCTCGTCGTTCGATTACGTCCGTACCGCATGGAAGCATTTCCGCCGGCCCACGGACCGTCTATTCCTCCTGGTTTCCAGCGATGGGACATCCATCGAAGGAATCGCCCCTTTTTATATCCGTATTCAAAGTATCCGCGGGATCCCTGTCCGGAAAATCCGTTTCATTTCCACGTGGGAGGGAGACCGCCCCCGGATTCTATCCACAGGAAGCGAGGAGGCGGCTTGGCGCGACATCCTGGTTTTCCTCGAGAGGGATTTCCGGGACTGGGAGATCTTGGAGCTTTTCGAACAGCCAGTCGAGGGGCCGGGGAGCGGCGGATGGGAGTTCCTGTCCCGATCCGGTTGGTATTGGGAAAGCGAGCCAGCGGGCATGGATTACTACATCTCCTTGTATGAATCTTGGGAGGATTATTTGATGGGGCTGGATTCTCATACCCGGCACGAGTGGCGCAGGAAATTCCGGCGCTTGTCCACGGCTCCCGGGGGGTATGCCGTGGAGCAGATTTCCGATCCAAAACGGATCCCGGAGGCGCTATCCCGCTTCGTCGCCCTGGAGCAGTCAGGATGGAAGGCCGATGCCCGAATCGGCGCCGCGAAGGACGAACGGCACCGGGCGTTCTACGAAGATCTTCTTTCGCTTCTCGCGGCGAAGGGACAGGCCGTCGTCTGGTTTCTGAAAAGCGGCGGGGAGGACCTGGCCAGCCTGTTCAACTTCCTCCAGAAAAACGTCGTTTACTGCCGGCACACAACTTATTCGCCTGTTCATACGGCCTGTTCGCCGGGGATCCTCCTCCAGGCCGAAAGCATTCAGCATGCCTTCAGGAATGGGTACAGGGAATACGATTTCCTGTCGATGGGGGGAAACGAGGCCTCCAGGTGGAAGGGCGAATGGGCTAACGGTCGGAGAGAACAAGTAAACTGGACAGGATATTGCATCCGCAGCCGGGTCCTGCCCCTGGTCATGGCGAAACGGCTGAAACGCCTGTTCGGAAAGGACACGGCGCAGGGTGCGGCAGGGGTTTGATCATTGCAGAGCGTGACCGACAAAAAGGATCTGACGGTTTACCGAGTTCGCGTCTCGCGGTTCCATGAACTGGATGAGGGCACGGTTTCGGCCTGGCGACGCCTCGAGGAGCGAGCTCTGGAAAGCAACGCCTATCTCTCCCCGCGGTTCGTGATCCCGGCGGTACGCCATCTTTGCGGCCCGAAGGAAACGGGAAGTGTCCTGTTCGTATTCGTCGAGAGCGGAAGCGGTGTCAAGCGGATAACAGGCGTGGGGGTCTTCCAGCAGCTCGCCGGGACCTTGTCATGTCCCTTCCCGCATCTGAAGGCGTTTCTCTCTCCGCACTCGTATATATCGGGACTGCTCATCGACAGGGACGAAGCAGGTGAGGTCGCACGAGCCTTTTTTGGGTTTTTCTGCGGCAGGAACAGGCCTTGGCAGGGCGTGGATTTTCCGCAATGTGCGTCGGAAGGGCCCCAGGCGCGCCTGATCCTCGACGTCGCAAAGGAGTTCGGCGCGGAATGGCATGAATCGTGTGCGGCCCAGCGGGCGATCTTCGTTCCGAAAGAGGGGGGGGAAGAGTACTTGAAGGGGCGGTTTTCCCCGCACCGGGCGAAGATGATCCGGCAGGCGCGGCATCGCCTGGAGGAGCTGGGACAGGTACGGTGGAAAGCATTTTTCGGCTCCGAGATCGGGCGGGATAACGTGGATCGTTTTCTCGAGTTGGAACATATGGGGTGGAAGGGGGAACAGGGGACGTCCCTTCTCGCCAACCCGGCCCATGAGGCATTCTTCCGGGATATGGCGGAGGCTTTTCGGATCGAGGGGCATTTCTTCATCACGGAGTTGTCGCTCGGCGGCCTTGTCATCGCAAGCACGGCCAACATGGTTTCCGGGGGGACGGGGTTTGCGTTCAAGATCGGTTGGCTCCCGGAGTATTCGAAGCTGTCCCCGGGGGTGCTGAACGAGGTGGAGTTCATCCGCCGCGCGCCGGAATTGTGCGGTGGCCTCTCGTACATCGATAGCGGAGCCGAGGGAGGGTCGTTCATCGACCGGCTATGGAGCGGCAGGCGGGGCCTGGCATCCGGAGTCTTCGCCACGTCGGCCTCCGGACGCCGTATCATAAAAGGAGTCGAAATCGCCCGGCAGGTCAAACATATTTGCGGGAACATGCTGCGGAGAGCGGACAGGAATGGGAATCGGGATTGAGCATACGGGGGTGACCTCCGATGTCCTGAGCGGTGGTCCCGAAATCGTCGAGGGACTCGCGGCGGAATGGCGGCAATTGTGCGACGCCTCCGATGCCCCCCTGCCGTTTACCCGCCCGGAATGGGTAGGCGCCTATTTCCGGAGCAATGACAAGGCTCGTCGTTTTCTCATCTTGACCGTTCGAATCGACGGGAAGCTGATTGCGGTTCTGCCCTTTATAGACCGGAAGCGCAGGATTTCCCATATCCCCGCTAATGTGTTGCGGGGGCCGTCGGATTTCGATCTCTGGCCGATGGACATGCTGGTTTCCGATGAATCCGTGCAGCGGATCGTCGCTCTGGAGTTCTGGGGGCTGATCCGGGACATGAAAGAGTGGGACATCGTCGAACTCCCGAATATTCCTGCGGGGGGAGCGTCGGAGGAATTCCTGAAAGCCGCGGCCGGGGAAGGCTTTCCTTCACACCGCTGGGAATACATGCAAAGTCCCTGCATATGCCTGGAGGATCGAGCCGGGACGGAAGATCCGTCCGACGTCGCCGCCAGCGCCCATCTGAGGAAAAACATCCGCAACACGTTGCGCAAAGTAGAGAAGGAAGGAGGGATCGAGGTCCGGCGGTCCGAAAGGTTCGATCCCGTTCTGCTCCGATGGTTGAACGATCTGGAAGCCTCCGGCTGGAAAGGGGAGCGGGGGAGCACGATATTTCTCAGGGAAAAGGACCGTAGATTCTGGCACGAGGTCTCCGCCGCAGCGCAGAAGTTCGGGTATCTGGCGATGTATTCCATGGAATGGAAAGGACGGGTCATCGCGGTCTCCCTCTGCTTCGAGTACAAAAAGAGGATTTTCGGGGTGAAGATGGGATGGGACCAGGCTTTGAGATCCTTCTCTCCGGGACATCTGCTCCTCCGCGGGATTCTGAAGGATTGTCTCGGGAACGGCATCACCAGGGTCCACCTGATGGGCCTGAGGGCGGCATGGAAAGAGCAATGGACACGCACCGCGTTGCCGCACGCCACCTGCTATGTTTTCCGTAAAGGACTTTACGGGAGAGCGGTAAAAGCGGCGGTATGCCGTTCGATTTCCGGAACGGTGGAGGCATCTCCCGAGAAAAAGGAGAATCCCGGGGCGGCCGGGGCGGAATGAATCGCTTCATGAAGGCGTTGAGATTCATAGACCGGGCTTACTGCGATATCGCCGAACTGGCGGATCGCCTTCTCGTCCCGGTCGGGAACGCCGTCTACAACTACTATGTTAGAACGTGGACGCAGAGATTCCGCAGGCAGGTAGACGACGCCATCGACAGGGGGATCTCCTTCTTTGAGCGCCAGGAAACGCTCACATTCGACGCGGTCGCGACGTTCCTGTTGATGATCAACAAGACGTTTGAACCGCGCCTCGGACGGCTCGATGAAAAGATTCGCTCGTACGTCGTAAAATGGAACGATCCCCACCTGAGGCTTCTCGACGAGGATTACGACCCGGAAAGCGGCGCCAGCGCCGTGAAGCAGGCACCGGATCCGGATGCCCTGTTCGATGTCGAAAAGCCGCTCCTGACCTGCCTGTACGCGGACCGGTCAGGAATCCGCGAGAAGGCCCTGGAGGAAGTCGAAGCGCTCGGGGACGACGGGGCCTACGGCACCACGCACAGGGTGTTGTCGTATGTCGTTCTGAAGCGATTCGGCGAAATTCCGGAGGCCGTCCTCGACGAAAGGATCGAGTTCGGGATATCCAGGATCGTCGAGGCTCAACGGTCCGCGTCCGCTTCGGATATCCTTTACGAGAGGACCGTCCTGCTGCAGTGGCTCGGCCGGGACCACCTGGTCCAGCCGGCCTGGATTGTGAGGATTCTGCGCGCACAGAGGGAAAGCGGGGGCTGGCGCTGGACCCGATCCTTCCGGCAGAGGCGAGAGGAACAGCACCCATCCTGCCTGGGGTTGTCCGCGTTGATCCATTTCCGGAGAAAACAGCTCGATTCTGCTGAAGGGCCGGCGCCGATACCGTCGGTGATTGGCAGGGTGATGAAAGTATGAAGGGCTCCCCGCTCGTTTCGGTCATCATCCCCACCTACAACCGCGCCCTCCTGCTTCCCCGTGCGATCGACAGCGCCCTCGCGCAGACGTACGGAAACGTGGAGATCGTGGTCGTGGACGACGGCTCCACGGATTCAACGCAGGAGTTGCTGGACGGGTACGGGGACCGGATCCGGCGCATCCGGACGGAGAACGGCGGCGCATCGCACGCCCGCAACGTCGGCATGCGGGCTTCCTCCGGGCGGTACATCGCGTTCCTTGATTCCGACGACAGCTACTATCCGTATAAATTGTCGATCCAGGTCGATTGGATGGAACGGCATCCGGCGGTCGGCCTGGTCTCGACCGAAGTGTCGGCGGTTCAGGACGACGGCACCGTCCTGGAAAATCACCTGAGACAGTACCATCCCGCTTATGAAGAGAGGGGCTGGGGGTTCGGGGACCTCTACCCGGAACGCGAAGAGGTCTTCTTCGCGGACCTGGGGAGGACGGTGGCGTGCTACTCGGGGGACATATTCGATTTCTGCCTCTCGGGCACCCTCGTCATGACGAACACGGTACTGTTCCGCCGGGAGGCGCTCGAGGTCGCCGGATACCAGAACGAGGCTTACCGGTTCGCCGAGGACTACGAATTCGTCCTGAGGTTGTGCAAGCATTTCCGCGCCGGCTTCATCGACCTCCCGACCTACAAGCTGTACTACCACGACGGCCAGATCAGCCGGTTCATCACGAAGAAAAACCTCGAACGCGGCAAAGACGATCGGTTGATGGCGGAAGGTCTCTCCGTGATGCTGGCGGCGGTCGAGGATTCGGCATGCGCCGATCCCGGATATTACCGGAAACACAAAAAACGGGTCGACGAGCGCATGTCCGAGCTGAACGCGGAGATCGGCAGTCTCTGGTGCAGATGCGGCGATCCCCGGAAAGGAAGGGAACACCTGCGGAAGTCCTATCGGATCGCGGGGAAGAGGTTTCCCATACTGAGAAGCCGGATCGTGTCCGCGTTTCCCGAAAGATATCTGCGGCTGCTCCGGAAAATTCGCGACCGCATCGCGGTCCTCTGCGTGGTCTTGGCGCTCGCCCCGATCGGTTCCGCCGGGTTCGCCATGGGCGCGACGATCCATGCGGACCCCTCCATCGCGGCCGACTGCCCTGACGGCTACGACCCGGCAAGCCGGTCCTGCGGAGGCGGGAGCTTCGCCGCCTACAGGACTTTGGGAGGCGCCGCGGCCGCCGCGCGCCCCGGCGACACCGTCCTGCTCCGGGGAGGGAGCTACCGCGAGGTTCTTTCCCCGGCCCGGTCCGGCACGGCCGGCAACGCGATCACCTTCAAGGGGTTTCCGGGGGAAACCGCGACGCTCACCGGCGTGGACCAACCGGCGATCCTGCTGAAGAACCTCTCCTGGCTGATCGTGGAGGGTTTGACCGTCACGGATGCGCCGGGGTGGGGACGGATCGAAAGCTCGAACGACATAACGATCCGGAACAACCGGTTCGCCGGGGCGACCGCCCGCGGAACCACGGGGGGGCTGAAGTTCGTGCGGAGCACGCGCAACCGGATCCTGAACAACACGTTCGACGAGGGAAACGACAGCCTGGTCCTCCAGGAATCCGACCGAAACCTCGTCCAGGGCAACGCGTTCACCTCGGCAAGGCACAGCCTCTTAAGCATCCGCTGCGGGAATTACAACGTGATCCGGGGGAACCGGTTCGACAACGAGCGTCAGAAGGCCGTTGAGATCTACGACTGCGAAGGCGTGAGCGACGCCCCGGTGAAGCTCGACGCCACGAAACACAACCTGTTCGAGGGGAACGCCTTCCTCCGGACCCGGGGGTCCGACAAGGATTACCGGTACAACGGGATCCAGTACGGCGGTCAGGACGGCATCGTCCGGAGGAACGTCTTCCGCGGGAACGAGGGCGGTGCGCTGAATTTCCAGGTGTATCCGGAAGAAGCGCTCTACAACAGCGGCAATCACGTGTTCCACAACACCTTCTTCGACAATCGCTGCTACGGGATCGGGGCCTCGGCGGGGTTCGGCGGGGGCCGGTACTCCGGAAACGTCGTCAAGAACAACATCTTCTACAAGAACACCGACTGCGGCGGGCGGGCGACGCAGCTGTCCATCGGCAATACGAAGGCCGTCAAGCTGGAGGGCAACGCGATCCTGGCCGCGTCGCCGGGATTCCTGGACGAGGCGGGGAACGACCTGCGGTTGACGGCCGGCAGCCCGATGATCGATGCGGGGGCGTTCGCCACCCGCGTCGTCGGCGCGGGAAGCGGCGAAGCGCTGAAGGTCGAGGATGCGGGATATTTTTACGACGGCTTCGGGATCCCCGGGGAGACCGGGGACCGGATCCGGCTGGAAGGAGGGGGCCCGGCGGCGCGGATCGTGCGGATCGACCACGCCGGGAAAACGCTCCTGATCGACCGGCCGATCGCCTGGGAAGACGGTCAGCGGCTGCATCTCGAGTATTCGGGGATTCGCCCGGACCCCGGGGCCTTCGAGTTTTCATCGAAGTGAGGGAGGACCGCATGGAAGGAAGGAATGCACGCCTGACCGTCCTCGGAATCGCGTTTCTCATGCTGTCGATCCCGGTGTTTCTCTGGATGTCCTGCGGCGGGGGAGGCGGCGGGGGAGGGGACGGATCGGCACCCGTTCCCTCGTCGAAGGTGCTGATCTGGGATTCGCCGACGCAATTCGCCGACGGGGGGACGCTCGATGCGTCGAACGATCTTTCCTTTTACGAGATCTACATCAACGAGACGGGGACCTTCCTCGACAACGATACGCCCAGGGCAACCTTTCCCGCGGTGAACGTCTCTTCCGGGACCCCCGTGACGACGTACGATCTCGCGACGATCACCCCGTCGCTGGAAACCGGGAAAACTTACTACCTGGCCATGCGGGCCACGGAAAGGAACGGTGGCAGGTCGGGTTATACGCTGCCTCCCCTTACGTTCGTGTACTGAGCCGGTGGAATCAGCTGTTCGCCTTCCAGATGACCCCCAACGCGAGGATCCCTGACCCGAAAAGGAGCATTGTCCCGGGTTCCGGGGAGGCGTCTTTCTCATTGGAAACCGCGGGGACCGGACCCGTGCGCGATGTCGTTTCCGATGGGGGACCCGGGGAAAGGAGCGGGGCGAGAAAATATATGACGACTATCGCTGATAATATGAATAACAAGAAAACACGACCGGATCTCATACCGGAATCCGACATGAGAAAATCCTTCTAAGCTTGAATTCATGGATTCGATAATAAACATGCAATAAAAATGCCGCAAAATTCCATTCATTTTTACATTTAAGATGTTGATAATAAAGCGATATTTTGTAATAAGAAACCGGGCCGCGATGTTGTGGGAAATAATTTACCTGTTTTTGACTAATAATTTTATCTTTTAGCAATTCCAGCGGGCACTAGCGAATGGAGGGAGAAGGAGCAATCCATGGCAGCAATGCCTGCGGATCGGGAATTGATGCGTGAATGACGTGAAACGCGGCACAGAACATTATGCGGTGATTCCGGCCCTCGGATTGCCGCGAGGGGGGGCGACGGAACCGGCCGGATGCTGCACCTGCATGCGTTTCGCGGCTTCTCCATCGCGAACATCGTCCTCCTGCATACATTTAGCCTGGGACTCGCCTCGACCTGCCTGGTCAGCCGGGCCGTCCAAGGTCTCTGCGGGAGATATTCGAAATGGCTGATCGGCGCTTGAGGGGCGGCGCGTTCCGGGATATCCGGTTTGCTAATATACGAGGTGCGAAGGAAGGGGGGGAAATGAAAACAACCGGATTGGTGATCGCTGTGGTGTGCCTGCTGGCGACTGCGGTTTTGACGGTTCCGGCGGCTGAGGCCGAGTCGGACTACCTGATCGGTCCCGGGGACGTCCTGAATATCGAGGTGTGGAAAGACCCTTCCCTGACCCGGCCGGCGACCGTGCTTCCCGACGGGAAAATCGCTTACCCGATGATCGGCGAGATCGTGGCGGCCGGGAAGACCGTCGCCCAGCTGAAACAGGAAATCGGGAAGAAATTGTCCGCCTACGTCAAGGACGCGGTCGTCACCGTCGAGGTCCGGCAGGTGGTCAGCTACCAGGTCTACGTGCTGGGAAAGGTCAAGGTGCCGGGCAAGGTGGCGCTCACGTCGAACATAGACGTCCTCCAGGCGCTCGCGACCGCGGGCGGGTTCGACCCGTTCGCCAACAAGTCCAAGGTCCGCATCTTCCGGAGGGAAGGCGGCGGCACGGTGATCATCCCGTTCGACTACGATGATGTATCCGTGGGGAAGAATCCCGAGTCGAACATAATGCTGCGCCGCGGCGACGTGATCATCGTGCCCTGACCCCTTTCTGTGTCGAGCCGTCGCTCGGCCGATTCCTCCGGGCGGCCCGGGTCTTCCCCCGGGTCGCCCGGATCATTTTGAGCGCCCCCTCCCGGTCCTTCACCTTCCCCGCAAGCGACGCCTCCCGCACCGCGAGCAGCATCTCCTCCCGCTCCGGCCCCGCCGGGAACCCGATCCGCGTCAGGTCGATGCCGTCAATGAAAACGGGAGTTTTCGAGCAACGGATGAGGAAGCGCTTCAGGTCCGTCGGGCGGGCGCCGTCGCACGCCGCCGCCGCGCGGTAGAGGGCGATGAAGGGGTCCGGCGATTCCTGCCGGGCCAGGATCGCCTCGGTCCGGGCCAGCGGGTGCCGCATCCGGGAGGGGTCCCGCAGGAGCCGCAGGTCCAGGACGGTCGAAAGGATCTTCCGGATCCCGGGGAAGCGCAGGCGGCGCGCCGCGGCCTCGGCCTTTTCCGGGGGAAGGTCCAGCAGCAGGTTCGAAAGCAGGATCGCCGCCGGGACCGGTGCGGGGCAGGCGCGGGAGAGGGCGGCGTACCGCCGGCGGGCGCGCTGCGCCCCCGACCGCTTCCGCGCGAGTTCCGGCAGGATCGTGCGGAGGATGCCGGACCGTAGCAGGTCGTCGAACGTCCCCGTGGGGTTCGCCCGGAAGGAGCGGACCAGCTCGCCCGCGAGCCGGTCCGCGGGTACGCCGGCCAGGAGCTTCGGGCCGAGGCGCCGGATCGCCGCGAACGTCTCCGGGTCGATCCGGTACCCTTTGCGCTCGCTCTTCATCCGGATCGCCCGCAGCGCCCGCACCGGGTCCTCGCGCAGGCGGTCCTCCGGCGACCCGACGCAGCGGATCGTGCGGCGGGCTAGGTCGGCGACGCCGCCGAAGGAGTCGATCAGCTCGCCGCGGAGCCCCTTCGGGGAGGGGAACAGCTCGTAGAGCATGCTGTTGATCGTGAAGTCGCGGCGGGCGGCGTCGGCCAGCGCGCAGGCGAAGGGGCCCCATCCCTTGACCCGCCCGTCGCCCCGGGCGGCCGCGACGTCGACGTACTTCGCGCCCCAGGAGGTCGCCACCCGGTACACCGGGAAATGCCTCCCCGCCGGGACCACCTTGCGGATGCCGAGCCGCACCGCGGGCAGGGTGGAAAGCGCCTCGCCGAGCTTTCCGTGCGGCACTCCCGCCACCATCACGTCGACGTCGCCCCCCGGCTTGCCGTCGACGACGTCGCGCAGCCAGCCGCCCGCCAGGAACGCCGCGCCGCCCGCCCGCCCCGCGGCGGACGCCAGCGAATTGAGGAACTCCCGAAGGCGGCGGTCGCGCCGGATGCGCGCCTCCACGGCCTTCCCTTCGCGCTTCGTCATGTTCAAAGATCCCCCGATCGGCGTTATAATCTCTCCCATGGAAAAGATCTTCGGCGGCAAGACCATCGAGCTGGTCCTCGGCGACATCACCCGCCAGGAAGTCGGCGCCGTCGTGAGCGCGGCCAACCCGACGCTGCTGGGCGGCGGCGGGGTCGACGGCGCGATCCACCGCGCGGGCGGCCCCTCCATTCTCGAGGAGTGCCAGCGGATCCGCAACGTCCGCGGCGAGTGCCCCCGGGGGCAGGCGGTTTTCACCCACGGGGGGAACCTGCCGGCCCGGTACGTCATCCACGCCGTGGGCCCGGTGTGGCAGGGCGGAGAGGCCGACGAGGCGAGGCTGCTGGCCTCCTGCTACCGCAGCGCCCTGCGCATCGCCGTGAAGCTGGGGGTGCGCACCGTCGCCTTCCCGTCGATCAGCACCGGGGCCTACGGCTACCCGGTGGGGGAGGCGGCCTCCATCGCGCTGCTCACGGTGTCGTCGTTCCTCGAGTCGGAGCCGAACGCCCCCGACCGGGTCCGCTTCGTCCTGTACGACTCGCTCACCTTCATGACCTACGCCGGGGCGCTGGACTCCCTGTAGCCGGCGCCAGCAGCTCCATCCGCTCCAGCGCCTCCACGATCTTTTGCGCGGACACGGAAGGGGCGTCCCGTTCCCCGTCCACGACCACCTCGGGCCGAAGCGGCTCCTCGTACGGGGCGGTGAGCCCCGGAACGTTGGGCGCGCTCCCGTTCGCGCCGCGCCGGTAGATCCCCTTCGGGTCGCGCGAGCGGCACACCTCGAGCGGGCAGCGCACGTGCACCTCGACGAAGCGGGGGATCTCCGCGCGGGCCCGGTCGCGGTAGGCCCTGCGGTTCGCCGTCGCGTCGACGATCACCGGGACGTCGTGCTCCACCAGAAGGCGGGCGATGTAGGCGAGCGCGGCGTAGAAGATGTCGCGCTCCGCATCGCCGTACGTCGCTTTCGGCGTGATCTCGCGGCGCACCGCGTCGGACTCGAGCACCCGCGGGCGCACCCCCCGGGCGGAGAGCATGGCCACAAGCTCCCGCGCGATGGAGGACTTCCCCGAGGACGACAGCCCCGTGAGCCATACCGCGAAGGCCGGTCTTCCCTCAGAGCCCACGGATGATCATCTCGTTGACCCGCCCGGGGTCGAAACGGGTGGCGTGCAGCGCGGCGATCGTGAACGAGAAGAGCTTGCTGCGCACCTCCTCGTCGAGCGACGGGTACCAGACCGGCGAGGCCATCACGAGGCAGCGGAAGGCGAAGAAGGGGGGCGCCGCCTCGAGGACCCCCTCGTCGCCGGTACGGCCGATATAGCGCTCCCAGAACCCCGTGAAGAGCGTCTCCAGCGGGCCCTGGAGGCGCCCGTGCGCCTGCAGCGAGGCGAACAGGTAGTTGCCGGTGAGCGCCGTCACGTCGTCCGCCGGCTCGCCCCACTCGCCGCGCGACCGGTCGAGCACGGTGAAGTCGGTCCCCTCGCGGAAGAGGATGTTGAAGGGGTGGAAGTCGCCGTGCACCTGGCGCAGCCGCTCCGTGCGCCCTTTCAGCTTCCAGCGCCAGGCGACGCAGCGCCGCTCGATCTCCTCCAGGAGGGCGGGGGTGATGAACCCGCAGCCGGGGGGGTAGCTGTCGACGAGTCCCATGATGCACTCGCCGTGGCCGATCAGCTCGCGGATGCGGCGCACGTACAGCCCGGGCTCGTCCCCCTTGACCAGGTGGATCGACGAGAGGTAGTCGCACAGCGCCCTCGAACGGGCGACGTCGAGGTCGCGCAGCTCCCCGCCCGCCTGGACGCGGGCGACGTCGTGGATGTAGCTGGACCCCTCGACGTGGTCGACCAGCAGGAAGAACTCCTCGGCGTCGCGGACGGAGGAGAGCGTCCCGTCGGCGTGCGTCGCGCCCACGTCGAGCGCCCGGACGTGGCCCGGCAGCGCGTTGTAGGCGCCGTAGTTCCAGAGCTGCATCTGCGCCCGGTCCGACATGTGCTCGTGCCCGAAGGGGCCGGGGCTGATCGTGTTGAGTACGGCGGAGTGCGGCTTCCCGTCGACGGTGAACTCGATCTTGACGGGCTTGCCGTACCCGTACTCCTTCGCCGCCCCGGATGTGGCCGCTTCCCCCAGTGGGATGACCGCGTCGACGCGCGCCGTTCCGCCGAACCGCTCCGAAAGATACCGTTCCAGGTGTGCCGTCGAAAGGGGAGGCATGATGGACCCTCCTTTCTTCCTAAGATTCTACTACACCGCCCGCGGCCCGGGCGGAAGGGGGGGGATATAATGATAATGGCTGCTGCACGGATGGCGGTCGGACGGGAGGAGGGAAGACACATGGAAAGCGCAACCCTGGAGATAAAAGGGATGTCGTGCGGGCATTGCGTCGCCGCGGTGAAGAGGGCCATCGAAGGGCTGCCCGGCGTGAAGGAAGCCGAGGTCACGCTCGATCCGCCGCGGGCGAAGGTCTCGTACGACCCGGCGAAGGTCGGTCCGCAAGCCCTGGCGAAGGCCGTGGAAGAGGAAGGGTACGCATCTTCCCCGGTCGCCTGAGGAAGGGGGCCCGCCCGTGTACACGTGGACGGAGGAGCTGGAGGTCGGGATCGAAACGATAGATTCCCAGCACCGGGAGCTGTTCCGGGCGTTCAACGCGCTGCTGAGCGATCCGGGGAAGCCGGGCTCCGCGGTCCCCGGTGAGGTGCCCTGGATGATCGGCTTCCTCGAGGACTACGTGGTGAACCATTTCGGGATGGAAGAGCTCTACATGCGCCGGTACAGCTACCCGGGGTACGCGGCGCACAAGGCCGAGCACAACCGGTTCATCGCCCTGTTCTACGACCTGAGGGACGAGGTCGACGCGGAGGGCATCACGCCGGCGGCCGCGCAAAGGATCGCCGCCGCCGTCGGCGACTGGCTGGTCGGCCACATCGGGGGGACGGACCGGGAGCTGGGGAAGTTCCTGAAGGAGAAGAACCGGAAGTGAGGCGGGGTCACCTCGCGGCCGGCGCCTTGACGGACGCCGGCCTCGGGTCCATGTTGCCGTAGCCGGTTCCCGGCGGGGGCGTCGAGAACGGGGAGTCCGGCTGCGGTTGCGGCGAAGGCGCCTGTCCGGGCGCCTCCGGGGCTTTCCGGGGCGGGGCGGGCTTCTTCACGGCGCCGGGCTTCTTCGCCGGCTTCGCGGCCTTTTTCTTCTTCGCCGGCTTGCCGCTTTTTTTCGCGGTTTTCTTCTTCTTTTCCTTCGAGACCTTGGAAGCGCCCTTTTCGGCGGTCCGGCCGGCCCGGTCCTGCGCGTCGGCGTGACCGCACAGGGCGGCCGCGAACATCGCGGCGAACAGCAGCGCAAGCAACCTCTTCATGACGACGTCTCTTCGCTCCTTTCCAGGAAGAAATCGGGGAGCAGGGGGGCGCCGGGCTCCACGGCGTACGGCGAGAAGTCGGTCACGCCTTCGGAGGCGAGCACCTCCTCGTCGACGTAGAAGTTGCCCGTGCAGGAGCGGCTGTCCCGGGTGAGGATTGCGTGCGCCGCGTCCGCGACGATCGAGGGCTTGCGGCAGTGGCGCGTGTCGACCCCGGGGAGCATCGCGATCGCCGCGGTGGCGATGGCCGTCTTCGGCCACAGCGCGTTCACCGCGACCCCCGCCTCCCGGAACTCCTCGGACATCCCGAGGACGCAGAGGCTCATGCCGTACTTCGCCATCGTGTAGGCGCAGTGGTCGCGGAACCATTTCGGGTCCAGCGAGATCGGCGGGCTCAGGTTCAGGATGTGGGGGTTGTTCCCTTTGAGCAGGTAGGGGAGCAGCGCCTGCGACGCCGCGAAGGTGCCCCGCACGTTGACCCCGAACATCAGGTCGAACCGCTTCATCGGGGTGGCGAGCGTGCCGGTGAGGGAGATCGCGCTGGCGTTGTTCACCAGGATGTCGATGCCGCCGAACGTCTCCGCCGTCTTC
The DNA here is from genome assembly GCA_964612075.1 of uncultured bacterium. GTDB lineage: Bacteria > Desulfobacterota > Deferrimicrobia > Deferrimicrobiales > Deferrimicrobiaceae > UBA2219. Next base: position 19,841 of record CAZTFC010000042.1, read on the forward strand.
GCGGCGGCCCCTTCGATCTGCCCCTCGAACCGGATGTCGACCTGGAGCGGCAGGGCGTTGCCGCCGGCCTCCTCGACCTCCCTCGCGGCGGTGTAGATGGTCCCGGGCAGCTTCGGGTGCGTGTCGGCCGTCTTCGCCGCCAGGGCGACGTTGGCGCCGTCCCGCGCCGCCCGCAGGGCGATCTCCTTGCCGATCCCCCGGCTCGCGCCGGTGATGAAGAGCGTCTTCCCCTTGAGCGTGCCCATGGCCCCCGTTCCGAACCTCCTCCGCCGGCAGGATGATCGTGTAACATAACCTCGGCGGCGCCCGGGGTCAACGGGGAACCGCGGGGAGGGGGAAATGGGCAGGGAGAAGTCGCCCGTCACGACGGCGATCCGCGCGCTGCGCGCGGCGGGGGTGTCCTGGACGGAGCATCCGTACGCCTACGAGGAGCATGGCGGGACGGAGGTCTCCGCGCGCGAGCTCGGGGTCGACGAGCACGCCGTCGTCAAGACGCTCGTGATGGAGGACGACCGGAAGAAGCCGCTGATCGTCCTGATGCACGGCGACCGGCAGGTGTCCACGCAGAAGCTGGCGCGCCTCATCGGGGCGCGCGGCGTCGAGCCGTGCTCCCCGGAGACGGCGAACCGCCATTCGGGGTACCTCGTGGGCGGCACCTCGCCGTTCGGGACGCGGCGCCCGATGCCGGTCTACATGGAGGAGTCGATCCTGGCGCTGGAGAAGATCTACATCAACGGCGGGAAGAGAGGGTTCCTGGTGGGGATCAGCCCGCGGGAGGCGATGCGGGTCCTGTCGCCGGTCCTGGTGAACGTGGCGGTCTGACGGATCGACTCAGGCGATCAGCTCCTCGCCCAGGAAGATCCGCATCCGGTCCTCGACGGTTTCCCCGTAGGTCTGCTGGGCGAGCTTCGCGAGACCGAGGAGGTTCGCCGAGCCGCGCGACTGGTTCCTGCGTTCCCGGATCGTGCCGATCGGGACCTTCGTTTTCGTTTCCTGGTCCAGGCGATAGACCCGATAGAGTTTCCCCATCCGGCAGGCCTCCCAGGGTCTTTTCATAAATAATGCATGGAACATATTGCCGGATCAATGGGAAAAACCCGGAGAGTCTGGTACAAATGGGGACGATGAACTTTCATCGGATCATGGAGCGGCTGATCCCGGAGCCCGACGTGCGGCGGTACCTGGCGGTCTTCGCGCTGGTGTTCGCCGCCGCGGTCCCCGCCGGCGCGTTCCTGCGGGTGCCCGTCCTTTCCGAGCTGGCCGGGTCGTTCGCGGAGATGAAGGCCGACGTCGGGGAGATGTCGGGCGGGACCGTCTTCCTCCTCATCCTGGCGAACAGCCTGTTCTCGTCGCTCCTGCTGCTGCTGACCGGCATGCTCGCGGGGGTCCTGCCCTCGCTGTCCGTGGCCGCCAACGGCCTCTTCATGGGGCTGATCTACCGCCACCTCGCCTCGACGGCGGGGCAGGGCAAGGCGGTCCTGTTCCTCCTTCCGCACGGGCTCTTCGAGGTCCCGGCGCTTCTCGTCATCGCTTCCTACGGCCTGTGGCTCGGGGTGGGCACGGTCCGCCGCCTCCGGGGCAGGGAGGCGCGGACGATCCCGGAGCTGCTCAACCTCGCCATGAGGCGCTACTTCACCGTGGCGTTCCCGCTGCTGATCGCCGCTTCCGCCGCCGAGACGGTCCGCTTCCTCCGGTAAGGGGGCTCGAGGGGCCGGAACGGGGGGTAGCTCGAGGGGCCGGAACGGGGGGTAGAATGTAGGTATGCTGACCTGGACGGTGTA
>CAZTFC010000043.1:0-21445 GCA_964612075.1 uncultured bacterium
GGTAGAGGAAGAGCAGGTCCACGTCGGACTTCGGGCAGAGCTCGCGCCGCCCGTACCCGCCGACGGCGATCACCGTCATCCGGTAATTCATGTCCGGAGAGCTGGCGAGGAACCGGGCCCGGGAGCGGTCGTGCAGAGCCGTCACGACCGCGTCGACCGCGTCGGAGTATTTACGGCAGGCGGCCAGCCCGCCGAAGAGGCAGGAGCGCTGCTCCTCCCGCAGGGCGAGGTGGGTCGCCTGGAGGAATTCCCTGGCCCGGTCGAGGAACTCCTTGTCGGTCAGCTCCGGCCGGCCCGGGTCCGGAAAGGGGGCGGGAATCCCCACTTCAGAGCCCGTGCCGGGTGAAATTCCCGTTCTGCCCGTAATACCGCACCGCTTCCGCGATGCCGTCCGCGATCCGGGCGAGGTAGGCCTCGTCCCGGAGGCGCGCCTCCTCCTGCGCGTTGCTGATGAAGGAGGCCTCCACGAGCACGGAGGTCATCCTGGCCCCGACGAGGACGAAGAAGGGAGCCTGCTTCAACCCCAGGTTCTCCTGCCGGCCGAAGCCCGAGGAAACGCTGCGGCAGATGGCGTCATTCATCGTCTTGGCCAGCCGAAGCGACTCGTTCTTGCGGGCCCCGGTGAACATGTCGTCGATGATGAACTTCACCCCTTTCAGGCGGGCCACCGGCACCCCGTTCTCCCTCGCGGCCAGCTCGAGGTCCTCCCGGTTGCTGGCTCCGCGCGAAAAGACGAAGGTGGAGATCCCCTTCGCCTTCCGGTTCCGGCTGGCGTTGATGTGGAGGGAGACGAAGATGTCGGCCCGGCTCCGGTTCGCCATCGCCGTGCGCTCCTCCAGGGGGATGAATACGTCGCTGTCCCGCGTCATGCGGACCTCGTACGCTTCGTTGCGCGACAGCCGCTCCCGGACCATGCGGCCGATCTCGAGCACCACGTCCTTCTCCTTGAGGCCCGTCGGCCCGATCGCGCCCGGGTCCTTGCCGCCGTGCCCGGGGTCGATCATCACGCGGATCCGGTTCTGGCGTAGCGCGACCGCCGGGGGTGGCGGCGCGGACGACAGGAACGGCCCCTGATCCGCGGGGGCCGCCTGGAGCGGCTCCTGCGCGGGCGGCGCGACGGCCTCCGTCGTCTCCGCCGCCGGCGGCTCCCGGGGCGCCGGGATCTCCCCTTCCCCGTCGATGTCGATGATGATCCGGTACGGGTCGGGAAGGGCGAACACGCGGAACGTGCTCGACCTCTCCAGGTCGATGACGACCCGCACGATGTCCTTGCTGTACCGGCCGGCCCTCACCTGCCGCAGCAGCCCGTTGTTGACGCCGACGGGGTTGTGCAGGATGTCGTTTTGAATCCCCGCGCCGCGGATGTCGACGAAGATGCGCGGCGGGAGATTCCTCGCGGGGTCGGCCACGACGGTGTCCGCCTCCCAGTTGACCTCCTCGCCGGTGTAGATCGCTACCCGGGTATAGATCTCGTTGGTCCAGGCATGTATCCCGGAAAGAACGGCAGGGCTTTTGGCCGGGGCCGCAGCCTGCGCGGACGGAAGAGGCACGATCGCTGTGGACAGGAGGAGCGCGAACAGCGCACAAAGGATGTTTCGCAACTGCAGGGTCAAGACGTCCCCTTCCTCAACCTCTCTTTCCAGGCCGCGACCCGCATCAAGGCGTCGACGGGAGTGAGCCGATCCGTCTCGGTGCGCCTAAGCTCTTCCAGCACGGATTCCTCCGCCCTGCGCTCCCCGCGGGAGAACAGGTCCATCTGGGCGGATTGCGCGCCTTCCCCCCCGCGTCCCGAAAGCGACGGGAGCCCGAATTCATTATACTCGGCGGATTCGAGGTTTTTCAAAATATCCCGGGCCCGGTCGATGAGGGAAGCCGGCAGCCCCGCCAGCCGCGCCACCTGGATGCCGTAAGACTTGCTCGCGACGCCCTCGTCGATGCGCCGCAGGAAGATGATGTCGCCCTGCCACTCCCGCACCGCCACGTGGTAGTTCCGGGCGTGCGCGGAAGTGGAAACGATGTCCGTCAGCTCGTGGAAGTGCGTGGCGAAGAGGACCTTCGGGCGCGCGGGGGCGTCGTGGAGATGCTCGGCCACGGCCCAGGCGATGCTGAGGCCGTCGTACGTGCTCGTTCCGCGGCCGACCTCGTCCAGGACCACCAGCGTCCGCCCCGTGATGCCGGACAGGATCCTGGCTGTCTCCCGCATCTCCACCATGAAGGTGCTCTCGCCGCGGGAGAGATCGTCCGAGGCCCCGATCCTCGTGAAGATCCGGTCCACGACGCCGATCTCCGCCCGGTCGGCCGGGACATAGGAGCCGGCGTGGGCCAGCAGCACGATCAGCGCCACCTGCCGGATGTAGGTGGACTTGCCCGCCATGTTCGGGCCCGTGATGATCGCGAGTCGGGCGTCGTCCGGCGAAAGGCGGCAGTCGTTCGGGACGAAGGCGTGGCGGCCGAGCATCTTTTCCACGACGGGGTGCCGCCCGTTCTCGATTACGATGTCCTTCCCCCCGTTCACGCGCGGCCTGCCGTACCCGCCGTCTGCCGCGAGCTCGGAGAACGAGAGCAGGACGTCGAGCTCCGCGACGGCCTCCGCGGCCGCCTGGATGGGGGGGAAATATCCCTTCAGCGACTCCCTCAACGCGAGGAACAGCTCCTCCTCGCGCGCGTTGCGCTCCTCCTGGGCGCGCAGCACGCGGGATTCGAACTCCTTGAGCTCCTGCGTCACGTACCGCTCGCCGTTGGCGAGGGTCTGCTTCCGGACGTAGTCGTCCGGGACCCGGTCCAGGTTCGCGCGGGACACCTCGATGTAGTAGCCGAAGACGCGGTTGTACCCCACCTTGAGCGCGCCTATTCCCGTGCGCCGCCTCTCCCGCGCCTCGAGCTCCGCGAGCATCTCCCTGCCGTGCGTCAGGAGATGTGTCAGCTCGTCCACCCGGCCGTCGTAGCCCGCCCGGAAGACGCCGCCTTCCCTGAACCCGGCCGGGAGCTCGTCGGCCAGCGCCCGGGAGATGAGCCCGGCGGCGGCGGAATGGTCGCCAAGCCGTTCGAGCGTTCCCCGCAGCAGCAGGGAGGCAGGCATCCCGAGCGCACCCTTGAGAGCCGGCAGCGCCTCCAGGTTGTCCCTCAGCGCGCCCAGGTCCCTGGGGCCGGACCGGTCCTGCGCCAGGCGCGAAGCGAGCCGGGGCAGGTCCCCCATGGAGCCGAGGCGCCCGCCAAGCTCCCTGCGGACGCCGTGCGCCTCGAGGAGCTCCCCCACCGCGTCGTGGCGCTCCCCGATCCGGTCGACGTCCTGGAGCGGCATGGCGAGCCACGCGCGCAGCGCCCTCGCGCCCATGGGCGTCCGCGTGCGGTCGACCGCCCAGAGGAGGCTCCCCTTCCTCTCGCCGGAAAGCGTCGAGAAGATCTCGAGCGTCCGGACGGCCGTCTCGTCCATCGCGAGGTAGCGTTCCCCCGCCCGCTCGGAGACCCGGGTGATCTCCGAAAGCGCCGCGGGCTGGTGGACGTGCAGGTAATACAGGATGGCCCGGACGACCCCCGCCGCGGGATGGCCCTCCGGGGGGAGGTCTTCCACCTTCCCGGGGGGCTCGAACGATCCCGCCGCCGCGGGGGAAATCGTCGTGAGGAGCTTCCCTTCGAGCAGCCGCTTCCCGCGGGAGGTCGACGGATTCTCCTCCCCTTCCAGCGCCACGAACTCCGCCGGGGAGATGCGGAAGAGCGCGTCGGCCAGCGCCTCTTCCGTGGGGCACGTCTCGTGGTGGAACTCCCCGGTGGTCGCGTCGAGCGCGGCGTACGCGAAGGGCGCGGCGAAGCGCACCGCCGCCAGGTAGTTGTTCCCCCGGGCGTCGAGGCACTCCTCTTGGAACACGAGACCCGGCGTGACCACCTCGGTCACCTCGCGCCGGAAGATCCCCTTCTGCCCCGGCTCCTCGATCTGCTCGCAGACCGCCACCTTGCACCCCTGCCGGATCAGCTTCGAGAGGTAGGCGTTGCGCGCGTGATGCGGCACCCCGCACATGGGGATGTTCGAGTCCTTGTCCCTCGAGGTCAGGGCGATGTCCAGAAGGCGGGAGGCCCGGATGGCGTCCTCGAAGAACATCTCGTAGAAGTCGCCCATCCGGAAGAAAAGGATGCAGTCGCGGAACCGCGACTTGATCTCCACGTATTGCCGCATCGCGGGGGTCAACTGGAGGGTCATCGGCTTTTCGCCCGTGAAACGGGGGTCTTCAGGGCCGGAGGGTGCCGAACGCGGGGGACAGGCGCTCTCGGGTCTCCAGCAGCGACTCGGGAAGGACGCGCGTATCGTGGACCGACGTCATGAAGTTCGTGTCCCCCCCCCACCGGGGGACCAGGTGGACGTGGAGATGGTCGGCGATCCCCGCGCCCGCCACCTTTCCCAGGTTCATCCCCACGTTCATCCCCTCGGCGCCGTAGGTTTCCCGAAGCGCCCGGATCCCGAGGGCGACGAGCGAAAACAGCTCCCGCAGCTCTTCCGGCGGGAGGTCGCACAGGTCGGACACGTGCCTGCGGGGGGCGACCAGCACGTGACCGTTGTTGTAAGGGTACCGGTTCAGGAGGGCGACGGAGTGGGGGTAGACCCCCAGAAGGAGGCGCTCCGGGTCGGCCATGTCGGCCTCCCCGGCGCAGAAGACGCATCTCTTCTCCCCGCCGCCGCCCCCGAACGCCTGCCGGATGTATTCGCCCCGCCAGGGGGAGAACACGCGGTTCATCCCGGGAGTCTACCCGTTGACCATTTCCCGGAGTTCCTTGCCGACCTTGAAAAACGGGATCCGCTTCTCGGGGATGGACACCTTCTCGCCCGTCTTGGGGTTGCGCCCCTCCTTCGCCCTGCGGACGCGCACGGTGAAGCTCCCGAAGCCGCGGATCTCGATCTTCTCCCCCCGCTGGAGGGCGTCCTTCATGTTGTGGAACACGGTGTCCACGATGACCTCGCATTCCTTCTTGGTGAGATTGGTCAACGACTCGGAAAGCTTCTCCACCAGGTCGCTCTTGGTCATGCCCATGGTCCCCTCCCCGTCATCGGCAGATTAATTCAAGTGAAGCGTATCTCCGCCCATCTTGCCGTCGATCATGGATCGCATCTCTTCCCTGAGGATGTCGAGCAGCGAGATCTTCCTCTTCGGCGGCGTGACGACTTTCGGCTCCCCGGGGATCCCGCCCATCCTCCCCGCCTCGGCCACGGTGTCCTCCAGGTTCCCGAGCGCGTCCACCAGCCCCAGCGCCTTGGCCTGCTGCCCCGTGAGGATGCGGCCGTCGGCGATCTTCAACACGTCCTCCCGCGGCATCTTCCGCCCAGCGGCCACGGCGTCGACGAACTGCATGTGCACGTTGTCCACCACGGACTGCAGGACCTGCCGGTCCTCCGGGGTCATCTCGCGAAGGGGAGACCCGATGTCCTTGAACTCGCCGCTTTTCACGGCCATCCCCTTCAGCCCGATCTTGTCGACCAGGTCCTTGAAGCTCACGAACGGCATGACGACCCCGATGGACCCGGTCATCGTCCCGGGGTTGGCGTACACCTTCCGCGTCGCCGCCGCGATGTAGTACCCCCCGGACGCCGCGATGGTCCCCATGCTGGTCAGGACCGGCTTCTTCGCGTCGAGCTTGCGGACCTCTTCGTAGATCTCCTGGGAGGGCGCCACGCCCCCTCCGGGAGAGTTGATCCGCAGGACGACCGCCTTCACCGCGTTGTCCGAGCCGAACTTCTTGAGCTGCTCGATGACGGTTTCCGAATCGGAGATCATCCCCGATACCGGGATGACCGCGACCTTGCCGGTCATCGAGAAGGAAAGCCCCCCCAGCCGGGAGATCCCCAGAAGGAGCAGGAAGAAACCCGCGAGCACCAGCACCATGATCAGGCACCCGCGCAGGAACGGCCTGCGGGCTTTCGGCTTTTTCCCGGGAACGCCTTCCTCCATCCGAGGTCAGCCCCCCTGCTCCCCGTTGGATTTCATCTTCGCGAGGAGCGCCTCGCCGAGGGCCCCGATGTTCTCGCCGTGTCCGTCGGGCTGTTTCTCCAGGTACGATTCCGTGTCCTTCCGCTCGAGCGCGTCCTGGTACCCGCGGATGCTCAGCGACACCTTCTTGTTCGCCCGGTCGACGCCGAGAACCACCGCGCCGACCTCGTCCCCCGCCTTGAGGACCGCGGCGGGGCTTTCGACCTTTTCACGGGAGATCTCGGAGACGTGGACCAGCCCCTCGATGCCTTCGGCGATCTCGACGAACGCTCCGAAATCGGCCACGCGGGTCACCTTGCCGGTCACCAGGTCCCCCTTCCGGAACCGCTTCTCGATCCCCGCCCACGGGTCTTCCATCAGGTGCTTGATCCCGAGGGAGAACTTCTGGGCTTCGGGATCGACCTTCAGGACCTTCGCCTGGACGCGGTCGCCCTTCTTGTACAGCTCGCCGGGGTTCTTGATCCTCGTGTTCCAGGAAAGGTCGGAGACGTGCACCAGGCCGTCGATCTCCTCGCCGATGTCGACGAAGACGCCGAAGTCGGCCACGTTCTTGACCACGCCCTCCACGACGGAGCCCTCGGGATGGCGGCTCTTCAGCTCGTCCCACGGGTTGGCGAGGACCTGCTTGTAGCCCAGCGAGATCTTCTTGTTGGCCTTGTCGACCTTCAGGATGACCACCTCGACCTGCTCTCCCGTCTTCATGATCTCGGAGGGGTCTTTCAGCCTCTTGCTCCAGGACATCTCGGAGATGTGGAGAAGGCCCTCCACGCCCTCCTCGATCTCGATGAACGCGCCGTACTTGGTCGTGTTGGTGACCTTGCCCTTCACGCGCATCCCCGGCTTGTAGCGTACCTCGAGGTCGACCCAGGGGTCCGCCTTGGTCTGCTTCAGCCCCAGGGAGATCCTCCCGCGCTCGCGGTCGAAGCGGATGACCTTCACCTTGAGGAGGTCTCCCACCTTGCACAGGTCGCCCGGGTGCGAGACCTTGCCGTAGCTCATGTCCGTGACGTGCATCAGGCCGTCGAGACCCCCGAGGTCCATGAAGACGCCGTAGTCGGTGATGTTCTTGACGCGGGCCTCGATCGTGTCGCCCTCCTGGACGTGGTCGAGGATCCCCTTGCGGAGGACGTCCCGCTCCTCCTCGAGATACGCCCTGCGGGAAACCACCACGTTCGCCTTCTTGCGGGAGAACTTGAGGATCTTGAACTTGCCCTGGATGCCGATGACCGGGTCGTTGTCCCGCACCGGCCGCAGGTCGACCTGGCTCCCGGGGAGGAACGCCTTTACGCCGATGTCCACGGTGTACCCGCCCTTGACCTTCGCCACGATGGCGCCCTCGACGGGCTGCCCCTCGTCGAACATCTTCTGCAGGTCGTCCCACACGCGGATCTTGACGACCTTGGAGCGGGAAAGCCGGATGAACCCCTGCGACTGGTCGTAGCCTTCCGTCATCACCTCGATCGGGAGCCCGGGCGCGAGGGAGGCCCGCTCCTCGTCCGTGAGGTCTTCCAGCGGGAGCATCCCTTCCGACTTCTTGTTGATGTCGACGGCGACGTACTCCTTCAGCACCTTGATGACCTTGCCGTGTATGACCTGGCCCTCCTCGGTGCTCTCGAGGCTGGCGGCGAACATCCTGGCGAAATCCTCCTCCCCCGCCGACGCCCCGCCTGCCAGGGAATCCGCGTCCGTCTCTTCCGGGAGGTCTACATTGTTGTTTTTGTCTTCCATGCCGGGCTCCTGTGGTTGTTGTCGAAACCTCTATAATACACCGTAACCCTTTATCGGTAAAAGGATACCTCGATTTCCTCCCCCCCCCAAAGAGCTTTCAGCCGCTCCACGAGGTCGTCGATGATCCACTGCGGGGTGGACGCCCCGGCGGTCACGCCCACCACGGACGCCCCCTCGACCATCGAACGGGTCACCTCTTCCTCCGTCTCGATATGGTAGGTCCGTGGGTTGATGGCCGCGCATATCTCCGCCAGGCGCCGCGTGTTCGCGCTGTTGTACCCCCCGAGCACGAACATCGCGTCCGCCTTCCCGGCCAATCCCGTCGACTCCTCCTGCCGCAGCGTGGTGGCGTTGCAGATGGTGTTGAAGACCCGGACCTCCGCGAATCGCCTCATCGACTCGGCGACGAACGCCATCAGGTTGTCGAAAGACTGGGTCGTCTGGGCGACCACGCCCGCCTTGCGGACCCCCTTGGCGCGCCCGATCTCGTCCAACGAGGTGCAGACCGGCACCCCTTCCTCGATGTAGCTGATGATGCTCTTCACCTCGGGATGGTTCGGGTCCCCGACGACCACCACGGCGTATCCCTCCCGGCTCAGCATCCGTGCGTGGTCCTGCGCCTTCGTGACGAACGGGCACGTGGCGTCGATGATGGAGATCCTCTTCTTTTCGAGCGCGGCCCGGTCGGAGCGGGTCACCCCGTGGGACCGGATGATCGCCTTCCCGCAGGTGATCTCGTCCACGCTCCCGACGACGCGGATCCCTTTCTTCTCGAGGCGCTCCACCGCCTGGGGGTTGTGGATGATGGGCCCCAGCGAGTGGATCGGCTCCCCCCTGTCCCCCCCGCCCCTGCCCGCCGTCTCGTCGGCGATGGAGATGGCCCGCTTGACGCCGAAGCAGAAGCCCGCGCTCCGCGCGATGAGGATCCGCTTCACCGCGCCGCCCCCCGGAGGCTTTTCATCATGATCCCGACAACCTCCTCGACCGACAGGATCGTCGAATCGATGTAGACGGCCCCTTCCGCCATCTTCAGCGGGGAATGCTCCCGGGTGCAGTCCTGCACGTCCCGGCGCAGGACATCTTTCAGGACCCGCTCGAACGGCTGCCCCTGGCCAGGGGCCAGCTCCCGGTACCGCCGCAGGGCCCGGACCGCGGCCGCCGCGTCGAGGAAGAACTTCGCCTCCGCGCCGGGGAAGACGACCGTTCCCGTGTCCCGCCCCTCGAGGACGACCCCCCCGTCCCGGGCCATCTCCTGCTGCTTCGCCACCAGCGCCTCGCGCACCGGCAGGTGGGCCGAAACGTCCGACGCCCCCATGCTCATCTCGGAGGTGCGGATCGCCTCCGCCACGTCCTCGCCCGCGAGGAAGACCCCCGCGGCGCCGGACGCGTCCCGGAAGGACAGCTCCATCCGGCGGGCCAGTTCCCCGAGCCGGTCCGCGTCGCTCCAGGGGATCCCGGCCCGCCGCGCGGCCAGGGCGCACGCCCGGTACATCGCCCCCGTGTCGATGCGGACGAACCCCGCCTTCTCCGCCAGCCTCTTCGAGACGGTGGTTTTCCCCGCACCGGAAGGGCCGTCGATCGTGACCACCGGGCGCGCCCTCATCCGGACAGCCTCTCGAGCATCGCCAGGAAGCCGGGAAAGGAGGTGTCGATGCACGCCGTGTCGTCGACCCGGACGTCGCTGCCGGCCGCCTTGCCGAGAACCAGCATCGACATCGCGATCCTGTGGTCGCCCCGGCTTTCGCACGTGACCCCCCCGCGGATCCGTGTCGGACCTTCCACCCAGATCCCGTCCGGGTACTCCCCGCAGGAAACCCCCAGGGCGGAAAGGCTCGCCGCCATCGCGCCGATGCGGTCCGACTCCTTCACCCGGAGCTCCCCGGCCCCCCGGATCTCCGTGCGGCCTTCGGCGAACGCCGCCGCGACGCAGAGGATCGGCACCTCGTCGATCAGCCCCGGGACCTCTTCCGGGGCGATCCGCACGCCTTTCAGCCCCCTTCCTCGGACGACGATGTCGGCGACCGGCTCGCCGCATTCCAGGCGCTCGTTCTCGAAAAGGATCTCCGCCCCCATGCGCCGCAGCACGTCCACCGCCCCCGTGCGGAACGGATTGACCCCGACGTTCCGGGCCACGAGCTCGGAACCGGGCGCGGCGGCGGCGAGCACGAGGAAGAAGGCGGAGGAGGAGACGTCCCCGGGCACGACCCGGTCCACGGGATCGAGCCGGGCCGCGGGGGCCACCGTGATCGAAGCCCCTTCCCGGGAAAGCGTCGCACCCATCGCGGACAGCATCCGTTCCGTGTGGTCCCGGGTCGGCAGCGGCTCGACGACCGTCACGGGGGAATCGGCGTACAGCCCCGCCAGCAGCAGGGCCGACTTGACCTGAGCGGACGCCACCGGCATCTCGTAGCGGATCCCCTTGAGCGTCCCGCCCCGCACGCAGAGAGGCGGAAACCGGTCCCCTTCCCTGCCCCGGATCGAGGCGCCCATCAGCGTCAGGGGGCGGATCACGCGGGCCATGGGGCGGCGGCGCAGGTAGGGGTCCCCCGTGATCACGGTCAGGAACGGCTGCGCCGCGAGGAGACCGCTTCCGATTCGGATCGTGGTGCCGGAATTTCCCGCGTCGATCACGTCGGAGGGCTCCGAGAGCCCTTTCAGGCCCACCCCGGCGATGAGCAGCTCCGTCGGGGACACCCTCTCGACCGCGACGCCGAGGGCCCGCATCATCCCGACCGTGCGGTTGGTGTCCTCCGCGTCGAGAAAGCCGCGCACCCGGCTCCCCCCGTCGGACAGGGCGGCCAACAAAACCGCCCGGTGGCTGATCGACTTGTCGCCTGGAACGGCGATCTCTCCGCGGAACGCCGGGCGCGGGCTCAACTGACCTCCAGACCGTCACGGGTCTTCTTCGCCCGCGCGAAATATTCCCGCAGTCCCGCCGCGTCGGAAGCGGCGATGCGCCGGGAGAGGAGGTCGAGGTTCCGCCGGTAGTGCTCCACGGCGCGCAGGATCTCGACCCGGTTCTGCAGGACGATGTCCTTCCACATCTCCGGGTTGCTCGACGCGATCCGGGTGAAGTCGCGGAACCCCCCCGCCGAGTATCCCAGGGGGACGCGGGATGGAAGGGTCGCCACGGAATGCACCAGCGCGTACGCCACCACGTGGGGCAGATGGGAAACGTAGGCGAAGACGCGGTCGTGGGTCTTCGGGTCCATCCGCAAAGCGACCTTCGAGCCGGCGAGCCGCCAGAGCCGCTCCACCCGCCGGAGGGCCTCCTCGCCCGTCCTGCGGGTGGGAGTCGCGATGAAGGACCGCCCCCGGAAGAGGGACCGGTCGGCGGCGGCGAACCCAGACCTCTCGGTCCCCGCAATGGGATGCCCGCCGACGAAGGAGACCCCCTTGCCCGAGAAGCGCTCCCCTTCCCGGACGACGTCGGCCTTGACGCTTCCGGCGTCCGTCAGGATCGACCCCGCGCGCATCCGCCCTCCGAGGGTCCGGATCGCGGAGAGGGATGCCCGGACGGGGATGCACACGACCACCATGTCGCACCCGGCGAGCTCGTCCAGCGTGCAGCCCCGGTCGATCGCGCCCGCGGCGAGCGCAAGCCGCACCTGTGCCGGGTCCCGGTCGTGCCCCCACACCTCAGGGGCTCCCCGCTTCCCGGAAAGGGCAAGGGCCAGGGAGCCGCCGATCAGCCCCAGGCCGAGGATTCCCAGCCGTCGGCGCGGCACGGCGCTACAGGGTCCTCCCCACGGCCTCGGCCACCTTCCGAAGCCGGTCGATCATCTTCCCGAACGCCTCCGGCCGAAGCGACTGCGGCCCGTCGGAGAGCGCCTTCTCGGGCCGGTCGTGCACCTCGATCATCAGGCCGTCCGCCCCGGCGGCGATGGCCGCGGCGGCCAGCGGCTCCACGAGGGACGCCTTTCCGGCCGCGTGGCTCGGGTCGGCGATCACGGGGAGGTGGGTCAGGCTTTTCAGCACCGGGAACGCGGAGACGTCGAACGTGTTCCTCGTGGCCGTCTCGTACGTCCGGATGCCGCGTTCGCACAGGACGATCTTCCGGTTCCCTTCCGAGGCGATGTACTCCGCCGACATCAGGAGCTCCTGGATCGTCGCGCTCATCCCGCGCTTGAGGATCACGGGCTTGTCGAGCCTGCCGACCTCCGTCAGCAGGCGGAAGTTCTGCATGTTCCGAGCGCCGATCTGGATGATGTCCGCGTAGCGGGCCACCAGGTCGAGGTCGCGGGGGTCCATCAGCTCCGTAGCGACGGGGAGGCCGGTCCGCTCCCTCGCCTCCGCCAGGTGCTTCAGCCCCTCCTCACCGAGCCCCTGGAAGGCGTACGGCGAAGTGCGCGGCTTGAACGCGCCGCCGCGCAGGAACGTGGCCCCGCAGGCCGCGACGCTCCCGCCGATGTCCACCATCATCTCCTTCCCCTCGACGGAGCAGGGGCCCGCGAAGAGGGCGATCGCCCTGCCGCCGATCTTCCGGCCGCTCACGTCGATGACGGTGTCTTCCTTCTGGAACTCCCGGCTGACGAGCTTGAAGGGCGACAGGATCCGGAGCACCTTCTCGACGGCCGGAAGGCCCTCGAAAAGCTCCGGGTCGAGCTTCCGCTCGTCCCCGATCGCCCCGATGATGGTGCGCTCCACGCCGCGCGAGATGTGGGCGCTCAGGCCCTTGACGCGAAGCGTCTCCTCGACCTGCCGGACGTCCCCTTCCGTCGCGCCGGCGCGCAAAACGATGATCATCCTTTTCGCTCCTTCTCAAGTCGCCCTGGGATAGGACCCCAGGATCTTTATGAACTGGGCGCGCATCTTGAGATCGTTGACGGCGCCGGCGACGGCATCGTCGGAGATGTGCCCCGTCATGTCCAGGAAGAACAGGTATTCCCACGCCTTCTTCTTGACCGGCCGGGACTCGATCTTCGTCAGGTTCACGTTGTACTTGGCGAACGGCTCCAGCATGAGGTGCAGCGCCCCGACCTCGTCGCGGGCCGAGAAGAGGATCGAGGTCTTGTCGTTCCCGGTCCGCGCCGCGGGCTGCTTCCCGAGGATGATGAAGCGGGTGAAGTTGTTCGTGTTGTCCTGGATCCGCTTCCGGACGGTCTTCAGCCCGTAGATCTTCGCCGCGGCCTCGCCCGCGATGGCCGCCGCCGACGGGTCGTCCGCGGCCAGCTCCGCGGCGCGCGACGTGCTCTCCACGTCGAAAACGGGTGCCTCGCGCAGGTTCCGCTCCAGGAACGCCCGGCACTGGGCGATGGCGTGGGGGTGGGAGTAGACCTTCCTCACGTGGTCGATGTCGCCGGTGACGGAAAGCAGGTCCTGGTCGACCTCGACGAGGATCTCCCCGCAGATCAGCAGGTTGTTGTCCACGAACATGTCGAGGGTGTTGCTGACGATCCCCTCGCTCGAGTTCTCTATGGGGACCACGCCGTACTCGGCCGTGTTCCGCTCCACCGCGTCGAACACCTCGGACACGTTGATCTGGGGGATGTAGAGGGCGCTTTCCCCGAAATGCTTGAGGCACGCCAGGTGCGTGAAGGTGGCGCGGGGCCCCAGGAACGCGACGGACAGCGGCTTTTCCAGCGAAAGGGAGGCGGAGATGACTTCGCGGTAGATGGCCTTGAGCCCTTCGTTCGGGAAAGGGCCCGGGTTGGCGGAGGAAAGCCTCCGGATGATCTCCGCCTCCCGCTCGGGGACGTAGAACCGCATGCCGAGCTCGCCCTTGATCGCGCCGACCTCAAGCGCCGCCTTCGCCCGGCGGTTCAGCAGCGCGAGGATCTCGTCGTCGATCGCGTCGATCTCCGCGCGCAGCTCCTTCAGGCGGTCCCCGGTCACCCGCCGGACCTCTTCTTGAGCGCGCCCATTTCCCGGAACTTCCTGTAGCGGCGTTCGAGAAGCTTCTGGACCGGCATGGAAAGCAGCGGCTCGAGCGACTCGAGAAGCGCGCCTTTCAGCGACTCCGCGGCGGCCTTGTGGTCCCGGTGGGCGCCTCCCGTCGGCTCGGGGACGATCCGGTCGATCAACCCGAACTTCTTCAGATCCTGGGCGGTGATCTTCATCATCTCCGCGGCAACTTCCGCCTTGGCGGTGTCGCGCCAGAGGATCGATGCGCACCCCTCCGGGGAGATGACCGAGTAGACGGAGTACTCCATCATCAGGATCTCGTCGCCGACCCCCAGGGCCAGCGCCCCCCCGCTGCCCCCTTCGCCCGTGACCGCCACTACGATGGGGATTTTCAGGTGGGACATCTCGAACAGGTTCCTCGCGATCGCCTCGGACTGGCCCCGCTCCTCCGCGCCGATCCCGGGAAACGCGCCGGGGGTGTCGATGAACGTGATGACGGGGAGGGAGAACTTCTCCGCCAGCCTCATGACGCGCAGCGCCTTGCGGTACCCTTCGGGGTTCGCCATGCCGAAGTTCCGCTGGATCTTCTCGTTGGTGTTGCGCCCCTTCTGGTGTCCGATCAGCAGCGCCCGGTGCCCCTCGAGCTCGGCGAAGCCGCAGACCAGGGACGGATCGTCGCGAAACGCCCGATCCCCATGGATTTCCATGAAATTCCTGAAGATGAGGTTGATATAGTCGGACATGTACGGCCGGTTCGGGTGGCGGGCCAGCTGGGTGATCTGCCACCGCGTGAGGTTCGAGAAGACCTCCTTGCGGATCTTCCCGATCTTCTTCTCCAGTTTCGCGGCCTCTTCCCTGACGCTCTTGTCGGTTCCGTCGTCCATCCGCTGAAGCTGGTCGAGACGATTTTCCAGGTCGACGATCGGACGCTCGAAATCGAGGTATTGGAGGATCATCCGGCGCTCCTGTTGTGGCGTAAACCTATATTTTATTCTGATTTACGGCGGCGACAAGAACATATTGACCCTGCGGGAAACCTCGTCCGCGCCCCCTGCCGGATCGACCCGCACCAGGCCGGGCTCGGCGGCGAGCCACGTGAGCTGCCGCTTGGCGTACCGCCGCGTGTCCCTCTTCGTGGATTCGACCGCTTCGGCCAGGGGAATGCCGTCCAAAAGGTGGGCGACCGCCTGCCTGTACCCCAGGCCGCCCATGGGCTTCAGTTCCCGCCCGTATCCCATGTTGAGAAGCCGCCGAACCTCGTTCACCAGCCCTTCGCGGAACATCCCCTCCGTTCGCTCGTCGATCCGGCGGTATAACTCCCCCCGCCCGGGCCACAAAGCGAGAAAGAGCGGCAGGTACCTTCCCGGGGCGGCGGCCCAGGCGGAACGCGACCTGCCGGCGGGGATCCCGGCGACCCTGGCGATCTCGAGGGCGCGCACGACCCGGAGCCGGTCGGAAGGGTGGACCCTCGCCGCGGTTTCCGGGTCGACGCGGGCCAGCTCGGCGTGCAGCGCGGCGCCGCCCTCCTCCGCCCACCGCCGATCCAGTTCCGCGCGGACGGCCGGGTCGGAAGGCGCCGGGTCGAGCCCCCGAAGCAGCGCCCGGATGTACATCCCCGTCCCCCCGACGACCAGCGGCACCTTCCCGCGCGAGAGGATTCCCGAGATGGCGCTGTCCGCGTCGGCGACATACCGCCCCGCGTTGTACGGCTCGTCGGGATCCGCCACGTCGATCAGGTGATGCGGGATTTCCGCGCGCTCCCCGGGCGAGGGCTTCGCGGTCCCGATGTCGAGGTAACGGTACACCTGCATGGAATCGGCGTTGACGATCTCCGCGGGGAAGGCCCGCGCCAGCGCCATGGCGAGGTCCGACTTCCCGGAAGCGGTGGGCCCGGAGAGTACGATGATCCGGGGTGCCGTCATCCCGTTCGATGGAACATGGCGTCGAGCCGGGCGCGTTCGATGCGGACCCACACGGGCCGGCCGTGGGGGCAGCTATGGGCGGCCACCGCTTCGTCGAGCTCCGAGAGGAGCCGCCGCGCCCTCTCGGGGCCGACCGGGTCGCCGCCGCGTATGGACGAGTGGCACGCCATCCGCCAGAGCTCCCGGTCCGCGTCGAAGATGTCCTTGGGGCCGGTTTCCTGCGCGCGGAGCGACTCGCACAGCCCCTCCCACCACCCCCTCGCGTCGAACCGGGACAGCACGGCGGGCCCGCCGGTGATCCGGATCCTCCCCTCCTCCGGCGTATCGAAAACGAACCCCGCCCGCTCCAGGAACGACGCCACGACTTCCCGCTCGCCTTCGAGAACGCCGGGAAGCGCGACCTCCACCGGCTGGAGCCACCCCTGCACGGGGGCGCTCCGTCCCAGGTACCGGTCCTTCAGCCGGGAAAAGACGATCCGCTCGTCCGCCGCATGCTGGTCCACCAGGATCATCGCGCCCTCCCCCTCGCACACGAGGAACGTCCCCAGCACCTGCCCGACCGGCCTCAAAGAGGAAAAGAACCGCTCGCCCGCGTCCTCCGCCCTCCCTTCGGCCGAAGGGAACGGCAGCGTCGGCGACGACGGCGGCGCCCAGCCCTCTCCGCGGAAAAGCGCTTCCGGCGTCCTCCCCCGCGGGCCGCCGGACGATCCGGGGACGTCGCCCCCCCTCCAGGCGGGCGGGTGCGGGAAACCGGGGGGCTCCGACCCCGCCGCGGGCTCGCCGAGCGCCAGCCCGATCGCGTGGCGGACCAATTCGTTCAGGTCCCTCGGATACCGGAACCGGACCTCGGTCTTCGCCGGGTGCACGTTGACGTCCACCTCGCCGGGGGCGCAGGTGATGAAGAGGTAAACCGTGGGGAGGCGGTCCGCCGGCAGGATTCCGCGGTAGGCCTCCCGCACCGCCGCGTAGAGGCCCCGGTCGCGGAACCGCCGTCCGTTGACGAAAAACCAGAGGCCCGACGCGCCCGCGCGCGAGACCTGGGGAAGCCCCGCCCACCCGAAGACGCGGAAGAAGGCCGAGGACCGGTCGATGGGCACGAGGTATTGCGCGTCGTCCCCCGCGTGCCTGCGCGCCCGGTCGAGGGCGGACTCCCGGCTTTCGTAGAAGACGGTCACGCCGGGGTCGGTGTACCGGAAAGCGATCCCCTCCCCGGGGATCGCCACGCCGTGGAAAACGTCGCGGAGGTGGGCCGTCTCGGTCCGCTCGCTCTTCAGGAACTTCCGGCGGGCGGGGACGTTTTCGAACAGGCCGGAAACGGTGACGGTCGTCCCCTTGGGGGCCCCCGCCTCGCGGATCGAACGCAGCTCGCCGTTCTCCGACGACAGCTCCGCGGCCGCATCCCTATCCGGCGGCCTGGTGACCAGGGAAACGCGCGATACCGAGGCGATCGACGGCAGCGCCTCGCCCCGGAAACCGAAGCTGCCGATTCGCTCGAGGTCGTCGGCCGACGCGATCTTGCTCGTGGTGTGCCGACGCAGGGCGAGCCCGGCCTCCTCCGGCGTCATGCCGCAGCCGTCGTCGGTCACCCTCAAGGTGAACGGGAACGGCCCGGTCACCTCCGCCTCGACGCTCGTCGCCCCGGAGTCGACCGCGTTCTCCAGGAGTTCCTTGAGGACCGAGGCGGGGCGCTCGACCACTTCCCCCGCGGCGATCCGGTTGACCACCTCATCCGGCAGGGACCGGATCCGACCGGGCAACTACCTCCTCCCCTTGCGCGCCGGGAGGTCCTCCCCGATCCGGATCTCCGCCCTCCGGATGCCGGCGATCCGGCGTTCGAACTCCGCGCGGCGCTCCTCGGACCCGCGTTCCCCCATCAACGCCCTGGCGATCCTCTTCCCTTCCTCGACCCCGGGCTGGTCGAACGGATCGATGCCCGCGCACTCCCCCACGATGGCCGTCACCCATTCCCAGAAATGGAGGAAGGCGCCGACGTGCTCCTCGTCCCTCGCGCCGATCTCCATCCGCACGATGGGGCGGCCGGCGGCCCACAGGGCGCCGATCGTCCCCTCGAACTCCGCGTCGAAGAGATCGCGCAGGGGGCGCCCGCCGAGCATCGCCATGTCGGGGGCGAACCCCGCCCTGGGAACGATCCCCTTATCCCGTCCCGCCGTCCAGCGGACGAAGGTGAACACCTTGTCCGCCGGGCCGTCCTGGTACAGCTGCACCTGGGAATGCTGGTCGGTGACGCCCAGCGCGCGGGCGGGCGTCTGCCCGACCGGGCTGCCGCAGGCGCGCTTCTTTCCCAGGCTCTCTCCCCACAGCTGCTGCCACCACTCCGCGACCCGGTCCAGCCCGGCGCCGTAGGTGAACCATACCTGCACCGGCTTCGGGACCTGGTAGAGGTAGTGCGCGTAGACGGCGGCGGCGAACCGCACGGGGTTGTCGGTCCCCTTCGTGTGGCGGAAGACGGACTCCATCTGCGCGGCGCCGTCGAGGAGGGCCCCGATGCGCACCCCGGCGGCGGAAAGGGGAAGGAGCCCCACCGGGGTCAGGACGGAGAAGCGCCCCCCGACGTTCGGCGGAACGGCGTAGCTGCGCAACCCCTCCGCCTCCGCCATCCGGCGGAAGACGCCTTTCTCCGGGTCGGTGACGAGGATCAGCTGCTCCTTCCAGCGCTTCCCGACGGCTTTTTTGAGGGCGGCGATCGCGATGGAGAGCTGGGCGTTGGTCTCGGCGGTACCGCCCGACTTGCTGATCGCGACGACGAGCGTCTTCTTCATCGGGTGCGCCTCGATCAGCGGGAAGAAGGCGTCGGGGTCCACGTTGTCGGCCACGGAGAGCGCGAGGCCCCGTCTCGCCGCCGCCCCCCCGACGGCCTCGTGCACCGCCCGGGTCCCAAGCGCCGAGCCGCCGATCCCGAGCACCAGGAGATGGGTGTACTTCTTCATGAGCGCCTTCGCGTCCCGCGCGATCGCCCGCGCCTCGGGCGCGAGGAACGGCAGGTCGGGGAATCCGATCTCCCCCCGCAGGCGCTTCGCCTCGAGGGCCTCCACCGCCCGGTCGACCTGCTCCATCGCGCAACGGAAGTCGGCCGCGGAGATCCCTTCCCCCCCGGACAGGTTGCTCTCCCCCACCAGCGAAAAATCGAACCGGAAACGGATCCCGCCTCGCATGTCGCCTCCTGTCTACTTTCCCCCCAGAATGCGGAACCTGCGGTCCATGTCCTTCAACCGCTCCACGATCCCGCCGTATTCCAGCTCGCTGTACGGCAGCATCGCCGGGCCGAAGAACCCCTGCCTGCGCAGCTCCTCGGACTTGGCGGAAGTTTTCGCGCGGACGTAGTCCCAGTACGGGTGGGCGAAGGTGTCGGCCGGCTCCGTGAACCACCCCTCCTTCATGGAAAACGCGAGGCAGGACACGATCGGCGGGCCGTCGAAGAAGGACGTGCCCGTGTTCTTCGGGACGGGCATCAGCGACCCGTTGTGGCTGCCGCGCATGAACCCCGCGACGAAGTGGCCGATGCTGTATGGCGCGAGCACCTCCCCCGTCGCCGGGAAGTTCCCCTGGGTCCGCGCGAGCATCACCGGGTCGTCCTTCCCGGTGTATTTTCCCGCGATGTTGTGCAGCCGCGTGGTGCTCACCGCCGCGGCGATCTCGCCCGTGGCGCGCGACCGGATGGACTCGACGACGAACCGTTCCTGGTCGCGCAGGAGCGCCGCGATGTCGTAGAGGTCCTCCGGGGCGTTCAGGTCGATCACCCGGTCCCCTTCCGTGTTCATTACGTCCATGATCCGGAAAGTGAACCCTTTCCCGACCTTCGGCGAGAGGATCAGCCCGGAGGAGACCATGGGATCGGCGAACGCCAGGTAGCAGGGAAGGTTGTACGCCCCCGGGTCGGTCTTGTCCGCCGCGAAGAGAAGGAACGGCTCGCTGGGGCGCTCGTCGAACTCCATCTCCGCCACCGCGGGCCCCATGCCCTTCACGTTTCCGGAGAAGGCGTCCTTCAGCAGGTCCTGCCCGGCGCCGTATAGCCCCTGCGCCTTCGCCGTCGCGGTGCCCCCGAGGAAAGCGTCCCAGGCGAGCTTGTGGACCTTGTCGTTCCCCGTTCCGCCCGTGTGGGACATCAGTATGGCGATGTCGTCGCCGGTGAACCCGATGTAGGAATCGATGAGGAGGCCTTTCCCCTCCTCCGCGACGATCTTCCCGACCGTCTCGACCAGCTTCGCGCTCGGCCGGATGTGGCCGCCGATGGAACCGATGTCCGCCTTGATAACCGACAGCGTCACCTTCATTGGGTCCCCCCTTCTCCCGGGTTGCCTTAAAGGGTTTACCGACGCCGATACCATTCGACGAAACGCACGATGCCTTTCTCGATCGGGGTGCGCGGATCGTACCCGATCTCGGCCCTCGCGCGCGAGATGTCCGCGTAGGTCACCGGGACGTCCCCCGGCTGGAACGGGACGGAACGGCGCAGCGCGGGGCGGCCGCACGCCTTCTCCAGCAGGGAGACAAGGTCGGAAAGGGAGATGGTCGCGGATTCCCCCAGGTTGTACACGCGATACCCCGGCGGGGAGTTCAGGGCGCCGAGCACCCCGGAGACGATGTCGTCGATGAAGGTATAGTCGCGGCGGGACGACCCGTCCCCGTAGATCTCGATCTCCTTCCCCTCGAGGATCCGGCGCGTGAACTTGTGGATCGCCATCTCCGGGCGCTGGCGCGGCCCGTAGACCGTGAAGAACCGCAGGGCGGCCACGTTCATGCCGTACAGGTGGCACCATGTGTGGCAAAGGAGCTCCCCCGCCTTCTTCGTCGCCGCGTAAGGGCTCACGGGGTGGTCCACGAAGTCTTCCTCGGAAAAGGGAACCTTGGTGTTGCCGCCGTAGACCGACGAGGAGGAGGCGAACAGCACCTTCGGCGCCCCGCGCCCGCGCGCCCATTCGAGGACCCGGATCGTCCCGTTGACGTTGACGTCCGCATACCCCGCGGGGTCCGCCACCGAGGGGCGGACGCCCGCCTTCGCCGCCAGGTGGACAACGGCGTCGGGGCGTATCCCGGGCCCCCAGCGGGCGAGCGCTTCCGCGTCCCGGATGTCCCCCTCCACGAAGGAGAAACCCGGCCGTTCCCGCAGGAGGGAAAGGTTCTCTTCCTTGATCGCGCGGTCGTAGAACGGGTCGAAGTTGTCGAGGCCGAAGACCCGATCGCCCCGGGAAAGCAGGGCTTCCGCGACATGGGACCCGATGAAGCCGGCGGTCCCGGTGATGAAGACGTTGAAGGGCATGAAGGACCTCCCCGGACGCGCTGCCCGTAGCGCTTGTTTCAATACTACCAAAGAACCGGAACCGCTTGACAGGATTGACATCCAGGTAAGAGAATAATCCCCCCGAATCACTCCGGAAGGAGTCCACATGTTCGAGAAAGCGCTGGCGGAGAACCGGGAGGCGATCTACGCGGTCCTGTCCTCGTCCCCCCTTGAGGCGAACGCCATCACCCCGTCGATCGGCACGGCATTCATGGTGGCGCCGGGTCTGCTCGTGACCGCCGCCCGCTGCCTGCGCGACGATTCGAAACCCGGAGCTCCTCCTTACGAGGGATTGCGGGTGATCCGGGCCCCCGATATCGGGAAGAAGCCGGAGCCGGTATCCGTCCTGGCCGCGAACGCCCGGAAGGACCTGGCGCTGCTCCGCATCGCAGCCCCCCGCTCCACCGCCTGTCTCCGGCTGCTCGATGCCCCCGTCCCGGTCGGGACGCATTGCGGGACCGCGGGATTCCCGAGAGTGTCGGTCGATCGGCCGCCCTCTTCCGCCGTGTCGCTCATCGAGCTGTTCCAGGGGGCGGACATCTCCTCCTTCGTGAGCGCGACCGGCACGGACGGCCATGCCGAAATCCGGTACGAGACGGATTCCTCCCTTTACGGGGACCCTTCCGGCAGCCCGGGGTTCCTCCCGTCCGGCGAGGTGTTCGGCATGTTCCACATCC
>CAZTFC010000044.1:0-21194 GCA_964612075.1 uncultured bacterium
GAAATAAGGAGACGGGTATGGCCCAGACGGCGAAGGCGGCGGGCGGTCGTCCCGCCCAGACGAAGGTCGTCCAGAGCGGCAACGAGATCGCGGCGACGGCGGCCAAGCAGATCAATTACCACATCATGGGATACTACCCCATCACGCCCTCCACGGAGGTCGCGGAGACGCTCGACGCGATGAAGGCGGAAGGGGAGCACACCATCCGGATGATCCCGGGCGACGGCGAGCACGGCGCGGCGGGGATCTGCTACGGGGCGACCACGGCGGGGGGCCGGGTCTTCAACGCCACCTCGGCCAACGGCCTGCTCTTCGCGTACGAACAGCTTCCGGTCCAGTCCGGCACGCGGTTCCCGATGGTGTTCAACGTCGTCACCCGGGCCGTGTCGGGGCCGCTCGACATCCGCGGCGACCACAGCGACATCATGCTCGCGATGAACACCGGCTGGGTCATCCTGATGGCGTCCGACGCCCAGGCGGTCTACGACATGAACGTCATGGCGCCGAAGATCGGCGAGGACATGTCGGTGCGCCTGCCGGTCTTCGTGGCGTACGACGGCTTCTTCACCTCCCACCAGAAGCGCCGGGTGGAGATCTTCGAGGACGGGCAGGTGGTCCGCGACTTCCTGGGCCCCTTCGTCCCCACCGTGTCCTCGGTCGACCCGTCCGTGCCGGTGACCATCGGCCCGTACATGAACGACCCCGACCTCATCAACAACAAGAAGCAGCAGGCCGACGCCATGCTGCGCGCCCACGGCGTGGTGAAGAAGGTCTTCGCGGAGTTCGAGGCGCTGTCCGGCCGGCATTACGACCTGCTCGAGCTCTACCGGATGGAAGACGCCGACGCGGCGCTGTTCATCGTGAACTCCGCTGCGGAGACGGCGAAGGAGGCGGTCGACGCCCTGCGGAAGGAAGGCCTGAAGGTCGGCCTCGTCCGCCCCAACCTCATCCGCCCGTTCCCCATCGAGGAGGTGCGCGACGCCCTCAAAGACGTGAAGGGGCTGGTGGTGGCGGACCGGCAGGACAATTTCGGCGCCTGCGGCGGGGCGATGGCGGTCGAGGTCCGGGCGGCCCTCCAGGGGGTCCCGGGCAACCGGACGCAGGTGGCCGCGCGGATCTACGGTCTCGGCGGCAAGGAGTTCTTCGTCGAGGACGCCGCGCACATGCTGCGCGAGGCGGTCGAGATCGCGAAGACCGGCAAGGTCGCCGTGCCCTACGCCTATTTCGGCGCCAACCCCGGGGATCCTTCCTATACGCCGCCGAAGGCGTACGAACCGATCACCGAGGCGGAGGCTTCCGGCCTCATCCGCGTCGAGACGACGCCGGAGGGGAAGCTGGAAGTGAAGGGGAACGTGCTGCGCAACCTCACGGAGCGGCCCAAGCGGATCGCCCCGGGGCACGGCGCGTGCCCGGGATGCGGCATCTTCGTCAACCTCAACATCTTCCTCAAGGGGATCGAGGGGCACATCGTCACCCTCTTCCACACCGGCTGCGGGATGGTGGTCACCACCGGCTTCCCGTTCACGTCGCACAAGAACACCTACATGCACAACCTCTTCCAGAACGGGGCGGCGACGCTTTCCGGCGTGGTGTCGATGTTCGAGGAGCGCAAGGTGCGCGGCGAGATCCCGAAGGACGAGAAGATCACCTTCATCATGGTGACCGGCGACGGCGGGCACGACATCGGGATGGGCCCCTCCATCGGCGCCGCGATGCGCGGGCACCGGATGATCATCTGCGAGTACGACAACCAGGGGTACCAGAACACCGGCTCGCAGCTCTCCTTCACCGTGCCGCTGGGGCAGTCCACCTCCACGTCCAACTACGGCCCGTTCCAGCACGGGAAGGGGACGCACCACAAGGACACGGCGCAGATCTTCGCGGCGTGCCACGTCCCGTACGTCTGCACGGTGGCCGAATGCGACCCGAGGGACATGATCCGCAAGGCGGCCAAGGCGCAGAAGCTCTCCGAGGAGGGGCTGGTCTTCGTGAAGATGATCTCCATGTGCCCGCTGGCGTGGAAGACGGAGGAGAGGGTGTCCGTCCCCATCATCCAGTCGGCGGTCGACTCCTGCTTCTTCCCGCTCTACGAGGTCGAGCGCGGCATCACGACGCTCAACTACGACCCGGAGGAGAAGGGGAAGAAGATCCCGGTGTCGGATTACCTGAAGCAGATGGGGAAGACCAAGCACATGCTGAAGCCCGACATGAAGGAGGAGCTCGACCGGTTCCAGGCCGAGGTGGACCGCCGCTGGGTCCGCCTGAAGGAGATGCACAAGAACCCCTATCTTTAGGAGCGACGGCCGAAGCGGCGGCGACCGGGGGCGAATACATTTTCCTTGCCGGGGGGAGTATGGTATCTTCTCGACCTATGAGCCAGAATCACTTCGTGCTCCGCGAGCAGGAATACGGGGCCTTCCTCTCGGCCCTGCGGAAGCTCCGCACCGACGCGTTCGCAAAGGTCGTCTTCCTCGTCGACAAGAACGGCACGCTTCTGGCGTCCACCGGGGAGGCCGTGGGGCTCGACACCACGGCGCTGGCGTCGCTGGCCGCGGGGAACATCGCCGCCACGGGAGGCCTCGCCAACCTCATCGGGGAGAAGGAGTTCTCCATCCTCTTCCACGAGGGGGAGCGGGACAACATGCACATCTCCGTCGTGGGGGACCGGCTCATCCTCGTGGTGATCTTCGACCGCCGGTCGTCCGTCGGGCTGGTCCGCCTCCGGGTCCGCCGGGCCTCCGATGAGCTCGCGAAGATCCTCGCCGCCGCCGAGGAGAGCGCGGGGGAAGAGGAGGGAGTGATCGAGGAGCTGACCGAGGAAGATATCGAGAGCCTGTTCCGATAATAATGTCCTTCATCAACTACAGCTCCAAGGAAATCAACTGCAAGATCGTCTATTACGGCCCCGGCCTGTGCGGGAAGACGACGAACCTCCAGTACATCTACAAGCGGATGAACCCCGACGCGCGCGGGAAGATGATCTCCCTCGCCACGGAGACGGAGCGCACCCTGTTCTTCGACTTCCTCCCCCTGTCGCTGGGGGAGGTCCGCGGTTTCAAGACGCGGTTCCACCTCTACACCGTCCCGGGCCAGGTCTTCTACGACGCCAGCCGCCGGCTCATCCTGCGCGGGGTCGACGGCGTGGTCTTCTGCGCCGACTCCCAGCTCGCCCGGATGGACGCCAACGTGGAGTCCGTCGAGAACCTGCGCCTCAACCTCGAGGAGCAGGGGTACAACGCCGACAAGGTCCCCCTGGTGATGCAGTACAACAAGCGCGACCTGCCCGACATCGCCTCCGTGGCCGAGCTGCACGCCCTGCTGAACCTGCGCAACGTGCCCGAGTACGAGGCGTGCGCCACCACGGGGATCGGGGTGTTCGAGACGCTGAAGGCCACCATCAAGCTGATCCTGAACGACCTGAGGAAAGGCGGCAGGTAAAGAGCGGCCCCCCGCCACCCCCTCTTCACCCGATCCCATGAGCGACTTCGAACTCATCGTCAGCCTGGCTTCCCCGGCGGAGCTCGAGGGGACGGACCTCGCGCCCTACGACGCGGTCTGCCTGGGCAGCCCGTACTGCCGCCGCGTGGAGGGGAACTATGCCGAGGCGCTCGCGTCGCTGAAGGACGTCGTGTCCTTGCTCCACGCGTCGGGGAAGAAGGCGTACGTGACCACGCCGGCCGCCCCGCGCGAGGCGGACTTTCCCCACGTGGAACGCCTTGTCGACGCGGCGGCCGCGGCGGGGGCGGACGCCCTGGAGGTGCACAGCCTGGGCGTCCTGCGGGTGCTGAGGGAGAAGGGGCGGCCGCTGCCCGCCCACATGGGCGCCTACGCGAACGTCTACACCCATCTCGCCGCGGCGGTGATGCGCGACGCCGGCGCGGTCCGGGTGCGCCCCAACGCCGAGGTGGCCCTCGACGAGATGGGGCTGATCGCCCGCGAGGCCTCCGTCGAGATCGAGCTGCTCGTCCACGGGAAGATCCCGCTGGGCGTGACGGACAGGTGCTTCCTCCTTTCGGGGCCCGAGGAGACCGACCCGAACTGCCCCGCCGCCTGCCGCGAGGAGCATTGGCTGAAGACCCCCCAGTGGGCGCTCAAGACCGTCGGCAAGGGGGTGTTGTCGGGACGGGACATGTGCATGCTGGAGCACCTGCCGCGGCTGGTTCGCGACGGCTTCCGGGTCTTCCGGGTGGAGGGGTTGTACGAGACGCCGGCCTACCGGTCGGAGATCGGCGCCGCCTACCGGGAGGCGCTGGCGCTGGCGTTTTCGGGTGAAGAGTACACGATCGCGGACCGCTGGGCGAAGGCCGCGCGCCGGCACGCGAAGCGGAACCTCTGCAACGGCTATTATTTCGGGACCTCCGGCAGGAAATACGTCGGGGAGCTCCTTCAGCGGGACGACCCGGGGATAAAATAGGGACATGGTGGAACTGCTCGCATCCGGCGGCACGCTCGAGATGGCCCGCGCCGCGTTCGACAACGGGGCGGACGCCGTCTACGTGGGCGCGAAGGGGTGGAGCCGCCGCAGGGCGCTCTACGAGATGGACGACGACCAGGTCGTCGAGGCCGCGCGGCTTGCCCGAGACCGCGGGAAGATCCTCCGCGTGGCTTTCAACACGCTCCCCGCCTCCTCCGAGGCGCCCCTGTTCCTTTCGAGGACAGAGGCGCTGTGGCGCGCCGGCGTCCGCGATTTCATTCTCACCGATCCCGGCCTCATGAAGGCCCTGAAAGAGAGGCACCCCGACGCGGTCATCCACGCCAGCGTGGGGTGCACGATCGGCAACGTGCAGGAGGCGCTCTTCTACAAGGAGGCGGGCGCGTCGCAGGTGGTCGCCGAGTGCCGGATGGACCGGGAGACGATGCGGAAGATCAAGCGCGAAGCCGGGGTCGGCCTCGAGGTGCTGGTCCACGCCACCATGTGCTGGACCCTGCTGGGCCGCTGCACGATGAGCAGCTACGCGCGCTTCGCGCGGCAGGTCGACGAAACGGGCAAGGACCATTTCCCTGGCAGCCCCAACCGCGGCGGGCTGTGCTACCGGATCTGCCTCACCGACTGGGACCGGGTGGACGGCCGGGGGAACCTGGAGGCGGCGGGCGTGAAGATGCCCAACCCGGCGTTCTTCCGGGCCGAGGACGTCCCGGAGCTGATCGACCTGGGCGTCGACACCATCAAGATCCAGGGGCGGGAATACTCAACGGCGCTGGTGGGGGAGATGGTGCGCTTCTACCGGGAGCTGATCGACGCCTGCCTGCGCGACCGCGCCGGGTTTCGCATGGAGCCGTTCCGGGAGCGGATGGCGGCCATCGTGGCCGGGCGCGACGCCGAGCGCAGGGAGAAGACCGCGGGCCTCATCGGCGAGGCGCGGGGCGACGCCTGAAGGGGTCAGGCGCCCGCGGGCTCGGCGCTCAGTGGCTCATGTCCCCTTCCCGGAAATATTCCAGCAGCGCGCGGTCCACCACCTCGTCGGGCGTCACGCGGTAGTCGATGCAGTATTGCAACAGCCGGTCGACCGTCTCCTGCGGCAGCAGCACCGTCACCGGCCCGCGTTCCCCCTGCCCGTCGCCTCCCGCCGCCGTCGCGCTCATCCGTTCCTCCTTTCCTTTTCCGGGCGGAAATGCTTGTGGAGCAGGGCGAGAAGCGCCCCGGCGTCGCGAACGTCCGCCCGCGCCCTCTCGTGCACCAGGGCGCCGTTGCGGAAGATCGCAAGGCGGTCCATGACCCGGAAGCCCGTTTCCGCGTCGTGCTCCGCCATGAGGATCGTCACCCGCCCTTTCAGCTGCTCCTCGATCACGGAGACGAAGCGGTCCCGCACTTCGCGCGACAGCCCGAGAAGCGGCTCGTCCATCAGCAGGAGCGAGGGCTCCCCGATCAGCGCGCGCCCGAGGATCAGCATCTGGCGCTCCCCCCCCGAGAGAATCCCGGCCGGATCGCCCGCCTTCTCCCCGAGGACGGGGAACAGCGACAGCACGCGCTCCCGGGCCGCCTTCCTGCGGCCCGCCGGGAGCAGCCACGCCCCCGCGTCGAGGTTCTCCCGGACCGTCATCCGCACCGCGACCCGGGAACGGTCGGAGACGTACCGGATCCCCCGCGCGGCCCGCTCGTGGGCGGGAAGCCGCGACAGCTCCTCCCCCCGGTAGACGACCGTTCCCCCCTGGACCGGGATGAGCCCCGCGACGCCCTTCAGGAACGTGGTCTTCCCCGACCCGTTCGGGCCGAAGATCGCCACCGTCTCTCCCTCGCGCACCGAGAGGGAGACGTCCCGCACCGCGACGAGCTTGCCGAAGGCGATCCTCAGGGACCCGATCTCCAGCCGGGCCGCCGTGCCCGCCGCGGCCATCTACGCCTCCCCCTCGCGCGCGATGCGGCCGCCTGCGAGGCGCAGGACGCGCCCGCAGAGGCTGTCCAGGAGCTGCGGGTTGTGCGACACGAGGAGGAACGCCGCGCCGTCCCCGCGATTGACGGCGCGCAGGAGGGCGACGAGCTCCTCCTCGTCGGTCGTGGACAGGGCGGAGAAGACCTCGTCGAGGATCATCAGCCGGGGCCGGCAGGCCAGCGCCCGGGCGAACTCGAGGCGCCGCAGGCACCCCTGCGACAGCCGGGCGCACGGGAGGTCCCGCTGCTTGAGAAGGCCGACGCGCGACAGGAGCGTATCGATCTCCCCGCCGCCCGCCGACGCGGGAAGGGCGACGCGAACGGCTTCGGCCACCGTGAGGGCGGGGTAGGGCCGGGGGATCTGGAAGGTACGGGCGATGCCGGCCCGGTAGCGGGCGTCCATCGGCAGCCGCGTGACGTCCCGGCCGTCGAACCGCACGGAACCCGCGTCCGGCGCGATCAGGCCGGAGAGGATGTTGACCAGCGTCGTCTTGCCGGACCCGTTGTCGCCGCACAGGCCGACGGCTTCGCCGGAGAGGATGTGGAAGGAGACATCGACGAGCACGGGGGCGCGCTCGAACGACTTCGCGACTTCATCGACGGTAAGCAGGAAGGCGGGGGAGGTCATCGTTCCGCTTCCCGCCGCTCCCGGAGCCGCCGCAGCTCCCCCGCGACCCCGCCCGGGAAGAACCGCAGGATCAGCATCAGCGCGAGGGCATAGAACAGGATGCGGGTGCCCGGCGGCACGTCGAGCCCCTGGAACAGGACGTGGAAGCAGAACGCCGCGGCGACCGGCCCGACGACGGTCCCGCGCCCCCCGACGGCGGCGAGCGTGGCCGCCTGGAAGGAGAGCTCCAGCGAGAAGTCGGCCGCCGTCGCCCTCCCGACATGGAAGGCGTACGCGGCCCCCGCGGCCCCCGCCAGAAGGGCGGAGATCCCGAACGCCCGCCGCTTGTGCTTCGCGACGTCGACGCCGGAAGCCCGGGCGGTCATCTCGCTCCCCGCGACCGCGCGCAGGACCAGCCCCTGGCGCGAGCGCCGGACGAGGAGCAGGACCGCGGTCGACGCCGCCAGGAAAACGAGGGCGGCGTAATAGGCGGCCCGGGACGACACCGCCCCCCACGGCAGACTCACGGGGATGCCGCCTTCGCCTCCCCAGGCGTACCCTCCGGGTCCCGCGAGGAAGACGTTGCCCAGGACCAGCTCGTGGGCCGCCTCCCCGACGGCGAGTGTGAGTACCGCGACGAACGGCCCGCGCAGCGGCGCCGCCAGGGCGCCGACGCCGAACCCGCCCAGCCCCGCCAGCAGGACGCCGGCGGGCGCGGCGAGGAGGGCCGGCCATTCGAGCAGGGTGGTCAACGCGGCGCAGGCGTACGAGGCGATGCCGAAGAACAGGGCGTGGCAGAGCGACACCTGGCCCGCCACCCCGCCCACGATGTCCCACGACCCGGCGAACGCCGCCAGCAGGAACCCCGTCGTGAGGACGTCGAGCAGGAACGGGTCGTGCAGCCCGAGAGGGAGGAGGAGAAGGATCCCCGCCGCCGCGGCCGTCGGTTTCCCGATGGGAAGGTGCGCAGCCATCGGTTCCAGATTCTATATGAAATGCGGCCGGCGCGGGGGACACTCTGTCCGCCACCGGTTGCCGCCCGCAGCGGTCGATACCGATTCGCGGTATCGTCTGTCGCGGGGGGGCGGTTCCGAATTATTGTGGAATGCTGTTCCACAATATTCCGGGAAGGACCCCTCGCGAATCAGGAAACAACGCTTCTTGTTAACCGGGCGGGGGACACTCATCCCCTTTCGCCTGTGGCCAGTGTCCTTTGTGGTTTGTGTCTCTGTGGTTGGTGTCGGGTCGGGAGGTGTGGGCCGCAAGGGCTGCCTCGGGGACGAGTATCCCTTCGGGACCACGAAGGCGAACAGGGCCATGGGGTCACGGAGCCCCCATTGCCGCGTGCGCCGAAAAGGGTGTCCCCTGAACGGAGGGACGAAAGTGCGGAACCGGCGGAGACCCCGTCTTCTTTATAGGCAGAAGCGGTGGATGACCGATACAGGATAACGAAGGCCGGGGAAGTATTGGAAAAGGCACGTTCGCTGGTCGCAGCCGGGGAGCTGCGGCCCGCAGTGAACGGGGACAGCCCTTTTCGGCGGATGCGGAATCCGTCGGCTCCGTGATCCTTGCGGTTTACGCGTCGCGCGCGATGACGAGCCCCTTCCACCCGGCGGGGCGCAGGGCCAGGAGGACGCAGACGGTCGCCAGAAGCAGGATGTAGGACCACTCGGGCGCGAGGTAGTACGCGCCCAGGTTCGACAGGAGGCCGAGCCCGACGGCGAGGGCGAAGGTCGCCGACAGGTTCTCCATCCCCGACACGATGACGACGATCAGGGAGAGGATCAGCGGGCCGCGCCCCATGGTGGGGACGATCGCGGCGGCGGGCGCGAGCAGCGCCCCCGCGACGGCCGCCATGGCAGACGCGGCGCCGAACGTCAGGTAGCGGACCTTCTCCGCGTCGATCCCGACCGATTCGGCGATCTCCTCGTCCTCCGCGATCAGCTTGAGCGGCAAACCCCAGCGCGAAGAGAGCAGGAGCCGCAGCGTCGCGAGCAGGGCGAGGCACGCAAGGAAGGCGGCGGCGCCCCACATCCGCACCGTTGTGCCCAGCGGGCCGGAGAAGGAGCGCCCCACGGCGATGATCTGCGGGTGGGGCCCCCAGGCGAACTGGGCGACCTGCTCGAACAGGAGGGAGAAGGCCAGGGTGCCGACCGTCACGGAAAACGGGTGGGACCGGATCGGGTTGACGAATCCTTTCCCCAGGAACATCCCGAGGACGAACGCGACGCCGCCGCCCAGGAGGATGGAGGCGACGGGGTGGAACTCCGTCCCTTGCCGCGAAAGGGTGGCCGCGACATACGCTCCCAGCGTGAAGAAGGCGCCGTGCGAAAGGTTCACGACCTTGACGACGCCCAGGATCAGCGACAGCCCGCCCGCCATCAGCGCGAAGGCCGCACCCGTGAAGACGCCGTCGAGGATGAGCTGGGGAAGGGCCGGCACGGCGGTCCCGGACCCGTCAGTGCGGCGGGAAGACGATCCTGCCGCCGTCCCGCTCCCAGCGGATGATCGTCCCGCGCAGGGCGCCGGGTCCGGAGCCCCACGCCGCCTGGTGCGAATCGCCGAACCGGTAGGCGCCGGCAACGCCTTGGAAGGTCCCTTTTTCCAGCGCCGAGGCGACCGCGTTTCCTTTCGCGCTTCCCGCCTGCCGCCAGGCGGCGACGAGGACGGTCACGGCGTCGTACGGGAGGGTGTCGCTGTAGCCGACGGGCGCCGACCCGAACCGCTTCTCGAACCGTTCGACGTACGCCGTCGCCGACGGGGAGGACCCGTTCCAGGCGGCCGCCTGGACGTAGAGCGGGCCGGTGAGCGGGAGCGACGGCACGAGCCGGGCGTCCCCCAGCGTCCCCCCGACGGACAGGACGGGTATCCCCGGAGAGAGCTCCCGCAGCCGCTTCAGGAAGGAGAGGGAGTTCTTCCCGGGGTCGCCCAGGACGACGATGTCGGCGCCGCTCCCGGCGGCGGCGACGGCCACCGGGTCGAACGCGGGATTCCCCGGGCTGTAGTAGCCGGCGTAGGCGACGCCGATCCCCAGACGGGCGGCCTCCTTCTCGAGCGCGTTTCCGAGCTCCTTGTTCCAGCGGATCCCCGTTCCGACGAACGCGTACCGAATGGTTTTCCTCGCCTTGAGGAAGGCCGCCAGCGTATCCGCCCATTGTGGGATGGAGTAGGAGACGCGGAAGACGGCGCGGAACCTGTCCGGCTCCTTGCGTATCCTGTCCGTGATCTCGGCGGTGGCGGCGACGGGGACGATCAGCGGGACGCCGCGCGGCCCCGCCGTCTCCATGACCCCCATGGTCTCTTCCGAGAGGTAGGCGCCCACCAGCGCGTCCACGCCTTCGCGCGATATCAGCCGCAGCGTTTCGGACCGGGCGACGTCCACCCGCCCCTCGGTGTCCGCCACGGCGATCTCGACCCGCCGGCCGAGGGCGCCACCCTCGGCGTTGGCCTGCTCGACGGCCAGGGTGGCGGCCTGGAGGAAGGACGTGCCGTTGGCGGCGAACGGCCCCGACAGCGGGGCGAGGATCCCGATCTTCAGCGGCCCCGCCCCGAAGCAGACGGAAGCGGCGAAAAGCGGGAGGAATGCGGACAGGCCGAAAAGTCGTTTCAAGGTCGGACCCTCCAGGGCGACAATACCATGGTAACAGGGTTTCCTTTGCGGGTTGACCTCTTGCTTTCCCGTGATAATATCGCTCACTATGGCGATCCGGCGCCTCGTCATCCTCGCCGCGGCCCTGTTGTTCCTGGCCGCGCCCGGTCCAGCCCACCCTTCCTCCACCTACGTGGTCCGGAAGGGCGACACCCTTTCCTCGATCGCGAAGCGGTTCCATGTCCCGGCGAGGAAGATCCGGGCGGAGAACCGGATGACGTCGTCGAAGATCGTCGCGGGGGAGAGGCTGCGGATCCCGGCGAATTCCGCGGCGAAGCCGGCCGGGAAAGCCGCCGGGAAGGTTACCGGGAAAGCCGCCGCGCCGCGAGGTCCCGCGCAGCTCCACACCGTCCGGCGGGGCGACACGATCGAGTCGATTTCCCGGAGATACGACGTCTCCGAGAGGGAGCTTCTCCGTCGCAACCGCATGAAACGGAGCAGGCGTCTGCGGCCGGGGACGCAGATCGTCGTCCGGGCGGCGATGCCCGAGGCGTACACGGTGCGCGAGGACGACACCCTCTGCGAGATCGCCCGGAAGTTCGGCCTGTCGACCGGGGAGCTCATGGCGCTGAACGACCTCGACTCCGACCGCCTGGTCCCCGGCCGGAAGCTGGCGCTGTACGAACCGGATGGGGAGGACCCGGAACCGGCCGCGTCAGGCGGGCGCCCCGCCGTGGCCATGGTTCCCGTCGTATCCGAGGACGAGCTGCACGAGGCGGCGAAACCGCTGCCTCCCGCGGCGGACAACCAGGTCGAGGCGCCCCGGGACCGCGTCATCCGCGTGGCGAGGAAGCTGCTCTCCACCCCCTACGTTTGGGGCGGAACCTCCCTGACGGGAATGGACTGCTCCGGGTTCGTGTGGAAGGTGTTCTCCCTGCTGAACCACGACCTGCCCCGCTGCGCGAGGGAGCAGTTCCGGGTCGGCAGGGAAGTCGGCAAGGACGAGCTGAACATCGGGGACCTGGTCTTTTTCCAGACGTACGCGAAGTACCCGTCTCACGTGGGGATCTACCTGGGGGACAACCGGTTCATCCACGCCTCGTCGGGTTCGCGCCAGGTCCGGATCACCTCGTTGGACCACCCGTATTACGTGAAGCGGTACATCGGCGCCAAGCGGATGTCCCTCGGCGAGGACGACCCCGTCGATTAGCGGTCCGGGGCCGTCCACCTGCGCCAGGCGTCCGAAAGGCGGATCCGGCGCGCTTCCGCGTCGGGCTCCCCCGCGAGCAGCTCCTCCGACAGCTTCCGCAGCAGCGCTTCCGCCTTTTCCTCCCGGTCGACGTGCGGGATCCCCGGGTGGCGAAGCGCCGTGGACGGGGTCTGGAAGGAGAGGACCTCCCCGGTGTCCGCGGACAGCGTCGCCCGCAGGACGTATCCCAGCCCATTGGGCCCCTTGATGTTGAACATGCTGTACACGGCGAAGTTCCCCAGGCTGTACGCGATCAGCCTGCCCCGGTAGATCTCGATCGCCCTGGGGACGTGCGGCCCGTGCCCCAGCACGAGGTCGGCCCCGGCATCGACGACCGCGCGGGCGAAGCGGACCGGGTTCCCGCGCTTCTCCCCCAGGAACTCCTCTTCGCCGTCCCGGACGGCCAGGGCGGCCGACCCTTCCGCCCCGCCGTGGAACGACACGACGACCAGGTCGTGCATCGACTTGAGCGCCTTGACGATCTCCGTGGCGAGCGGGATGTCGAGCATCGGGAACACGTAGGGAGTGGGCGTGGAATAGGAGAATCCCGCGACGGCGACCCGCTTCCCCCCGGCGGAGAACAGGGCGACCCGCCGCCCGCCCACCGGCTGGATCCCCGCGTTGTCCAGCGCCGAGAGCGTGTTGTCCATCCCCTCCATCCCGAAATCGAGGGTGTGGTTGTTCGCCACGTTGAGCGCGTCGAAGCCCGCCTCCTTGAGGTGCCGTGCGTATCGCGGCGGGGAGCGGAAGGCGAAGCAGGGCTTGACGCCCGGCCCCGGCCTGTAATTCCCGCACTTTGGCGATTTCCCGCCCTCGAGCAGCGCCCCTTCCAGGTTTCCGAAGACGATGTCGCTCCCTGCGAGCAGCGGACGCACCTCCCGCAGCAGCGTCGCGCCGTCCTTCGGGGGCAGGATCTCCTCCGGGAAGGTGGTGCCCATCATGATGTCGCCGACGGCGGCGATGCGGATGACCGCCGGCGAAGCGGGGGGCGGCTCCGCGGGGGGCGCCTCGGCGGGCCGGGCCGCCGGCGCCGCGGCGGCGAGGAGGACCAGGGCGAGCAGAAGCCGCGTCGCCCTACGTTTCATCGTCCAGCGCCGCGCGGACCTTCGCCGCCAGGGACTGCATCGTGAACGGTTTCTGTATGAAATGGACGGTTCCATCCAGCACTCCGTGGTGCGCGATGACGTCGTCCGTGTAGCCCGACATGAACAGTCGCCGGATCCCGGGGCAGACCGAGGAGACGATGTCCGCCAGCACCCGGCCGTTCATCCCGGGCATGACCACGTCGCTGACCAGCAGGCGTATTTTATCCCCGTGCTCCCTGGCGGCGCGTATGGCGTCCTCCGGCGTCGGGACGGCGAGGACCCGGTAGCCGAACCGCTCCAGCATCAGGCTCGTCATGGCCAGGATGTCGGGGACGTCCTCGACCAGCAGGATCGTTTCCCGCCCCTTTGCTCCGGGAATCGCCTGGCAGGCCTGCTGCGCCCGCTCCGCGCCGGACGTCTGCCGCGGCAGGTAGATCTTGAAGATCGTGCCCACGCCCGGCTCGCTGTAGACGTCGATGAAGCCCTCGTTCTGCTTGACGATGCCGTAGACCATCGCCAGCCCGAGCCCGGTGCCCTTCCCCAGCTCCTTTGTGGTGAAGAACGGCTCGAAGATCCTGTCCGCGGTCTCCTTGTCCATGCCGGCCCCGTTGTCGCTGACGGACAGCATGACGAAATCGCCCGGGAGGAAGTCCGGGTGCCAGGCGCAGTACTTCTCGTCGAAAGTCGCGTTTTTCGTCTCGATGACGATGGTGCCGACATCCGCGATGGCGTCCCGCGAGTTGACGCAGAGGTTGGCCAGGACCTGGTCGACCTGGGAGGGGTCGATCCGGACCGGCCACAGCTCCTCGCCCGGCAGCCAGGTGAGCTCGATGTCCTCCCCGATCAGGGCGCGGAGCATCTTCAGCATCCTTCCCAGCGTCTCGTTGAGGTCGATCACCTTGGGGGCGACGATCTGCTTCCGGGCGAAAGCCAGCAGCTGGCGGGTGAGGTCGGCGGAGCGCTCGGCGGCCTTCCGGATCTCCTGCAGGTTTTCGTGGAGAGGGTCGGACGGGTCCACCCCGCTCAGCGCCAGCTCCGAGTGCCCGAGGATGATGCCCAGCATGTTGTTGAAGTCGTGGGCCACGCCGCCGGCCAGCCTCCCGATGGACTCCATCTTCTGGGCCTGGCGGAGCTGCTCCTCGAGCCGTTGGCGCTCCGTGACGTCCTCCGATATGCCGAGGAGGAATTTCGGCTTCCCGGTTTCGTCGCGGATCGGGATCTTCTTGGTCTGCAGGGTGCGCTCTTCCCCGGTGATGACCGTGATCGTCTCTTCCGGCACGACGACCAGCCGGTTTTCCTCGAGCACCTTCCGGTCCGTGGCGATGAAGAGGTCCGCCCTGTCTTTGGGGAACAGGTCGTGATCGGTTTTCCCCAGAAGCAGCTCCCGGGAGATTCCAAGGAGCTTTTCGCCGGCCCGGTTGAACTTCACGTACCGGAGCGTGTCCGCGTCCTTCACGAACACCAGGTTCGGCATGTTCTCGATGACGCTGTCGAGGAATTCCTGGTTGCGCTTCAGGTCCCGGTTGATCAGCAGGGTGGACAGCCCGTCGGAAAAGCGCCAGGCGATCTCCTGGAAGAGCTGCTTCTCCCGCGGGGTCCATTCCCTTTCGCGCGAGCATTGGTGAAGGCCGAACGACCAGGGCTTGCCGGTCTTCGGGAAGAGGGCGATCGCAAGCACGGACTTGATCTCTCCGCTCTTCCACGGCTCCTTTTCCGGGTCGATCCCGCTTCCCGGGCGCAGCTCCACCGGGCCGTCCGTGGCAAGGAGGTCCCGGAACAGGGTCCGGATCCGCGGGGTCGCCCAGTACGGGTCCCCCCCCGTGGGCACTCCCGGGTACCTCGGGTCGGTGCGCTGCATCGGGACCTGCCAGGAGGGCGCCTCCGGGTCGCAGGGGTACACCAGGAACGCCCGGTCGCAGCAGAAAACGGATAGGGCGGCGTCGAGGGCGTCCTGCATCATGTGCTCGATGTCGCCGGCTTTCTGCATGGCGCGGTTGATCCGGTCCAGGCATTCGAGGAAATCGAGGTGGGCGAGCCGTTCCCTGTCCGCCCGGACGCGCTCGGTGATGTCCTCCGAAACGCCGAGCAGGCTTGCCGGCTTCCCGCTTTCGTCCGCGATCGGGATCCTTTTCGTGCGGAGGATCCGCTCTCCGTGGGCCCGGGTCCGGATCCTCTGCTCCAGGACCTCGGCGGGCCGGTTCGTGCGGAGCGCCTTGTCCTCCAGGGCCGTCAGGGAATCCGCTTCCTCCCGCGGGAAGAAATCGTGGACCGTGCGGCCCAGGATCTCCTCGCGCGGGATCCCCGTCATTTCCTCGTTCGCCCTGTTCCATCGGACATACCGACGTTCCCCGGCGTCCTTCACGAACAGCGGGATCGGGATGTTCTCGAAGACCTTGTCGAGCAGCTCCCGGCTCCGCTCCAGGTCGCGGTACATCAGCAGGGAGGTCAGGCCGTCGCCCAGCCGCCGGCTGATCGTCCGGAACAGGATCCGCTCCGCCTCGGTCCAAACCCTTTCGTGCGTGCATTGATGGATGCTGAACACCCAGGGTTTCCCGACCCTGGGGTAGACGGCCTTGCCGAGCATGGACCGGATCCCCACCTCCTTCAGATGCTCGTCCCCGGGGAACTCCCGGTCGGAGAGGAAAGTCGCCGTGTATTCCGTCTTCAGGAGCGACTGGAACAATTTTCTTGCGGACGGGGTCATCGGCAGCGTCGTCCCGGGGGAATAGGGGACCGGGGCTTCCGGGGTGGTGCGTTCCATCCGGACGGTCCACGAGGGAGCTTCGGGATCGCAAGGGTACACGAGGACCGCCCGGTCGCAGCCGAAGATGGACAGGACGGCGTCCAGGACGTCGCTCAACATCTGCTCCAGGTCGCCGCTCCCCTGGAGGATCCGGTTGACCTTGTCCATGTTCTCGAAGTGGTACAGGTTGGCCCGGTGCTCGCTTTCCAGCTGCTTGCGCTTCGTGATGTCGTGCCCGACGCACAGGATGGCGGCCACGCGGCCGTCGGCCTTCAAGATGGGGGTCTTGACGGTTTCCAGGATTTCGCGGTGCCCGTCCGCGAACTGGACTTCCTCTTCGACCTTGACGGGTTTCCTTCCGGCGACCGCCTGGAGGTCGGCTTTCTTGAAGTTCTCCGACTTTTCGGGGCCCACGAAATCATCGACCGTTTTTCCCAGGAGGTCCTGTTCCCTGACGCCGTAGAGGCTTTCGAACCGTTCGTTGCAGAAGATGTATCTCCCCTCGATGTCCTTCGCCCAGACCAGGTCCGGTATCGTCCGGATCAGGGCCCGCAGAAGGAAACCGCTTTCGTTCCAGGCGTTTTCGGGGTTTCTCCTGCCGGATGCGGAAGACGCTTCGGCGCGAAGCCGCAACCCGAGCGCCGACAGGACCTTGAGGACGGTGTCGAAGCCGGGAGTCCGGTCGCCGGACAGTGTTTTGTAGAGGCTTTCGCGGGACAGGCCGGCGTCGCGCGCGACCTGCGTCATCCCCTTGCCGCGGGCGATGTCGCCGAGCGCCTTCGCGATCCGCGCGCCGTCGCCGCCGGCTTCGCGGAAATAGGTTTCGAGGTAGGCCGCCGCCTCTTCCGGGGTGCGCAGCAATCCGGCGATATCGTTATTGATGTTTTTCGATTGCCCCATCACTCCCCCGGGTGGAAACGCCTCTCCATCGACCGCAATTTGTATCCCCGCGGCTACATTTTGTCAATAAATATCGAAAACGATTTCCAGGAAGCACGAGGAGCCGGCGCAGAGGGGAGAGGGGCGGTCTGTGGAAAAGGAAACGGCCCCCGGAGAGCGGGGGCCGTTTCCCTGGCGGGGAGGGAGTTACACCGCCTGGACGCTGGGGTTCAATTCTCCCTTGAGCGCCGGTTTCTTCGTGAGCAGCACCAGGACGATCCCGGCGACGCACACAACGGAGATGTAGTACATCGCGTTGGTGAACGCGCCCGCCGACGCCCGGATCGCGTCGATCAGGAAGGGCCCGCCGATCCCGGCGACGCCGTACGCCGTGAACATGTAGCCGTAGTTCGTTCCCAGCGACTTCGTGCCGAAGTAGTCGGCCGTCAGCGAGGGCAGGAGCGCCAGGAAACCGCCGAATGCGAACCCCACGATGCAGATCCCGACGAGCCACTTCGCGAAGGAGTCGGCGTTCGGGAGCAGCAGGAGGAACGCGACGAGATACTCGGCGAACATCAGCATGACCGTGTTCTTCCGGCCGATCTTGTCGGAGATCGACCCGTGGACGAGTCGGCCCAGGCCGTTGAACAGCGCCATCGTGCCGAGGCCTCCCGCAGCGATCGCCTTGTCGAGCTTGGCCACTTCCACGCCGATCGGCACCGCCTGCGAGATGATCATCAGCCCCGCGGCCGCGCCGAAGAAATAGATTACCCAAAGGAAATAGAACTGGATGTTTCCGAGCATCTCGTTCGGGCTCCAGTCGGCCTTGGCGGGAGCGCCCGCGGCGACCGTGGGCTGCTTCCATCCGGGCGGCGTGTAACCGGCGGGCGGCACCTTGAACATGGCGCCCGCGCCGCAGACGCCCACGAGCATGATGGCGCCGACGGTGAAGAAGGCGGGGGCGATCCCCGAGCTTGCGATCAGCTTGGAGATCAACGGGCCGAAGATCAGCGTACCCGCGCCGAAGCCGAACACGGCGAGGCCCGTGATCGTTCCGCGCATGTCGGGGAACCACTTGATGCAGGTGGCGATGGGGGTCACGTACGCGAAGCCGACTCCCAGGCCGCCGAGGATGCCGTAGGCGAAAATCAGGCCGGGGACCGTCTTGTAAAGAACGCCCGCCAGCAGCGCCCCGGCGCCCAGGAGCAGCCCGCCGAAGATGGCGACCTTCCTCGGGCCCGCCTTGTCCTGCCACCGGCCCGCGAGGATCATCGCGATGGTGAAGAAGA
This sequence comes from uncultured bacterium, assembly GCA_964612075.1. GTDB lineage: Bacteria > Desulfobacterota > Deferrimicrobia > Deferrimicrobiales > Deferrimicrobiaceae > UBA2219. The sequence continues at coordinate 17,812 of CAZTFC010000044.1, forward strand.
ACAGCGAGGCCATGAAGGGGTAGCCCGCCTGCTTGACCGTCCATCCCAGTTCCTTCATCAACGGCCCGCGGAAGACCGACCAGGAATAAAGGACCCCGAGGCAAAGCTGCATGACCAGCGCCGCGGCGACCATCAACCACCGGTTTGTAGTTTTTGCTTCTGCCATGTCCGTGTCCCCCTTCTCCCCTTTGTTTTACTCAATAAAATAGCATTTCTAATCAGTACATCAATTTGTACACCAGCATCGTTCCCCGTGTCAAGCAAATTTTAAACACAGTTTTATAATCAGCGCGGCATCGTTTCGGGAAGCGGCCTTCCGGGAAGGGAATTATCTTGTAACATTCGATATATCTGGGGTAAAAGGGATGGAAGCGGAATCCTTCCCCGACGAGGCGCGAATGAATATCCTTCTACCGGTTTCCAGCGGCCCTTCCTTCAAGGACGCCGTCTCCCTGGCCATCGAAGTCGCGAAGGAGCACGAAGGGGAGGTCCGGGTCGTCTACGTGGTCGACGAGCGGGAGATCCGACGCATCGAGAGCGGCGGCGGGGTGGGCGCGATCCACATGGCGCAGCACGCGGCCGAGGAGTACGGGAAGCGGAAGATGGAGGAGGCGACCGGCATCCTGCTGGACACGATCCAGGCCTGCGGGCAAGCCGGGGTGCAGGCCCACGGGGAGATCCGGGAGGGAGAGCCGGAGAAGGAATTCATCGCGGCCGCCGGGGGATGCGACCTGGTCGTGGCGGCGATCGCGTCCCATTTCGATCCGCAGCTCGAGGACAAGCCGGGGCAGGTGGTCCTCACGATGATGAAGGACGGCGGGATTCCCGTTCTGATGGCGTGCACCCCGTACCGGCCGGTTCGCACGGTCGTCGTCGGCTGCGGCGGGAAGATCAAGACGGAGAGGGTCGTCGGGGCGATGACGAAGATGTCGCTCTGGAAGTCGGGGCGCCGGCTGATCCTCCTCGCGGTGGACGATTCGCCGGAAGAGGGCCGGTTGCGGTTCGTCGCCTCGCGGAACCTCCTCGGCGAAGCGGGCTATCCCCCGTGGGAGGAGAACGTGATTCCGGGGCGGCGGCTGGAGGCGTTCTCCGCGTTCTGCGAAAAGGAGGGCGCGGACCTGGTCGTTCTCGGCGGCTGGGGGGAACACCGGTGGAACGACCTGATGGGGCTGTCCGTCACGGGCCGCCTCGTGGAAGAGGGACGCCGGAACCTCTTCCTCTACATGTAAAGGGGAGAGGGGACCGATGACGCCGGCCGACCCGATCGCCCTGGGGCTGTCCCTTCCCCTGTGGTCGGTGCTGCCGTTCGCGGCCCTTCTGCTTTCGATCGCCCTGTTCCCGGTGTTCGCGCCGATGTTCTGGGTGCGCCACTTCGGGAAGGTGTCGCTGGCGTACGGGCTCCCGGTGGCGGCGTACTTCCTGGCGCGCGCCCCGCTGGAGCTGGCCCACCTGGCGTTGGAATACGTCTCTTTCATCGTGCTGCTCGGCGCGCTGTTCATCGTCTCCGGCGGGATCCTCATCCGGGGGACGATGCGGGCCACGCCCGGCCTGAACTGCGCGATCCTGGCGATCGGGGCGCTGTTGTCGAACGCGCTGGGCACCACCGGCGCGTCGATGGTGCTGGTACGCCCCCTGCTGCGCGCGAACGCCGGCCGCAAGCGGGTCGCCCACGTGGTGATCTTCTTCATCTTCGTCGTCGCCAACATCGGGGGGAGCCTGTCGGCGATCGGCGACCCGCCGCTGTTCCTCGGCTACCTGAAGGGGGTGCCGTTCTTCTGGACGTTCCTCCACCTGGGCCTGATGTGGCTGCTGGTCTGCGGGGCGGTGATCGGGGTCTTCTACCTCTTCGACCGCCGGGCGTTCGAGATCGATCGGCTCGCGGCCACGGCCGCCGGGGACGGCGCGACGGGGGCGGATGCGGCCGCCGTCGCCGCCGACGCAAGCACCGGGACAGGGAAGCCGCGGCTTTCCGTCGAGGGGAAGATCAACCTGCCGCTTCTCGTGGTGGTGATCGCCGCCGTCTTCCTTCCGACTCCCTGGCGCGAGACCGCGATGGCCGCCGCGGCGGGCGTTTCCGTCTGGCTGACGCCAGCCGAGGTCCGCAAGGAGAACGAGTTCACCTATCACCCGATCGAGGAGGTGGCCATCCTGTTCGCGGGGATCTTCGCCACCATGCTTCCCGCGATGCTCATCCTCAAGGCGCGCGGGGGCGACCTGGGCGTGACCTCCCCCGCCCACTTCTTCTGGGCGACCGGGGTGCTCTCCAGCTTCCTGGACAACGCCCCCACCTACCTGGTCTTCTTCAGCCTTGCGCAGGGGGTGGGCGCGGCGGCGGGCCCCGTGGCGGGCATGTTCGCGGAAACGGTCGCGGGGGTTCCCGTCCCGTACCTGGCCGCGATCAGCGCAGGGGCGGTCTTCATGGGCGCGAACACCTACATCGGCAACGCCCCCAATTTCATGGTGAAGGCGATCGCGGAGGAATCGGGGGTCCGGATGCCATCCTTCCTCGGTTACATGGGCTGGTCCTGCGCGGTCCTGCTCCCCGTCTTCGGGCTGGTCACGCTGATCTTCTTCTGAACCGCAGAACCGGGACGTTCATGAGTTCTCCGCCAGTTCGGGGACAGACATGGGCAGACCGAAAATATGGTAAAACATAGTTTGATTTTAGTATCATCGATATTGAGGTTCGCATGTCTGTCCCTGTTTTGAGGAGGAACTCATGAACGTCCCGGTTCTGCGGTCCGCACTTCGGCTGGGGACCGCCAGGTCGCTCACCGTCCGGTGCCTGTCCGAGGTGTCGTGGCACGACAACGCCCGGATGCGGAAGGACGTGGCCGAGTCGGGGGGGCTTTCCGCCGACCAGTTCGAGGTGAAATGGACGCCGGGGAACGCCGCGGGCGTTTCGGCCCTGGTGGAGGTCGTCGACGGGGACGGCCGCCCCTGGAAGATCCTGATGGACGTCGGCTGGGACGCGGAATACATGGACGCCGTCTTCCGCCGCGAGGGAGTGGACCGGCTGCTGGCCGACGGGAAGATCGACTTCGTCTACATCACGCACGAGCACGTGGACCATTTCTGGGGGCTTCCGGCGGTCGTCAGGAACCGGCCGGACGTGAAGCTGGTGATCCCGACGGGGTTTTCGGAGCGCAGCATGGAGCTGCTCCGGCAGTCCGGCCACCGGGGGGAGGTCGTCGAGATGCCGCCCGGCGCGCACGCGCTGTTCCCGGGCGGGGCGACGGTGACGTTCGACATCCCGATCTTCCTGAAGACGCACGGCGAGCAGGTCCTCTACGTCAACCTCGAGGGGAAAGGGATCGTGACCATCACCGGCTGCTGCCACCCCGGGGTGCTGGCGCTGCTGCAGTACGCGCGGGACCATTTCG
>CAZTFC010000045.1:0-21036 GCA_964612075.1 uncultured bacterium
ATCGCGCCGGCCAGCGTGCCGCAGGTGATGATCGTGGAGAGCTTCCACCAGAGCGTCCCGCCGCCCAGAGTCGGGATGAGCAGGTACGACAGCAGGTAGGTCATGAGGATGGAGACGATGGAGGTCAGCCACACGAGGGAGGTCAGCGGGTGCTCGAAGTTGAACTTGGCCGACTCGCCGTACTTTCCCTTGTTGTAGACGCCGTTGATCCAGTAGGAAACGCCGCTGGTGACGATCATCCCGATGCGCATCACGAAGATCCACACGAGGAGCTGGACCTGGGTGGCCGTCCGGGCGGCGGGGTCGAGCATGTTCCCGACCGCGAGGAGGATGAAGGTGATGAGCGCCACGCCCGTGACGCCGTAGGTTTCGAAGCCGTCCGCCGTCGGTCCGACCGAGTCGCCCGCGTTGTCGCCCGTGCAGTCGGCGATGACGCCGGGGTTGCGCGCGTCGTCTTCCTTGATCTTGAAGACGATCTTCATGAGGTCGGACCCGATGTCGGCGATCTTCGTGAAGATGCCGCCCGCGATCCGGAGCGCCGCGGCGCCGAGCGACTCGCCGATCGCGAAGCCGATGAAGCAGGGGCCGGCCAGCTCCCCGGGGATGAAGACGAGGATGATGAGCATGAGGACCAGCTCGACGGCGATCAGGAGCATCCCGATGCTCATTCCGGCCTTCAGCGGGATCGCCATCGTCGGGTACGGCTTTCCCTGGAGCCCCGCGAAAGCGGTCCGGGAGTTGGCATAGGTGTTCATCCGGATGCCGAACCACGCCACCGAGTAGCTTCCCAGGATGCCGACGATGCTGAAGACTACGATGATGGCGACCTTGTAGGATTCCATCGTGCGGCTGAAGTACCACACGATGATCACGGCGATGAAGGCCCACAGGATGGAGAGGAATTTCCCCTGCTGGATCAAGTACGTCTTGCAGGTCTCGTAGATGAGCTCGGAGATATTGAGCATCGACTTGTGGACGGGGAGATTCTTGATCTGCGTGAACTGGACGAGGCTGAAGACGATCCCGAGGATGCAGATCACGAGGCCCCAGGTCAGGATCACGGACCCGGTCATCCCGAGGAACGACCCTTGGGCGAGATCGGGCACGACCAGCTCCGCCTCGCTCGCGCCGGCGGTGCTCGCCAGCAGCATCAGGAGAAACGCCGTTATTGCAGGGAACAGCCTCCGCGCAAGCGCGGAACTCCGTGTTACGAACGCGTCGCTCATAACCCCTCCGTTTCTGGATTACAGGGTGTCTCTTGGCGGGATAACCGCCGGAATAATCTTTGAAAACCAACCTTTAATACCATGCCTCGCCCCCGGGGTCAAGGCGAACCCTCCCGGCGGGAAACGTCGCCGCGTCGGTGGTATAGTAAGGGCATGGATTTCCATGGGAAACTGATCCTGGCCCCGCTGGCGGGGGTATCGGACACGACCTTCCGGCGGCTCTGCCGGGAAAACGGGGCGGATATCGTCGTGACGGAAATGGTCTCGGCGAGGGGGCTTCTGTGCGACCCCCGCCGTTCGGGGAAATACCTCGAATTCGACGAGGCGGAGCGGCCGGTGGGGGCGCAGCTGTTCGGCCCCGATCCCGGGGAGATCGAACGGGCGGCGGCCGAGGCGGCCCGCCGGGGGTTCGACTTCGTGGACATCAACATGGGGTGCCCCGCCCGGAAGGTGACCGGCGGCGGCTCCGGCTCCGCGATCCTGTCGAATCCCCGCCTCGCGGGGGAGATCGCCCGCGCGGCGATCCGGGGGTCCGGGCTGCCGGTCACGGCCAAGATCCGGTCCGGCCTCCGCGACGGCGAGGAAACGTACCTCGAGGTGGCGCGCGAGCTGTTCCACGCCGGGGCGGCCGCCGTCACCCTCCACCCGCGCAACCGGGGGCAGATGTTCTCGGGGTCGGCCGACTGGGGGCACATCGCGGCGCTTAAAGAAGGTTTTCCCGACCGGGTCGTCATCGGGAACGGGGACGTCCGGCTCCCGGGGGACGCGGCCCGGATGATCGCCGAGACGGGCTGCGACAGCGTGATGGTCGGGCGCGCCGCCATGGGAAACCCCTGGATCTTCTCGATGATCAAGGCGGAGATCGCCGCCCCGGCGCCCGGCGAGCGCCGCGCGCTCATCCTCCGCCACGGGGAGGAGATGTTCCGGCTCCGCGGGCCGCGGGGGATCACGGAGATGCGCAAGCACCTCGCCTGGTACAGCAGGGGCATCCCCGGCGCGGCCGCCTTCCGCGCGGAACTCCCCCGGATCGTCGACCCCGGCTCCTTCCGGGCGGCCGTGGAGCGCCATTTTTGAACGATCTCCCCTCGAGGACCCTCGAATCGGTCAACGTCGGCATCGTCGTGTTCGACGAGGCGGGGAAGCTCGCCTATGTCAACCCGGCCGCCGAGGAGATCCTGCAGGGGTCCTTCCAGTCGCTTTCCGGCAGGCATTACCGAGCCGTCTTCCGGGGAAGCCCCGAGGCGGTCCGCATCCTCCGGAAAACCTACTCCAGCCACATACCCGTCACCGGATTCGACGTGGAGCTGCGAAGAGGCGCAAGCGCGGGGGGAAGCGGCGGCACCCTGCCGGTGATGCTCGGCGCGTCCCCCCTCACCGGGGCGGCGGGCGAGCCGCAGGGCGTCGTACTGTCCGTGAAATCGTCCGAGATCCTCTCCCTGGTCGGCAGGGAGGAAGAGGCCGCGCTGGGGGCCGAGGGGATGCAGATGCTGGCGTACGGCATCGCGCACGAAATCAAGAACCCTCTGGGGGGGATCCTCGGTGCCGCGCAGTGGGTCCTCCGGGGGGAGGGGCCGGAAGAGGAGCGCGTCGAAGGGGTGCGGCTGATCCTGAGGGAGGCCCGCAGGATCAACGACCTCGTGGAGAAGATGCTGGAGATGGGGAAGAAGCCGCCGCCTCCCCGTCCCTTCGCGCTCGCCCCTCTCCTGCGGGAGGCGCAGCAGCTCATCCTCTCGGAAGCGCGCTCCCAGGGGAAGGAGGTCCAGGTCGATCTCCGGCTGGATCCGAGCCTGCCGGCGGTCTCGGGGCATCCCGACACCGTCTACCGGGCGCTCCTCAACATCCTGAAGAACGCCCTCGAGGCGATCCCGGAATCCGGGACGGTGCGGATCGAGGCGCGGATGAACGTCAACTACCGGTTCGCCGTGGGGCGCGGGCGGAAGCGCTCCTTCGTCGAGATCGAGGTCGCCGACTCCGGCGTCGGGATGACGGCGGAGGAGCTGCACAAGGCGCGCCTCCCCTTCTACACGACGAAGCCCCGAGGGACGGGGCTCGGGCTGGCGATGGCGAGGCAGGCGGCTTCCCGCCACGGGGGGAAGCTTGAAATAATGTCGACCCCCGGCGAGGGGACCACGGTTAAAATATCCCTTCCGGTCGACCCGGGCAGGAAGAGCGCACGTTGAAAAGAGTACTGATCGCCGACGACGACGAGAGCATCCGCTGGGTCCTCAAGAAGACCGTCGCCGGGATGGGCTTCGCGGCGGACACGGCGGAGGACGGCGACAAGGCGCTCGCCCTCCTCGCGAAGAACAGCTACGCCGCCGCGTTCGTGGATGTCCGCATGCCCGGCGTGGAGGGGATCGAGGTGCTGGAGCGCGTCCAGGCGCGCAAGTCCCCCACCCGCTTCTTCATCATGACGGCGGTGCGGCGCCCCGATATCGCGGCCCGCTCCACCCGCGCCGGCGCCGCCGAGTTCATCACCAAGCCGTTCGACCTCTCCCGCATCGAAGAGCTCCTGCGCGACCTGGCGCGCGAGACCGCCTCCGGGGAGCGCCCGTACCGGCCGGAGGAAAGGGAGGAGCAGGCGGCCTACCGGATCGTGGGGAAGAGCCGCGCCATCATCGACGTCTTCAAGAACATCGGGAAAGTGGCCGACTCGAACGCCACGATCCTGATCCTGGGGGAGCGCGGCGTGGGCAAGGAGCTGATCGCCCGCTGCATACACGACCTCGGGGAAAGCCGCGGCCCCTTCGTGGCCGTGAACACCGCGGCGATCCCCCGCGAGCTCCAGGAGGCGGAGCTGTTCGGCTACGAGAAGGGCGCCTTCACCGGGGCGGACGCCCGGCACGACGGCAAGCTCGACGCCGCCCAGGACGGCACCCTGTTCCTGGACGAGATCGGCGACATGCCGCTCGACCTCCAGGCGAAGCTTCTGCGCGTGCTGCAGGAGCGGGAATACACCCCCGTCGGGTCGGGCCGCGCCCGGGAGTTCCGCGGCCGGGTCCTCGCCGCCACCAACCGCGACCTGGGGAAGCTGGCGTCCGAGGGAAAGTTCCGTTCCGACCTCTACGACCGGCTCAACGTCTTCCCGATCCGGGTCCCGTCGCTTGCGGAGCGGAAGGAGGACGTCCCGCTGCTGGCGGACCACTTCCTCCGGAAGTACTGCTCCATCCTCTCTCGCCCGCCGCGCTCCTTCTCGAAGGAGGCGCTGGAGGCGCTGGCGGCGCACCCGTGGAAGGGGAACGTCCGGGAGCTCGAGAACTTCGTTCAGCGGCTCGCGGTCCTCTCCTCCGGCAAGCTCCTCCGGCGCGACGAGGTGGTGCGCGAGCTCGCCAAGTCGGACGGCTCGCCGGACCCTTCCTCCGCCCCGATGGAGCAGCTCATCGAGGACCGGATCCGCGAGTTCGTCGGCCGGCTGGGCGCGGCCCTCGATTCCGAGACGGGCCTCCACGAACTGTTCCTGCGGCAGGTGGAGCGCCCGCTCCTGAAGGTCGTGCTCGAGGCGACGGGGGGGAACCAGCTCCGGGCTGCCGCCATCCTCGGGATCAACCGGAACACGCTGCGGAAGAAGATCACCGGCCTGTCGCTCGCCCCGAAGGCGCGCGGGAAGAAAGGAAGGTAGGCATGGACGGAAGGAAGCCGGCGCCGGCGATCCTCGTCTTCGGCGGGCTCGACCCCAGCGGCGGAGCGGGGATCCTGATGGACTCCCGGGCCGCGTGCGCGGCTGGGGCGCACGCCTGCGCCGTCCCCTCGTGCTTCGCGATCCAGACGACCAGAAAATACGCCCGTACGGCGCCGATCCCCCGCCCGGTGCTCGACGACTCCCTAGCCGCCGCCGGCCGCTCCTTCCGGCTCGGCGCGGTGAAGGTCGGCATGGTGGGGACGCGCGCCGCCGCGGAGGCGATCCTCTCCTTCGTCGCCGCCCGGCGGGGGCTCCCCGTGGTCGTCGATCCCGTGCTGCGCTCCTCCTCGGGATTCCCGCTCCTCGCGGAATCCGCCCTGCCGGCCTACCGGAGCCTGATCCACGCCGCGTCCGTGCTGACCCCGAACCTCATGGAGGCGGAAAAGCTGCTCGGCCGGAGCATCGCCTCCTTCCCCGACGCCGTCGACGCAGCGAAAGAGCTGTCCGGCGCGGCGGGCGCGGCGGTCGTCCTCAAGGGCGGCCACTTCCCCTGGAAGGGACGGCTCGGCATCGACATCGTGGCGGAAGGGCCGGAGGTCACCCTGATCCCCCCCTCGGGGAGGAGGCGCGGCGACCCCCACGGGACCGGCTGCGCGCTGGCCTCCGCCATCGCCGCCCGGATCGCCGCGGGCGACGCCGTCGTGCCCGCCGTGGCGGCCGCGAAGACCGTGCTGGCGAAACTCGTCGAAGGCGGCTTCCCCTCCGCGGAGGGGCGCCCCACCCTGTTCCCGTGACCGGCACGGTCCCCGCGCGTCGGGCCGGCGATCGGAAGGAGCGCCGGCTGGGGCTCGCCCTGGGCGCCGGGACGGCGCGGGGCTTCGCCCACGTGGGGGTGCTCAAGGTCCTCGAAGCCCAAGGCATACCCGTCGGCCTGGTCGTCGGCACGAGCGTCGGGAGCCTCGTCGGATGCATGTACGCCTTCGGGTACCCGGTCTACGAGATCCAGAAGATGGCCATGGCGCTCGAGCGCGCGGACGTCGTCGACCTCATCGTCCCGGACAACGGCTTCGTCCGGGGGGAGAAGCTCGAGGCGTACGTGAACCGGATGGTCCGGGACGTACCGATGGAGGAATTCCCGATCCCCTTCCACGCCGTGGCCACCGACATCGCGGCCGGCCGGGAAAAGGTGTTCTCGTCGGGGAACGCCGGCGCGGCGGTGAGGGCGAGCTGCGCCATCCCAGGCATCTTCCAGCCCGTGAAGATCGAAGGCAGCACCTGCCTCGACGGCGGCCTCGTCTCCCCGGTACCGGTGGACGCGGCCCGCGGTCTGGGGGCGGACGCGGTGGTCGCCGTGGACATCTCCGGCGGGGTCGACGGCACGGTCCCGGGGAGCATCCTCGACACCCTCATCCAGTCGGCCAGCATCATGTACGCGAAGATCGCGGAGGTGCAGGACGCCCGGGCCGACATCGTCATCCGTCCGCAGGTGGGGCACATCTTCGCGGGCGACTTCACGAAGCGCCACGAGGCGATCCTCGAAGGAGAGAAGGCGGCCCTGGAAGCGCTCCCGGAGATCCGCAAGATCCTGGAGAAGCCCGGGGGTTGAGCGGCAAGGCCGGCGGCGCGGCGCCGCCGGCGTCACTCGAAGTCCTGCGCGAGGTCCTCGAACCGGGTGTACTGGGAAAGGAAGGCGAGCTTCACGTCGCGCATGGGGCCGCTCCGGTTCTTCCCCACGATGATCTCTGCGATCCCCTTCTCCTCCTGCGGCGTCTTCTCCCGGCTGTACATCTCCTCCCGGTAGACGAACAATATCAGGTCTGAATCCTGTTCAATAGCTCCGGATTCCCTCAAATCCGCCATCTGCGGCCTCTTGTCGTTGCGGCTCTCCACCCCGCGGCTGAGCTGGGAGATGGCGATCACCGGGATGTCGAGCTCTTTGGCCAGCGCCTTCATGGAGCGCGAGATCTCCGACACTTCCTGAACCCGGTTGTCGGGGTTGGACTTCCCCGCGGAGCCCCGCATGAGCTGCAGGTAGTCCACGATGACCATCCCGATGTCCTTGTCCTTCTTCAGCCGCCGGGCCCTCGCCCTCAGGTCGAGGGCGGTGAGCATCCCGGAGTCGTCCGTGTAGATGGGCGTGTCGGACAGCTTCGCCACGGCCCCCACGAGCCGGTTGATCTCCTCCTGGCCGATCTGCCCGTTGCGCACTTTCTGGAAGTTGACCCGCGCTTCGGAGCAGATCATGCGCATCGCCAGCTCCTGGCTGCTCATCTCGAGGGAGAAGATGGCGACCGGGATCCTGTGGCGCATGGCGGCGTTCACCGCGATGTTGAGGCAGAGGGAGGTCTTCCCCATCGCCGGGCGGGCGGCGACGACGATCATGTTGGATCTCTGGAACCCCGCCGTCACCTCGTCGAGGTCCCGGAAGCCCGACGGTACGCCCGTGATCCGCTTCTTCTGCTCGTAGGCCTTCTCGATGTCCTTCAGGGCCGCCCGGGCCATCTCGTTCATGGAGAAGTACTTCGGCTTGATCTCCTCCCCCGAGATGGCGAAGATCCGCTCCTCCATCCGGTCGAGGAACTCCCGGAGGTCGCCGACGCCCTGGAACGCGGAGGCGGAGATCTCCTGCGCGGCGACGATCGACTTCCGCAGGATCGACTTCTCCTTGACGATCATCGCGTAGTCGGCGGCGTTTCCGGAGATGGGAACGGACGACACGATCTCGGCCAGGTAGGCCAGCCCGCCGACCTGCTGCTCCGCGCCCCGGTCCCGGATGGCCGCCGACAGGGTGAGCTGGTCGATGGGGCGACCCGACTCGAAGAGGGAAAGCATGGATTCGTAGAGCGTCCTGTGGGCGCCCTGGTAGAAGTCGTCGGGCCGGAGGATCTCGACGACGTCGCCCATCAGCTCGTTGTTCAGGAGCACGGAGGCGAGGACCGCCTGCTCGGCGTGCAGGTTGTGCGGGGGGACGCGGAGGGAGGCGTCGTTTGCGCCCGGCGGCGCGCTGCGCGTACCGTTCATCGACGCCCCCCGTCCGGAGTGCTGTTGCCGCTTGCGCGGTTGGGCGACGGCTATTCCTCGGCCGTCACGTTGACGGTGATCTCGGGGACGACCTCGGCCGCGACCCGGACCTTCACCTTGTACTCGCCGATCTGCTTGATCGGCTCCGCGAGCTGGATCGACTTGCGGTCCGTCGCCACTCCCGCCTTCTCGAGCGCCTCCGCGATGTCCCTGGAGGTCACCGCGCCGAACAGCTTCCCTTCCTCCCCCGCCTTCGCGGAGATGGCCACGGTCATGCCGGAGAGCGACCGCGCCACGTCCTCGGCGGCCTTCCGCGCCTTCTTCGCGCGGGTCTCGATCACGCGGCGGTCGTGCTCGAGGGTCTTCATGTTCCGGACGTTCGCCAGGAACGCCAGGTTCCGCGGGATGAGGTAGTTGCGACCGTACCCGTCGGCGACCTTCACCACCTCGCCGGCCTTCCCGAGCTTCTCGATGTCCTCACGCAGGATGACTTTCATCGAATACCCCCTACCGGACCTGGGTGGCGGTGAAGGGGATCAGGGCCACGACGCGCGCCTTCTTGATCTCCATCGTCAGCTTCCGCTGGTGCTTCGCGCAGTTGCCCGTGATGCGGCGGGGGACGATCTTCCCGCGCTCGGAGACGAACTGCTTGATCATGTAGGCGTTCTTGTAGTCGATCTGGAGTTCCTTCTCCGCGCAGAAGCGGCAGAATTTCTTCCGGACGTAGCGTCTCTTGCCGCCGGGGCCGCGGTCTTCGCGGGGCCCGGAAGACGGCCGGGGCTTGTACGGAGTGCTCATCGGTTCCTTCCTCCTGTTGTTCCCATCGTTATGTTGTCAGAACGGTATGTCGTCGTCGGGCGGCTCCTGGGAGGGGGCCGAAGGGCCGCTCCCTTCCGCCGCCTGGCCGCGCCCGCCGCCGAGGAACTGGACGTTGTCGGCCAGGACCTCGATCTTGCTCCGCTTCTGGCCGTCCTTCTCCCAGCTTCGCTGCCGCAGCCGCCCCTCCACGAGGACGGGGCGTCCCTTGGAGAGGTATTCGGCGCAATTCTCGCCGGTCTTGCCGAAAACGACGACGTCGAAGTAGGACACTTCCTCCTTGAACTCGTTGGTCGCCTTCGACTTGTACCGGGAGTTCACCGCGATGGAGAACTCCGTGACGGCCGTGCCGGAAGGGAGAAAGCGCGTTTCCGGGTCCCGGGTCAGGTTGCCGGCGAGGATGACGCGGTTAAACGATACCATGCGGCGATCCCTCCATCGCGAAAGGTCCCGTCACTTTCCCGCGGGTGCCGGAGGCGCCTCGGACGCGGGCGCTTCGGGCGCCGCCGGCGTCTCGGCCGGGGCGGCGGCGGGCTTGGCGGGCTTCAGCTCCTGGGTGTGGACGGTGGTCAGGTGGCGCAGGATGCCGTCGAAGATCTTGATGTTGCGCTCCACCTCCTCCACGACGCCGCGGGTGCCGGTGTACAGGAGGAACGTGTAGAAGGCGTTGCTTCTCTTCCGGATCTGGTAGGCGAGCTTGCGGTTCCCCCAGTCATCCGTCTTCAGGACCTCGCCCTGGAACGAGGCGACCACCCCCGAAAGCTTGCCGAGGAAATCCTTCCTCTGGTCTTCCGGGAGTTCCGGGTCGAACAGGATGCAGGTTTCATACCTCTTCGGTGTCATCGTGCGGTGTTGCCTCCTTTCGGCTGTTCGAGCCCCCGGACGATTCGCCGGGAGCAAGGAGTATGTTCCCCGCCGGAGGATCCGGCCGGGGGGTCCGCGCCTTCACGTTCCAGCGCGTCATGGCCTTGTCGAAACCGAGCCGGGCGATGTCTCCCGCGGCTTCCGCCGCCCGGGCGACCCCCTCCTCGAACGCGTTCCCCGAAGCGGGGTCCGGGGGAGTCAAAACGTAATCGGCGGGGTCGACGCCCGCCGGGGGCCTGCCGATCCCCACCCGTATGCGGAGGAACCCGAGCGTGCCGAGCTCCGCGCCCAGCGACTTGAGCCCGTTGTGGCCTCCCGTGCCGCCGCCCCGCTTGAGCCGCACGGCCCCGACCGGGAGGTCGAGGTCGTCGTGGACGACCACCAGGTCTTCGGGCCCTTCCGCGCGCTTCCGGAACAGGGGCGACACCGCCAGGCCGGACAGGTTCATGAACGTCATCGGCTTGACGAGGACGACCCGTCGCCCTTCCAGCTCGCAATCGGCGAGCGAAGCCTCGCCGGAAACCCGCCAGCGCGCGCCCAGCGCGGACACGAGCCGGTCGACGGCAAGAAACCCCGCGTTGTGGAGCGTGGACGCGTACCGACGCCCCGGGTTCCCCAGTCCGACGATGAGTCGCGTGGGCCGCCGCTCCTTCCCTGCCGGTTACTTTTCCTTCTTTTCCTTCTTCGCGGGCTCTTTCGCGCCCTCTTTCCCGGCCGCCTCTTCCTTTTCGGCGCCTTCCGCCACGCTCGCGCCCTCGGCCGCCTCGCCCTCGACCGCCTCGGCCGCCGCAGGGGCCGCCTCGACCTTCGGCGTGTTGACCGCGGCGATGGGGATCCGCAGGTCCTTCTCCATGGGGACGACGCCCGGCGGGAATTGGATGCTCCCGAGGTTCAGCGACTGGCCGATCCCCAGGGGCGTCACGTCGACCTCGATGAACTCGGGCACCTGGTCCGGCGTGCACTCGACCTCGAGGCTGCGCATGAGCACCTCGAGGAGGCCGCCCAGCTCGATGCCCGCCGCCTTCCCCTTGATGCGGATCGGGACCTCGACGCGGAACTTCTGCCCCTGGGCCACCTCGTAGAAGTCCACGTGGGTCACCTGGTTGGAGATCGGGTTGGTCTGGACCTCCTTGAGTACCGCGAAGGACTCCTTGCCTTCCTCGCCGTCCTTGACGGTCACGCGGACGACCACCGTGCCGCGCCGGGCGACCTCGAGGAACTTCTCGAGCGGCTTCCGCTCGAACTCGAGCGACCGGGTCTCGAGCCCCCGGCCGTAGATGACTCCGGGAACCCGCCCCGCGGCGCGCCGTTTCCGGTTGATCTCTTTCCCTGTATCGTGGCGGCGCTCCGCCGCCAGGTCCATCGTGGCCATCTTCCTTTTCCTCCTAAACGAAGAGCGAGCTGACCGAATCCTGGAAATGGATCCTCTTGATGGCCTCCCCCAGAAGGGGAGCCACGGAGAGGACGCGAATCTTCTTGCACAGGGCCTTTTCCCCCAGCGGGACCGTGTTCGTGACGACGAGCTCCTCGATCTGCGAGTTCTCGAGCCGCTCGATGGCCGGCCCCGAAAGGATGGCGTGCGTGGCGCAGGCGAAAATGTTTTTCGCCCCCTTCGCCCGCAGCGCCTCGGCGGACTGCACCAGCGTCCCCGCCGTGTCCACCATGTCGTCGAGCATGACCGCCGTCTTCCCCTCGACCTCGCCGATGATGTTCATCACCGCGGAGACGTTCGGCCCCTCCCGGCGCTTGTCGATGATGGCGAGCGAGGCGTTCAGCCGCTTGGCGCACGCCCGGGCCCGTTCCACCCCGCCGGCGTCGGGCGAGACCACCACCATGTCGTCCCGGTAGTTGGCCTTGATGTACTCGAGCATCACCGGGGCGGCGTACAGGTGGTCGACCGGGATGTTGAAGAACCCCTGGATCTGGCCGGCGTGGAGGTCCATCGTCAGGAGCCGGGACACGCCCGCCGCCGTCAGCATGTCCGCCACCAGCTTCGCCGTGATGGGGGCCCGGGGCAGGACTTTCCGGTCCTGGCGGGCGTAGCCGTAATACGGCAGGACCGCGGTGACCCGCTTCGCCGAGGCCCGCTTCAGGGCGTCCATCAGGACGAGCAGTTCCATGAGGTGGTCGTTCACCGGGGGACACGTGGGCTGGATGATGAAGACGTCCACGCCGCGCACGTTGTCGCGGATCTCCACGTTGATCTCGCCGTCGCTGAACCGCTTCACCATCGCGGAGCCCAGCGGGATGCAGAGATAGGCGCAGATCTCCTTCGCGAGTTCCGGGTTGGCGTTCCCGGTAAAAATCTTTAATCGTGTCACGCAGTTCCCCTGTTTAAAGGAGGCTTCCTGCCGAAAGAATTGGATATTATAACGAAAAAGGGCCTCTTGGCAAGCGGTATTCGCAACCCTGCCATCCGTGCGTTCCCGTCGGCCGGAATGGCTGGGAGGGAAGGATTCGAACCTTCATAAGCGGCTCCAAAGGCCGCTGTCCTGCCATTGAACGACCTCCCAGCGCAGGGTAAAAGTCTATCGGCCGGCGGCCGGACCGTCAAGGCGGGCAGGGCAGGCCGGGCGGGCCGTTTTTGCCGGGATTACGGGATGCTCCGAACGACGAACCGCCTCGTCCCCGGCCCCCCGCCCGCGTCCCCCGGCATTCTTCGGAGCGCCTCCGCGGCGTCCTCCGCCGTCGCGAACAGCCCGAACACCGCGGACCCGCTCCCCGACAGCCCCGCGGCATGAGCCCCCGCGGCCAGCAGGCAGGCCTTGATCCGGGCGATTTCCGGGCGGGCCGGGATCCACGCCCCTTCGAAATCGTTCCGGACGGAGGCCGCCAGGGCGGCAAGGTCCGGGAACGAAGGGACCCGCCCCCCGGGGGGCGACTCCATGGGGCCGCGCCGCAGCCGGTCGTACCCCTCCCGCGTGGGCATCCCGAAGGGGGGCTTCACGACGACGGCGTGGAACGGGACCTTCCACGGGATCGGGGTGAGGACCTCGCCGAACCCCTCCACGAGGGCGGCCGAGCCCAGGGTGAAGAACGGGACGTCGGCCCCGACCCGTCCGGCAACGGCGAGCAGCTCCTCCGGCGGCAGCCGCGAGCCCGTGAGGGCGCACAGCCCTTTCAGCGTCGCCGCCGCGTCCGAGCTGCCTCCCCCGAGCCCGGCCTGGGAAGGGATCCCCTTGCGGATGCGGACCCGGGCCCCCGCGGGGACGCCCGCGCGTTCCAGGAAGAGCGACGCCGCGCGGTGGCAGGTGTTGGAGGCGTCGACGGGCACGGAGGGATCGTCGCATTCCACGACGATCCCGGAGGGGATCTCCTCGAGGGTCACCTCGTCGTACAGGGAAACGGGGACCATCACGGTGCGGATGTCGTGATACCCGTCGGGGCGCCGGCCGAACACCTCGAGGGAGATGTTCAGCTTCGCGGGGGCGAGCAGCGATATCGCGCCGGAATGCCGCATGGAGCGATTGGAACACGGTTCCGGGGGAGATGGGGAGAAGAAAAACAGGCCGGGGGGCCGAACCGCAACGTTTGGGGGATAATATGGGTGACGAAAGCTATGATGGGCCTCATGCCCTGGATATCGCAACCGACGGGGGAACGTGATGGAAAACACAGTGGTTGTCGCTGGAGATCGCATTGCGCGGGTCCGCCTTTCTTCATGCCGTCTGCCGTTGGCGACGCCGATCAGCGATGCCAAGGTGCTGACCGGCCGGCAAAAGCCGATGACGGAAATCGCGATCCTGTTCGCGGAAATCGAAACCGCCGACGGCCGCAAAGGCCTGGGGTTCAGTTATTCCAAGCGCGCCGGGGGCCCCGGCCAGTTTGCCCATGCCAGGGAAATCGCACCGGCGCTGATCGGCGAGGATCCCAACGATATCGCCAGGCTGTGGGACAAGCTCTGCTGGGCCGGAGCCTCCGTGGGCCGCAGCGGCTTGTCGATCCAGGCCATCGGTGCCTTCGACGTGGCCCTGTGGGACATGAAGGCCAGGCGCGCGGGGTTGTCGCTGGCGAAATTGCTGGGGTCCCACCGGGACTCGGTGCGCTGCTACAACACATCGGGCGGTTTCCTGCACACCCCGATCGAACAGCTGCTGGCGAATGCCGCCGCGTCCCGGGAAAAAGGCATCGGCGGCATCAAGATCAAGGTCGGCCAACCGGATTGCGCGATCGACATCAAACGCGTTGAAACCGTGCGCAGGCACCTGGGTGACGATTTCCCGCTGATGGTCGACGCCAACCAGCAATGGGATCGTCCGACCGCGCAGCGCATGTGCCGCATTTTCGAACCGTTCAACCTGATCTGGATCGAGGAACCCCTCGATTGCCACGACTACGAGGGACATGCCGCCCTGGCCGCCCGGTTCGATACGCCGATCGCCACCGGGGAAATGCTGGCCAGCGCGGCGGAACACCGGGACCTGATCCGTCATCGTGCCGCCGACTACCTGATGCCGGATGCTCCGCGGATCGGCGGCATCACCCCGTTCCTGAAAGTGTCGAGCCTCGCCGACCATGCCGGCCTGATGATCGCGCCGCACTTCGCGATGGAATTGCACGTGCACCTGGCCGCGGCGTATCCGCGCGAACCCTGGGTCGAGCATTTCGAATGGCTCGAACCGCTGTTCAACGAGCGCCTGGAAATCAGGGATGGCCGCATGCTGGTGCCGGACCGCCCGGGGCTTGGCGTCACTTTGAGCGATCGGGTTGCGGGATGGACGCGGGAAGAGGCGGAGGTCGTGTAGACCGGGGAGGCGTCGTTCGCGGGCAGGGGGGGCGTCCGGAGACGCCCCCCCCGGTCGAGTGGGTTTCTTACCTTTTCACCTCTACCTGGGCCATTTTCTCGTAATATTTCACCAGGCTGCAGTGGTCCCCGTCCCCGAGCCCGTCGACCTTGAGCGCCTGCATCATTTCCATGACGGCCGCGGTCAGCGGGAGCGGTACCCCGATCTCGTGGGAGGTTTCCAATACGTTCCCCAGGTCCTTGATGTGCAGGTTGATCCGGAAGCCCGGGTTGAACTTGCGGTCCATCACCAGCGGCGCCTTCGCGTCGAGCACCGTGCTGCCCGCCAGCCCGCCGCGGATCGCCTGGTAGACCAGCTCCGGCTCCACGCCCGCCTTCGACGCGAGGACGAGCGCCTCGGACATGGCGGCGATGTTGAGGGCCACGATGATCTGGTTGGCCAGCTTCGTGATGTTCCCCGCGCCGATGTCCCCTGTCAGCACGACGGAGCCCGCCATGGCTTTCATAAGGGGGTACCACTTCTCGAACACTTCCTTCTTCCCGCCGACCATGACCGAAAGCGTCCCGTCGACGGCCTTCGGCTCGCCGCCGCTTACGGGCGCGTCGAGCATCTCCATCCCCTTCTCGGCCAGCCGCGCGGCGATCTCGCGGCTGGCGAGGGGGGCGATCGAGCTCATGTCGATGACGGTCTTGCCCGGGGCGCCGCCTTCCAGGATGCCGTTTTGCCCCAGCACGGCCGCCTTCACGTGCGGAGAGTTCGGGAGCATGGTGATGACGACGTCGCACGCCTGCGCCACCTCCTTCGGCGACGAGGCCGTTTCCGCCCCCAGCGCCGAAAGCTCCTTCATCGGGGCGGCGTTGATGTCGTAGACGACCAGGCCGTACCCCGCCTTGATCAGGTTCTTCGACATCGGCTTGCCCATGATCCCCAGGCCGATAAACCCCGTCTTCATCGCTTCGTCTCCTTCCTTCCGCCCTTATCCGAGGGACGCGAAAATCAGTCGATCTTGATGTTCAGGTCCTTGATGATCTTGGCGTAGTCGTCGGTGGCCTGCTTGATGAACTTGGCGAAATCCTCGCTTTTCAGGAAAAGGATCGGCTGGTTCAGGTTCTTCATCGTCTCGATGAACTCGGGGTCCTTGCAGATCTTCTCGATGGTGCTCTCGAGGTACTTGACCACTTCTTTCGGGGTTCCCGCGGGCACGGCCACGCCCTTCACGGAGCCCCAGGTGGCCACGTCGATCCCCTGCTCCCTCAAGGTCGGTACGTTCGGCAGGGACGGGTCGCGTTCCGGAAGGGCGACTCCCAGCGCCTTGAACCGCCCCGCCTTGATGTGCGGGATGACTTCCGAGGGGTGGCCGCCGCCGATCATCAGGTGGCCGCCCGCCAGGGCCGTGGTGGCCTCCGCGCCGCCGGAGAAGGGAACCGTGACGATGTTGATCCCGGCCGCCTTGCCCAGGGCCGTCATGACCAGGTCGACCGACCCGGCCTTTACGGAAACCGCGGTGGTCACCGGCTTGTTCTCCTTCTTGGCCCACGCGACGAGGTCCTTCACCGAGTTGAACTGGGAGTTCGCGCCGGTGACGACGACGATCGAGTGGACGGAGACGCGCGCCACGGGGATCAGGTCCTTCTGCGGGTCGTACGGCATCTTCTGGAGCGACGGCATGACGATGTCGTGCCCCGAACCGTAGGCGATGTACAGGTTGTAGCCGTCCGGCTTGGAGCGGACGATCTGCTCGGTGCCGACCACGCCGCCGCCGCCCGGCTTGTTGACGATGACCAGCGGTTGCGGGGAATACTTCAGCCAGTACTTCTCGAGAGCCCGGGCCATCAGGTCCGAGGACCCGCCGGCCTTCATGGGGACCATCCCCGTGATCGGCTTCGACGGGAAGGCGTCCGCGGCCATCGCGGCCGGGACCAGGAACGACACGAGCAGGAGCGCGGCAAACAGGGCGATGATTCTTTTCATCTTCTTCTCCTTTCCTCCTCTAGGGTTTGGTGAAGAACCGCTTGTAGACGGTCAACGCGGTCTGACCGACGGCGAGCACGACGAACAGGCCGATCAGCGCCAGCGAGATGGGACGCGTCACGAATATCCGGAAGCTCCCCATGGACATGAGGAGCGACTGCCGCATGGACGCCTCGATCATCGGCCCCAGCACGAAGGCGAGCACCAGGGGCCCGGGCTCGAATTTCAGCTTCCGGAGGGCGTAGCCGAACACGCCGAACGCGAGCAGGGTGTAGATGTCGAACGCCTGCCCCTGGATGCTGTAGGAGCCGATGACGGTGAACAGGATGATGACGGGAGCCATGATCCCGAACGGGACCCGCGTGAGCTGGGCCCACAGCCCCACCAGCGGCAGGTTCAGCACGAGGAGCATGACGTTGCCGAGGTACATGGAGGCGATCACGCCCCAGAAGACCTCCGGATGCTCCTGGATGAGGAACGGGCCGGGGGTGATCCCCTTGATCAGGAGCGCGGCGAAGATCATCGCGATGGAGGCGTTGCCGGGGATGCCGAGGGTGAGGAGTGGGATGAACGACGAGCTGGACGCCGCGTTGTTCGCCGACTCGGGGCCGGCGACCCCCTCGATCGCCCCCTCCCCGAACTCTTCGGGATTCTTCGCGACCTTCTTTTCCACCGCGTAGGAAACCAGCGAGGAGATGACCGCGCCGCCGCCCGGGATCACCCCGACGAAGAACCCGATCAGGGTCCCCCGCAGGATCGCCATCCGCGACGCCGCCCAGTCTTTAAGGGTCGGCCACACCTGGCCCACCTTCGTGGTGGCTACCTCGGCCTTTATGGCGGTCTCCAGGCCGATGAAGATCTCGCCCAGGCCGAACACGCCCATCGCGAGCGTCACGAAGTCGAAGCCGCTCTGCAGCTCGATCACCCCGAAGGAGAACCGCGTCTTGCCGGAGATGGGGTCGAGCCCCACCGACGCAAGGAGGAGCCCGAGCGCCATCATCACGAGCCCCTTGACGACCGAGGAGCCCGACAGGGTGACCGCCATCAGCAGTCCGACGACGGCCAGGGAGAACTTCTCCGGGGGCCCGAAGCTCAGGGCGAACTTGGCGATCGCCGGGGCGAAAAGGGTCATTCCCACGATGCCGATGGTGCCGGCGACGAACGACCCGATGGCGGCGATGCCCAGCGCCGCGCCGGCCCTCCCCTTCTTCGCCATCTTGTACCCGTCGATGCATGTAACGACGGAAGCGGCCTCGCCCGGAAGGTTCAGAAGAATCGATGTGGTGGATCCGCCGTACATCGATCCGTAGAAGATCCCGGCCATGAGGATGATGGCGGTCACCGGCTCGGAGACGACGTAGATGGCGGGCAGGAGCAGGGCGATCGTCGCGGCGGGCCCCAGCCCCGGCAGCACGCCGATGGCCGTGCCGACCAGCGCGCCGATGAAGGCGAACAATACGTTGATGGGAGTGAGCGCGATGGAAAAGCCGCTGAGCAGTCCGGAGAAGATTTCCATCCCGCGCCCCCTACTCCCACCAGGATCCGGACGGCAGGAAAACCTTGAGGAGCCGGGCGAACAGGACGTACATGAAGGCCGCGCTCGCCGCGGCGACGATCGCGGTCTTCAACCACCCTTCCTTCTCCACCAGTTTCTGCCAGCCGACCATGAAGAGGACGGTCGATGCGATGTACCCGGCCCGCTCGAACAGCCAGGCATAGAGGACGACCAGCAGGATTCCGGGCAGAAGCCTGTGGAGGATGACATTCCGCGCCGGTTCCGCGCCCGCGGCCTCGGCGGCTTTGCCCCCTGCCCCGGCCGCCGGAGGCGCCTGCCGTGCAAGGAGGGTCCTGGCGTACCAGGCACCGCCCAGCACGACCAGCACGACGCCGATGCAGAACGGCAGGAAGCCCGCGCCGGGAGTGATCATCCTCCCGAGCTTGAGGTAATGCCAGGAATACCAGGCGATGAACAGACCGAAGGCGATCAGGACGATCGAGGAGACCTTTTCCGCCCGGTTCAGCCTGGCGCTATCCATTCAACGCGCCCATGGAGACCAGGATCTCCCGCAGCTTCGCCCGGTTGGCCTCCGTGCAGGGGGTGTTCGGCCGGATCGGCTCCCCCACGTCGAGGCCGATCAGGTTCAGCGCGTCCTTGATCACCACCGGGAAGCTTCCCAGGCTGAAGGCCGTCCGCAGGGGGGCGAGCCTGAACTGGGCCTCCAGCGCCCCCGCCAGGTCGCCGGCCAGGAACTTCCCGTAGATCTCGACGACCAGGGACGGGACGACGTTGGCCGTCGCCGCGACGCAGCCGACCCCGCCGTAGACGAGGGTCCCCAGGATCATGATGTCCCTTCCCGCCATGATCCGGAACCCCTTCGCACGCGTCCTGCGGATGTATTCCGCGGTCAGGACCAGGTCCCCGCTGCTGTCCTTCGCCCCGACGATGTTGGGGACGTCGGCCAGCCGCTCCATGAGGGACGCGGAGATGTTGACCTTCATCCGGTCGGGATTGTTGTAGAGGAGTACCGGCAGGGGAACCGAGTCGGCGACCGCCCGGAAATGACGGTAGAGCTCCTCGTCGTTCGGGCTCAGGAACATCGGCGGAAGCATGGTCACGGCCTGCGCGCCCGCCTCCACGGCCATCTTCGCGGAACGGACGCATTCCCGGGTGGAGATGCCGCCGATCCCCGCGTACACGGGCACGCGTCCCTTCGCCTGCTCCACGGTGATGCTCACCGCGCGACGCTGCTCCTCGAAGTCGAGCCCGAAGAACTCCCCGGTGCTGCCCAGCGAAAGGATGCCGTGCACCCCGCCGGCGATCACATGGTCGACCATCCGCCGCAGTGAATTCCCGTCCACCCGCTCCTCGCGGTCGACGGGGGTGACGATGGGGGGGATGACCCCGCGGATGAAGCTCGTGTCCATGGCCTTGGCCCTTTCAGCGCACCAGACAGGGTCGCCTGTTGTCGAATTTCCAGCCGGGGATCAGGAACTGCATGGCCTGCGCGTCGTCGCGGGCGCCCAGCGCCTTTTCCATGTAAAACCGGTGCGCCGCCTCGATCCGCTCCATGTCGGGCTCGACGCCGAGCCCCGGGACCGAAGGAACTGCGACCTTTCCCCCTGCGATCCGGAGCGGCTCCCGCGTCAGCCGCTGGCCGTCCTGCCAGATCCAGTGGGTGTCGATGGCGGTGATCCTCCCCGGCGCCGCGGCGGCGACGTGGGTGAACATGGCCAGCGAGACGTCGAAATGGTTGTTGGAATGGGAGCCCCAGGTCAGCCCCCATTCGTGGCACATCTGCGCCACGCGCACCGCGCCGCGCATCGTCCAGAAGTGGGGGTCGGCCAGCGGGATGTCCACCGACTGGAGCCGGACGGCGTGCCCCATCTGCCGCCAGTCGGTCGCGATCATGTTGGTGGCGGTCGGCAACCCGGTGGCCCGGCGGAATTCGGCCATGACCTCGCGCCCGGAGTAGCCGCCCTCCGCGCCGCAGGGGTCCTCCGCGTAGGCCAGGACGTTCCCCTTCCCGCGGCAGAGCCGGACCGCCTCCTCGAGCGACCAGGCGCCGTTCGGGTCGATCGTGATCCGCGCCCCCGGGAACCGCTCCGCCAGCGCGGAGACCGCCTCGATCTCCTCCTCGCCGCGCAGCACGCCGCCTTTCAGCTTGAAGTCGTTGAAGCCGTACCGGGCCTGCGCCGCCTCGGCGAGCCGCACGACCGCCGCGGGGGTCAGCGCCTCCTCGTCCCGCAGCCGGAGCCAGTCGTCCTTCTCCCCCGAGCCGTCGCGATAGGGAAGGTCCGTCTTCCGCCGGTCGCCCACGTAGAAAAGGTACCCGAGCATCTCCACCGACGTGCGCTGCTGTCCGTCGCCCAGGAGCGCGGCGACGGGCACGCCGAGAAATTGCCCGAGGAGGTCCAGAAGAGCGGCTTCCACCGCGGTCACGGCGTGGATCATGATGCGCTGATCGAAGGTCTGGAGGCCGCGCCCGCCGGCGTCCCGGTCGGAAAACGTCTTCTGCATGGAATGGAGGATGTCGAGGTATCGTCCGACGGAGCGTCCGACGACCAGCGGTTTCGCGTCTTCCAGCGTCTGCCGGATCCGCTCGCCCCCCGGGACCTCGCCTATTCCCGTGCGCCCCGCGTCGTCTTTCAGGAGAACGATGTTCCGGGTGAAGAACGGCCCGTGCGCGCCACTTAAGTTCAACAGCATGCTGTCCCGGCCGGCCACGGGGATCACCTGCATGCCGGCGACGGCCGGGGCCCCGTGGGAACGGGCCGGGCGTTCCTGAAGGTCCATGCGTCTCTCCTTTGGCGTCATGGTAGCGTTGTCATTTTGGAGTGTCAATCCCTTTCCTGCCGTCGTATGAATCGCGGGTCAGTTGGGCTGCGGCCGGTTGACACGACGAGATGTTATCGCTATCATTCCACGAAGAGTTCAAAGAGCGGACGCTCCATCCGCAGGAGGCGGAAGCCATCAGGAAGTCTTCGGGTATTGTAACACTCGCGGACGTTGCCAAGCTGGCCGGCGTTTCTCCGATCACGGTGTCCCGCGTCCTGAACCGCCCGGAGCTGGTGGCCCCCGGCACGATCGCGAAGGTGCGGCAGGTAATCGAGCGCACGGGGTATGTGCCCAACCTGCTGGCCGGAGGCCTCGCCTCCAGCCGGACCCGGTTCGTAGCCGCCATCGTGCCGGCGATCTCGAACCAGGTCTTCTCCGAGTCCATCCAGGCGCTGACCGACCGGCTGTGGGAAAGCGGCTACCAGGTCCTGCTGGGGA
>CAZTFC010000046.1:0-20521 GCA_964612075.1 uncultured bacterium
CCGCATCGGAACCTCCGGGCACGCTGCTCCATCTGGGTTGCGGCGCGGGCGGCCATGACAGGATCTTCAAGCGGCACTTTGACGTAACCGGACCGGCAGTTCGATGCCGTGGCCATTCCGGACAGCATAGATTACATGGATTCGGTGCGGGATCTTCGCGGGGCGATCGAAACCGCGCAGGCGCATCTGAAGCCGGGCGGCGTTCTGCTCGTCGTGGCGAAGACGAAAGAGATCTTTCACGACAACAACTTCGCCTACACCGGGGAGAAGGACGGGGTCCACGTGACCTTGCTGGAGAACAACTATATCAATCCTTATCGTCCTGATACCTGCGAGGCCACCCTGGTGTATCTGATCCGGCGAAGGGGAGAGTTGACCGTTCACACGGATCGCCATGTGCTTGGTCTCTTTGCGCAGGCAACGTGGGACAAGGTGTTCAACGATGCCGGGCTCCCGATGCGGGAGACGAACCTCCCCGGCCTCTACGACAAGTACATCCTGGGCAGGGGGGAGTACCCGCTCAAGGTCTTCATTGGCGTGAAGGCTCGTCAGGGCAACAGATCCACTTATCCGGGGCGCCGGGCCCGCAGAGGGGATCGGGGATGAAGAGAATCGAGGACAAGATCTATTGCGGACAACTGCAGGTGCTTCGCCCCGTCTTGAAGGAATGGATCGCCCTGATCAGGAAATCCTCGAGGGAGTGGGGCAGGAACGACTGTTCCTGGTGGTACAGCGAACGCGTGAACCTGGGCGTGTTCGCCGGGGCGATCTGGAGAAAGGGAGGCACCTGCTTCGAGGAATATATAGACGAAAATATCAAGAACAAGGATAGATACAGGGGCCGCTGCGACCTGTATTTCAAGTACAACAACATGGAATTCATCGTGGAGGCGAAGCAATGCTGGCCGAACGCGGGTTCGAAAACGGAAAAACTGGAAGAAATCATAACCAAAGCGATCGAGCTGGATAGCTTCAAAAACGAGCACGCCATTCCGGAAAACGTCATGAAGCTGGAGATGGTGTATGTAATACCCAGGATGCCGAAATACGATTTGAACAAAATAGACCTGTGCATAAGAAACGTGATCGATATCATCAACGACCTTCCCGTCAAAGCCATCGCCTACACCTTCCCTGCCGAAAAGCGGAAACTGCGGGATGAATACGGAGACGGGTATATATATCCGGGAGTCATCCTGCTGATCAAGTGAGGCCCGGCCGCCGCCAACCGCAACGCCCAAGGAGATCCCGAATGAACAGAAGGAGTTTTGGGAGCGCTGCCGCCGTTTTTTTCGCGGCGGCGATCCTTTGCGCGTCGGTTTCGATCCTTTCCCCGGCCCGGGTCGAGGGGGCCGGCTTCGACTGCAAAAAGAGCCGGACTTTCATCGAACGGGCGATTTGCGGCGACAGGCGGCTCTCCGCGCTGGACGACCGGTTGAACGGGGAATACGGGAAAGCCCTCGCCGCATCCTTCGCCCCGGATGAACTCAAGGGGGAGCAGCGGGAATGGCTCGCGTCGGTCAGGAACGCCTGCCAGGACGCCGCCTGCCTGAAACGGGTGTACGCGCAGCGGATCGAGTGGCTCTCCGCTTATGACGAGAGGCAGCGCAAAAGCCGCGAAAGCGAGGTCTGCGAGTTCAAGGGGCTCGCGCTTCCGGAGAGCTTCGCGGTGTTCGCCGCGGGCGGGTACACGGGGCGCAGGATCGATTTCCAGATCGACCAGAGCGGGCACCAGGCGACGCAGATGGACGTCACCGTGAACCATCCCTCCCGGCCGGTCGTGCTCCTGCTCGGCGCATACGAGCCGACGATCTGGAACATCCGGTGGACTCCCGCGACCCGGATCGCGGCCGCGCTTGTGAGCGGCTACCACCGCCAGGCGGTCGCCGGGCTCGACCCGGCCGTCCCCGTGCTGAATTCCAGTTACGACAACAAGGGGCCCTGCGGATATTTCTACGTCGGGGAAAACGACCTGGGGAAACTGAACCCGATGGCGCGCCGGTTCTTCGGCCGCCCGGTGGATTCCGTTTATCTCGCCAGGAACGGAATCGTCCTCGTCGGCGACCCGGTTCCGGAAGGCGTCAAGACGATCGCGTCGGATGCGGTTCCCCCCGAATCGTTTTACGACAGGACGGCGCCGCTGGCGGGGCCGGCCGGCCTGGAGGACGCGGTCCGGAAAGGGATCCTGCGCAAGGCGACCTCCGCGGACGCCGACGCCTGGGTCGAGGCGGCCGACGCCAACGATCCCGGCCGGGACGTGCCGCCGGTCGCCGGGCGGGGGCGCCCCAGGCCGCCCCGCCCCCATACCTATAACGCGTACGTCGTGCTCGGGCCGTTCACCTTCCCGGCGGGGCTGTACGGGGGCAACTCGGCGACCTTCTTCGTCCCCCGGGGCGTTCCGCGGCCCACGGGAAACCCGGGGCACTCGAACGTCTACGATTTCAACAAGTTCCGGATCGACGCGGGGCCCGGCCCCGCCCTCGGGAAGCCGCCGGTCCCGGAGGCATCCTACGGTACGGGCTCCAGGAAAACCCACCGCCGCGGGAAATACTATTTCGAGGTGACCATAGACCACGCGAACGTCCGGCAGGGGCTGGAAGCGGAGATCCTGGTGGGAGTGAAAGGGGGCGGCAGGTTCCTCGCCGCGACGCACCGGATCGGTCCGCGGGACGTGGTGATCCAAACGGGGGAGGGCGGGAGCATCACGATCGTCGGGGCGGCTTCCGGCGGGGCGGGCCTTTCCGGGACGGTCATCGGGGTGGCGGTGGATCTCGATTCCCGCCGGATCTATCGTCACACGAACGGCGACTGGGGCGGGAAGATCCCCGCGGACGACAACGGGACGGCCCTTCCGGCGGGAGACGCGTTCCACGCCGAGGTGCAATCGTCGGTCCCGATCGAACGGCTGGTCGAGGAAAAGATCCTCGCGCCGAATTTCGGCCGGCAGCCGTTCGCGTACGCGCTGCCCGCCGGGTACGCCCCGTTCGACGGCGATGCCCGGCAGGGCGGTCCCGCGGCACGGTCGTCGCCCGTCTCCATCGTCGGGCCCGGGGCGCCGGTCGCCGGAGCGCCGATCGGCACATGGATACAGCGGTACTGGCAGTGGACGCGTTCCTTCCCGGGCGGCGAATCGCCAAGCGAAGACCTCACCGGGGAACGGTGCGCCGCCGGGCAGTCCGGCCCGGTGTTTTTCCTGACGGGGAGCGCGCGGGGGGCTCCGGTGTCGCGGACGTGCACGGTCCCGAAGGGGAAGCACATCCTCGTCCCGCTGCTGACGACCCTTGCGCAGGTCCCCCGGACGTCCGGGCGCGGATGCGGCGAACTCCAGGCGGTCCTGCGGAAGGTAAACGACAGCGCCGCGGATCTCTCCCTCGCGATCGACGGAAGCGACGTCGCCTCCCCGGGTTCCTACAAATCGGAATCCGCCTGCTTCGACCTGTGGGACGCCTCGCGGGGCACCTCGGAGATGGCGGCCTACGCGGGGTACTGGGTGGTTCTGAACCCGCCGGAGGCCGGGAAGCACGAAATACGGTTCTCCGGCAGATACGATGCCGACGGATTCCGCCAGGATGTCCGCTATCATCTGCGGGTCGAGTAGCTCGGGAGGCGGGCAGGACGGGGGCCGATTCAATCCCGGCGATCGTTTTCAACACCGGCAGCAGCAGCCATGCGTTTGCCGACGGGAAACCGAAGGCCCGGCTGCCCGGAGCGCGCATGGCGTGCCCGAACGAAACGCTTGATATCGATTATTTATTTCGAATAGCGGCAATTTTACGGATAGCGACCGTTGTGGTAACGTGCGGGAAAAAACAGGGCGGAACCAGGATGAAGCTTTCGGCCCCACCGGTCACGCCGCTTTCTCATACCGAAGAGAGGATGCGCCACGCGTCTCGCCCTCCCCCCGCGGTTCACCCCGGGCTTCAATTGCGCGGGTCGATGCCGGTGAAATCACGAGGGAGGCGATTCGAATGTATTTCGTCAGGCTGCATCCGAATTTAATTCACATCGTTGGCGATTATTTTGAGGAAATATTATGTTTCGCCGGTTTCTGGTTTTTTGTGATCAACAAGAGGTTTTATGGAATTTTCAGACGCGAGTGGAAAAGATCCTGCAATTGCTTTCGATTCGGCATAGTTCTGGGAGTGATGAGCGCAATATTCTGTGGAATCGTGCTGCCGATGATGATCATTTACATGCTTTATTTCGAGGGTGCTTAATAACGGGCAATCGGACCGCGAGGTAAAAACATGTTCGGTTCCAGGTCGGACGACGGGTACCGGGAGATGCTCAAAGGGGTGAAGGTGAAGACGCTGGTATACGGAGAAAAGACGTTGATGGCGGAGTTCCTGCTGGAGAAGGGGTCGACGATCCCGGAGCATTCCCATGTGCACGAGCAGGCGGGCTACCTGGTCAAGGGGAAGATGAGGCTGTTCGCGGAGTCGAAGTCCCGGATCGTGAACCCGGGAGACAGCTGGTGCGTGCCGTCGAACAGGAAGCACAAGGTCGAGGTCCTGGAGGATTCGGTCGCGGTGGAAGTGTTCAGCCCGCACCGGGAGGATTACGGCAAATACGCGAACCCGGCGGACATCGAGGAATGACGGCGGCGCCGGCGTGAACCCGTGACCGCCCGCTGGCAGCGATGCCTGGAGCGATGGTCGGGGGCGGGGCTGATCGATCCCGCCGCAGCCCGTCGTCCTGCGCGCGGAAAACGGGCGGCTGGTCGCAGAGGCGCGCCCCGGGACGCGGAGGTACGATCCGGCCGACCTGCACGTGCGGTTCCTCCAGGGCGCCGACGGGAAGCGGGCGGTACTGGACAAACCCGTCGCGTTCTTCATCCCGGAACACGTGCCCGATCCCTCCCGCCGCCCGCCCGGCGAGGAACTGTGGGTCCTGGCGACGATCCCGGGGAAGGGGCCCCCCGGCCGATCCGGCTCGGAGTCAGGAAGCCGGACGGCTCGTTCCTGCCGCTGGAATTGCGATAGAACCTCGCTTGAAGCGGGGAATTATCGAGAAAAGCCGGCATTTGTAAGATTAAAGACTTTCGAAAATAATCCGAAAACGCATGGTGAGGGCACCTCAGTGATGCCGAAAGGAGGACGGTGATGTATTGCCAGAAATGCGGCGATAACCTTCACCCGGATGCGAGATTCTGCCCGTCCTGCGGCCTGGCCGCCGAGGCGCGGCGGGAAATCGCGGGTCCGCCGGTCCCGGGAAACGTCGGCGGGCCGGTTTCCGTCGGCGGGCCGGTTGCCGGCGGCGGCGAAGCGATATGGAACCCGAACGCCGCTTCCGGCTGGAGCTTCATCTTCACCCCGGCGTTCGGCTCCTACCTGCACGCGTTGAACTGGCGCGCCCTGGGAGACGAGGAGAAGGCCGACAAGGCGATGATGTGGTTCTACGCCAGCGTCGCGCTGCTGATCGGGTACGTCCTGGCGGTGCTGTTTTTCCTCTTCAAGACGGGGAATCCGAAAGCCGGGGAATTCGCGGGGCGCCTGATGCCCCTCCCGTATTTCATCGCCTGGTATTTCCTGTCCGCCAGGGATCAGGCGAAGTACGTGAAAAGCCGGTTCGGGGAGAACTACCCGCGCAGGGCCTGGGGCAAGCCGCTGATGATCGCCGTCGCGGCGATCTTCGGGTATTGGGTCCTGGCGTTCGGGGTCGGCGTGGTGTTCGGCGTCATGATGTCGATGACATAGAATCCGGATCTTAAGAATTCAATTTCGGAACGATATCGCTGATACTGATGGCATGTGTGCCGGTCGGGTTCACCCACCTGGGGGCGAAGGTCAAAAGACGCAACGCGGCGAAATGAACGGGGTCCTGCAGGAATATCTGAACGGGCGGATCCCGATCACGAAGGCGATGGGCGTGAAGGTCCTGGAGGCGTCGGTCGACCGCGTGGAGCTGGAAGCCCCCCTTCCCCCGAACATCAACCACAGCGGGACCGTTTTCGGGGGCAGCGCGGCGTCGGTCGCGGTCCTTTCGGCATGGTCCTTCCTCCACGTCCGGCTGGAGAACGAAAGGATCGAGGGCAACATCGTCGTCCACAAGTGCTCCATGACCTACGAGCGCCCCATCGTCGACACGTTCACGTCCACGTCGGAAACCGTCGGACCGGCGGAATGGGGCGAATTCCTCGACACGCTGAAGCGGAGGAAGCGCGCCAAGATGAAGCTGCGGTCCGTGCTGCGCTGCAACGGGGAAAAGGTCGGCGAGCTGGAAGGGGACTTCGTCGCGTTCGATCTGCGGGCAGGCTGAATCCCGGCGGGCCGCGGGAGAGGCGGGCGGCTCCCCGCCGGCAGGCGTCGTACGGGTGGTCGCCCTGGGAGCGAGCAACCTGACGCGCGGCTTCCACGCGGTCGTGTCCACGGCCCGCGAGGCCTGGGGCCCGGGGGTCCGGGTGCTGGCCGCCCTCGGCCACGGCAGGTCGTACGGCGCCCGGAGCCTGTTCCTGTTCCGTTCCCTCCCGGGCATCCTTGATTCCGGCATCTGGCGGGAGCTGGAGTCCCGGCCGGAAGACCGCACGCGGGCGCTCGTGACGGACGTCGGGAACGACATCCTCTACTCGTTTCCCGCCGAACGGGTGCTGGGCTGGGTCGAGGAAGCCGTCGCCCGGCTGCAGCGGCACACGGACGACATCGTCGTGACCGGCCTTCCCATGGACAGCATCCGGCGGCTGTCCCCCGCGAAGTATCTCGCGTTCCGGTCGGTGCTCGTCCCTTCGTGCCGCCTCTCCCTGGAACGCGTGATCGAGACTTCCGAAAAGGTGGACGCCGGCCTCGAGGCGCTGGCGGCGGCGCGCGGGATCCGCTTCTTCCGCCTGGACCCGGCGTGGTACGGGTTCGACCCGATCCACATCCGCCCGTCGCTGTGGCGCCCGGCCTGGCGGCGGATCCTCGGCTGCGAAGGCGCGGGGCCCGGCGGATGGTCTTCCCGGCGGGAGGCGGCGAGGCTCTATTTCCTGCCGCCGGAGCGTCGGAGGGTCCTCGGCGTCGAGCGGTTCCGCCCGCAGCGAGGCGTTCCGCTGACGTCGGGGGCCCGTGTGTGGCTCT
The DNA here is from genome assembly GCA_964612075.1 of uncultured bacterium. Taxonomy (GTDB): domain Bacteria; phylum Desulfobacterota; class Deferrimicrobia; order Deferrimicrobiales; family Deferrimicrobiaceae; genus UBA2219. The sequence continues at coordinate 7,053 of CAZTFC010000046.1, forward strand.
ACTGAGACTCCCGGACGAATCGTGGAGGACCCGCCCGGCGCGGAGTACGATATATGGGACGAGGAGCCCGCGGGGAAAAGGGAGGCGACGATGAAGAGAGGCGATATGGAAACGACTCCCGAGCGGTTCCGCCCCCACCCTTGGCACGGCCTCGAAACGGGGCCCTCGCCGCCGGAGATCCTGAACGTCTACGTCGAGATCACGCCGTTCGACCTGGTGAAGTACGAGGTCGACAAGGCGTCCGGCTACCTGCGGGTCGACCGGCCGCAGCGGGGGTCGTCGCAGCCGCCGGCGCTCTACGGGTTCGTCCCGCGCACATTTTGCGGGGAGCGCGTGAAGGCGCTGTCCCCCGGCAGCCGGGCCGGCGACGGCGACCCGCTCGATATCATGGTGCTGTCCGAAAGGCCCATCGCGCGGAACGAGGTGATCCTCCGCGCCCGGGTCGTCGGCGGCTTGCGGATGGTGGACGCCGGCGAGGCGGACGACAAGATCATCTCCGTCCTGGAAAACGATCTCGTGTGGGGCGGCGCGCGCGACGTGGCGGAGCTGCCCGGGGTCCTGGTCGAGCGCCTGGAGCATTATTTCATGACGTACAAGCTGGTTCCCGGAGAGCCGGCGACCGCGGAGATTCGGGGTGTCTACGGGCGGGCGCACGCCCTGGACGTGGTCGCGGCCTCGATGGAGGACTACAGGGAGTCGTACGGATGACGGGGAAAAGCTGCCGGGAGGCGTTCTTCGACGCCCACGCGCCGATCCGCGTGGAGAGCGTATCCACGAAGGACACGATTCGGCCATGATCCGGGTGTACGCGAACCGGGACGCCGCGGAGGGGCGGTTCGACCCGTCGAAGATGACCGGAACGAACGAAATGCCGCCGCGGGTCGGGATGCCGCCCGTGGCGGTCCGGCCTGATAAAGAGGAGGGTGAATGAAGGCGAAGAAGAAGGTCCTCGGCATCGTCGGAAGCCCCCGGAGGAACGGGAACACCCACGTGCTGGTGTCGCGGATCCTGCAGGGGGCGCGGGCCGCGGGAGCGAAGACCGAGACGATATTCCTGGCCGACCTGGACATCGCGGAGTGCGACGGCTGCTGCGCGTGCTGGAAGGGGAAGCACGAATGCGTCAAGGACGACGACATGAGGGGGCTCTACCCGAAGATCGTCGAGGCCGACGCGATCGTTCTCGGCACCCCCGTCTACTGGTTCGGGCCGACGGCGATATTGAAGGGCTTCATCGACCGGCTCTTCCTCTTCTGCGCCCCCGCCCGGAGCGGGCAGCTTTCGGGCAAGCCCGTGGCGGTCGCCATGCCGTTCGCGGACCGGACGGACGAAACCGCGGGCCCCGCCCTCGATCTCTTCGCGAAGACCTTCGATTTCCTCGGGATGCGGTGGGTCGGCCGGGTACTCGTTCCCGGGGTCGCGAAACGGGGGGAGGTGCGCGAGATGGAGAAGGCGATGAAAAAGTGCCTCGCGCTCGGCCGGCGGCTGGCAGGGTAGGCGCGCGGGCCGGGAGAGCCGTTGCCCCCCATCGAGCAGATCTGGCCGTTCGTCCAGCGGGAGCTCGACCGTGTCGGCGGCGATCCCGGGTGCCTGCCGCTGCCCGTGCGCACCGTCTGGCTGGTGGCGTCGGCCCAGGGGCAGATCGATTCCGGGGGGCTCCGGTCCTTCTTCGAAGCCGGTTTCCCCGGGGATCCCCCGTATTTCGTGTTCGTGGAGGCCTACCGGCGGATCGGCGCGGAAGAGGCCGCCGCCTGCCTCGAAAAAGCGGCCGCCGTGTTTCCGTTCCGGAACCCCCACAGGTACGGGAACTGGCGCGCGAGGTTCCTCTCCTCCCTGGGGGAAGGCCACCCGTTCATCCTGATCGGCGACCTGCTCCGCGGAAACAGGGATGTATGGAAATCGCTCTGGAAGTATATTGAAGCGCATAAGGAATACTTCAAGACCTGACCGTCATGGCCCATACGCGGGGAGGCATGGACCGGGAGATCGAATATCGGGGGGGCGCCCGGATCGGCTGGTTCAACGCCAGCTGGCCCTTCGCCGTCCTGCGGGCAAACCGGGAAGAGATCGCCATCGACGTCCGGTTCTCGGGGAAATACTCCTTTCGCCGGGACCAGGTGGTCCGGATCGAGCCGTACGGCTCCCTCCCGATGATCGGGCGGGGGATCGTCATAAAGCACACCGTGGCGGAAATACCGGAGAGGGTCATCTTCTGGACGCTGGGGGCGCCGGGCCCCCTCCTGCGGGAAATCGGCGGGGTCGGTTTCGCGCCGGCGGGCGATCCGGCGCGCGCGGTCGTCCGCCGCGGGTTCCCGGTCCGGTGGAAGGCGCTGGCCTCCGTTTTCGCGGCCTTCGCCCTGCTCCTGGGGCTCAACCTCTGGTCCGGCATCGTCTACAGGCCGGGTTTCCCCCTGTTCAAGCCGTTCGGGCTCCCGGCGTTCCTGTTCCTGTTCCTTTTCTCCGTCGGGACGCTGAAATCCCCGCGGGTCCGGGAATTCGCGCTGAAGCCGGGCGGGAATATCCGCGAGGTCCGATGGATGTTCCTTTTCCTCGCCCTGTTCACGGGGCTGTTCACGATCGCGTCGCTGGCCGTGTCGATCTTCGTGGACATCGACGGGTGACACCGGGGGCCGGATGAGTCTCAGGAATTCCTACATCGCGCTCGGGGCCCTGTTCGCCGCGCTGGTCCTGCTGAGGCTGCTCTTCCCCGGCGCGGAGATCGTGAGGGAATACGTCCCGAACCTCCTGAGCGAGATCACCGGCATCCTGCTGACGGTGTTCCTGATCGACCGGGTGATCCGGGCCAACAGCGACAAGGAGATCGCCGGCTTCCGGGCGATCGGCTACCGGCAGCTGCGCAACCCGCTCCACCGGATGACCCACCTCCTGATGAACATGTACAAGGCCTCGCTGGCGGAGCCGCCGACTCCGCCCCCCGCGGAGATCGGGGAGCTGGAGGAGGGGGATTTCTGCGCCGCGGTCTCCTTCCTGGACTTCTCGCGGAGCGCGCCCGTGTTCCCGGAGATGAGCTGGTTCGATTACCTCCATCACGAATGCGCCGGGTTCCGCGCCGAGGTCGACGGCGTCATCGGGAAATACGGCATCCATTTCGGGCCGGAAGTCGTGGACCTGGCGACGAAGGTGAAGGATTCCGGCCTCCTTTCGTACCTGATCCAGGCGAAATCCGTCCTGGTCGTGGACGAGAAGCTCGGGACGCGGAGAAGCTACAACATGCTGGGCGGCCAGGGGTTCGACGCGATGGTGAAGGAGTTCCTGGGCGACATGACGAAGCTCGCGGAGCTCGCGAACCGGAACCTGCCGAAGGAGCATTCGGTTTCCTCGAGGGACTTCGAATGGAAGGACCACGTGGCCCCCGCGCTGGGCAGCGGGCGGGTCGACGCCTACCGCTCGCCGTGGCCCTGAAAACCCGCGTGATGAGCCCCGCCGGGATCCACAGAGGCTACATGCCCGGCGCGATCGGGCGCGTCGTCGAGCTGCACGGGGCGTACTATCACGCCCATTGGGGCTTCGGCGCGTTCTTCGAGGCCAAGGTGGCCGGCGAGCTCGCGGAGTTCATCGGCCGCTACGATGAAAAGCGCGACGGTTTCTGGACGGCGACGGCCGGCGGGCGCGTCGAGGGCTCCATCACCGTCGACGGCCTGCGCGCGGAACGGGAAGGGGCCCACCTGCGCTGGTTCATCGTGTCCGACGCGATCCGCGGGCAGGGCGTCGGGCGCCGGCTCCTGGACGCCGCGGTGGATTTCTGCCGCGTGAACGGCTACCCGGGGATCCGCCTCTGGACCTTCGCCGGGCTGCACGCGGCCCGCCACCTGTACGAACAGGCGGGGTTCGCGCTCGTCGAGGAGCGCCGCGGCGCGCAGTGGGGGACGGAAGTCACCGAGCAGCGTTTCGAGCTGGCCTTCGGGCCGAAATCTCCGGAGGGGGGAAATCCATCATGAAGAAGCCGCTCGCGGCGGGGGCGCTCCTGTCGCTGCTCCTGGCGTTGCCGCTGCCCGCCCGGGGAAGCGAGATCCCGCTGCCCGCCCCCGAGGCGTACCGGAAAGCCGTACTTGTCTTCCGGAACATGGGGGCGATCCCGACTTACATGGACGAGGGCCTGCGGACGATCCGGACGGATTACAGCCTGACCCGCTTGACGGAGAGGGAGGCCGACTGCGGGGGCCGGTTCGGGATCCCCTTCATCAAGGACAGGAAGGTGAAGACCGCCGTCGCGTACGAAGTCCGGTTCGAGGACATCGACGAAAAACGCAGCGAGATGCACCTGAAGATCCTCATCGACGGCTATGTGGACGTCTACGAGGGCGAGTCGTCCGCGGACGGGAAAGGCGGCGGCGGGAAGAAACTGTCGTGCCGGTCCACGGGGGAGCTGGAGAAACGATTCGAGGAAGCGTTGAAGAGGTGACATGCCCCTCGCGTTCGAGCCCATAGGGATCATCCACACGCCCTTCAAGACCCTGGACGGGACGCCGGGACAGGGGACGACGGCGAGCGGCGCGAAAGGGACGGTGGAGGTGTTCCCGGAATTCGCGGAGGGGCTGAAAGACGTGGAGACGTTCTCGCACATCATCCTCCTGTATCGGTTCGACCGGGGCCGGGAGGTCAGGCTGGTCCGCCCGGCCATGCCGGACAAGACGCCGCGCGGGGTGTTCGCGTCGCGCCACCCCTGCCGGCCCAACGGCATCGGCATGACCGTGGCACGGCTCCTGGGGCGGTCCGGGAACCGGCTCGAGGTCGAGGGGATCGACATGCTCGACGGCACACCGCTGCTCGACATCAAGCCCTACATCGCCCGGTTCGACTGTTTCCCGGGGGCGAACGAGGGATGGCTCGGGAAATGAACGTCCACGTCCTTCAGCACGTGCCGTTCGAGGACATCGGCAGCATGTCCGCCTGGTTCCGGGAGCGCGGGGTGAAGCCGGCGTACACGCGCTTTTTCGAGGACCCGGCGCTGCCGGGGCCCGAAGGCCTGGACCTCGTCGTCGCCATGGGCGGCCCGATGAGCGTCAACGACGAGGCGGAATTCCCGTGGCTTGCGGCCGAGAAGCGGTTCCTGCGCGAGGTTGTCGGACGGGGCGTCCCGGCGCTCGGGATCTGCCTCGGGGCCCAGCTCGTCGCGAGCGCCCTGGGAAGCCGCGTGCGCAGAAATCCCGTGAAGGAGATCGGCTGGTTCCCGGTCGAGGCGGCGCCCGGCGGGGAAGGCGCGTTCGCGTTCCCGGGCCGGTGCGACGTCTTCCATTGGCACGGGGAGACGTTCGACCTCCCGGACGGGGCGGTCCTCCTGGCGCGGAGCGAGGCGTGCGGCAACCAGGCCTTCCAGCTCGGGCGGCACGTGATCGGGATGCAGTTCCACCTCGAGACCACTCCCCGATGCGTCCAAGCGTTGATCGAGCACTGCGGGGACGAGCTGGCGCCCGGCCCGTATATCCAGTCCCGGTCCGAGATGCTGGCGGTCCCGGCGGAGACCTATGAAAAGGTCAACCGGCTGATGGGGCGCGCGCTGGAGTACCTGACCCGGGGGCGGGGCGCGGCGGGCTGACATGGCGGACGGCGCGGCGAAAACCGGTTCGCGGGACGCGCCCGCGCGCGGGGGCTTCGGCGCGCGCCTGTGGCAGGCCGCCAAGATCCTCTTCGCGGCCGGCCTGTTCGGCCTGGGATTCGGCTGCCTGTTCGTCGGGGATTCCGGGGGGGGGCGCCCTGATCCCGCTTGGTGCCGCGATCCGGGTGAAATATATTACGTAGGTGCGATCGGCCCGAAAGGAGGGCGCGCATGAGCGGGGACCGGTTCGAAAAAGGGTGGGAGACGCTGAAGGCGATCGACGGCGAGGCCGGCGAAAGGGTCATCGAGTCCCTCAAAGACATCGCCCCCGACCTCGGGAGGTATACGATCGAATACCCGTTCGGGGACGTCTACCGGCGTCCCGGGCTCGACCTGAAATCGCGCGAGATCGCCACCGTGGCGGCGCTCACGGCGCTGGGATACGCGACCCCCCAGCTGAAGGTGCACGTCAACGGGGCGCTGAACGTGGGGTGCACGCGCCGGGAGGTCGTGGAGGTCATCATCCAGATGTCCGTCTACGCCGGTTTCCCGGCCGCGCTGAACGGCATGTTCGCGGCGAAGGAGGTGTTCGCCGACCGGGACGCGAAGGGGCTGGACCGATGACCCGGCGCCGGGAGACGCCGTTCCGCGTCGCCTTGCGCCTCGCGGCCGCGGCCGCCCTGTGCCTCGCGGCCGCGGCCGGCGCCGAAGACACCTTCGGCCGGCTGTTCCCGCTGCGCGACCAGGAGAAGCTGAAGCTGGAAGTCCCCGTCTCCTGGTTCCACGAGATCCGGCAGGACACGGCGAGCGCCCCCCCGACGATCCTGTTCAAGACGAAGTCGCCCGAATCCTTCCTCGTGTTGCTGACGCCGATCGACCCCTCGCGGGAGACGGTGGCCGCCGCGAGCGACGCGTCCATCCGGAGGCAGGTCGAGGATTCCGCGAGGAAGGCGGAACCCTCCTCGGTCGAGAAGAAGCTGGAAGTGATGGAGCTCCGGGGCGCCTCGGGGCGCGGCTATTACTTCTTCGCGACGGACCCTTCCCCGCGACCCGGCACGTGGAAATACATGACCCAGGGGATCCTCCGCGTCGGGGAGCTGGCCATCTCGTTCACCATCCTCACGAACGAGGGGCAGAAAGACGTCATCAACGACGCGCTGAGGATGCTGCGGAACGCCAAGCACCTGAAATTCTCCACATGAGGGGGCATCCTCGAGGGAGGACAGTTATGCGATGGAAGACCCTGGCTGCGAGCCTGCTCCTGCTGTCGCTGCCGCTCTCAACGGCGGCCGCCGGCAAGATCGCCACCGAGTGGTACGTGAACATGAAGTTCGCCTTCAGCGTCGCCTACCCCAAGGAGGTCTTCGTCCCCCAGGGGGAGGCCGGCGACGGAAGCGGGCAGAAGTTCCTCTCCAGGGACGGCAGGGCGATCGCTTCGGCGTACGGATACGCCGCACCCGTCAACCACACGCTGGCCACCGCCTACGGCGAGGCCCTCCTGCTCATCGGGAAGGAGGACCCGAACCGCAAGGTGACGCACAAGTCCTTCAAAGGCGACGCGTTTGTCATCAAGGGAACCGACGGCGAAAGGAATTTCCTGAAAAAAGTCGTCTACAAGCCGGTGGAGAGGCAGTTCGTGAGCTTCGAGGCGGTCTACCCGGCCTCGAAAAGCGCGTATTACGATCCGCTGGTCTCCACCATGGCCAACAGCCTCAAGACGCTGCAGGGGCCGCCCGTACCCAGGTAATCCCGCTCCGAGCCATTTAAGTCCGAGGGGAATCCGCCGATAAGTAATCCGAAGGCCGGCGGATGAGGCATCGGTAATTGTTATCGGGATTCGAAAGGTTGCGGGAACACGGAATGACCTGGGTAAAGACCGACTACCGGCGGAACCCGAAGGCGCTCCTGGCGTGGGGGCTGGGGCCCGATTTCAATTCGGGCGGCGGTTTCGGCTTCCGGTGCTTCAGGTGGCTGAAGCGGATGGTCAAGGCCCTCGGGTTCGCCTCGATCGTCCTGCTGGCCTCCTTCTGACGCGCGATCGCATTTCCCGAAGTACAATAGGCGACATGACGGCGAAGGGATACGTCCACGGCTACACGCCCAGGGAGGGCGAGCGGCTGGTCGACCAGGCGACCACCCTGGCGGAGATCCTGCACCACGACACGGCGTATCCCGCCGGCAGCACGGTGCTGGAGGCGGGGTGCGGCGTCGGGGCGCAGACGGGAATCCTGGCGGTGAACAGCCCCGAAGCGCGGTTCGTCTCCGTCGACCTGTCGCGGGAATCGCTCCGGGCCGCGAGGGCTAGCGCGTCCGCGCGGGGCGCGTCGAACGTGGCCTTCCTGCGGTCCGACATCTTCCGGCTGCCGTTCCGGGACGGGAGCTTCGACCACGTGTTCCTGTGCTTCGTCCTGGAGCACCTCCCGGACCCGGCGGGGGCGCTGTCCTGCCTTCGGAGGGTGCTGAAGCGGGGAGGGTCGATCACCGCGATCGAGGGCGACCACGGGTCGGCGTTTTTCCACCCCGACAGCGCGTACGCGAGGAGGGCGATCCGGTGCCTCGTCGACCTCCAGGCCGGCGACGGAGGCAACGCGCTGATCGGGAGACAGCTCCACCCGATCCTCCGGGCTTCGGGATTCCGCGACGTTTCGGTCTCCCCCCGGACGGTCTACGTCGATTCGGGCCGGCCCGGCCTGGTCGAGGGGTTCACGAAGAACACCTTCACCGCGATGGTGGAGGGGGTGGGGGATCGGGCGCTCGGGGCGGGCATGATGAGCCGGGCCGACTGGGACCGCGGGATCCGGGACCTGTACCGCACCGCGGAGGGGGACGGCACGTTCGTCTACACTTTCTTCAAGGGGACGGCCCGGAAATGAAGAGACCCGGAGACGACATGAGGATCGAGGACAAGCTGGTACGCGGCAAGAGCGTCGTTTCGCCGGACGGCGACGGAGGGAAGCAGCAGTACAATTTCTGGCACATCCTTTCGGGGACCGTGCTGATGATCCTGGTACCGCTGTCGGTCTTCGTCCTGTCCGGCGGGAACGAGAAACTGCTGAACGTCTCGGTGTACGCGACGGCCGCGGCGGTGGGGCTGCTGATCGGCTGGCTGGCCGGCTGCGTCCCGTCGATCACCCTGCTGATCATCCTCTTCGCCACCACCGGGAAAGGGCTTTTCCGCCTGTTCGGGGGGGCCATGGGGCCCTTCGGGTCCGCGCAGTTCAACAAGACGCTGCTGGCGTGGCTGGCGGTCGCCTTCCTGCTCTTCGGCTCCGCCTGGCTGGGGGGGAAGGCCAGGGAGGGCCGGGGCCGCCCGGCCGGCGGGCCCCCGGGATGAACCCGGAATTCGCGGAACGGTTCGCCTTCTCCGCGGCCTGGGTCCTGGCCTGGGCGGGCGCCTCCCTGGTCTACCGGGCGCTGAAAGGCAAGCCGATCTTCTACCGCCGCCCGCCGCGCGTCCGGTTCCGGGAGTGGAACGCGACGGGCAACTCCCACAGGAACTGGTTCACGCGCATAGCGGGCGCCAACGGCTGCCTGGTGGTCCAGGTCACCGACGATGCGCTGGACATCCACCCGTTCGTCCCGTTCAACTGGCTGTTCCTTCCGGAGATCCTGGGGATCGAGCATCGCGTGCCGCTTTCGGGCGTGGCGTCCGCCCGGCCCGTCGCCGCCGATCGGGCGTTCACCCACACGATCTTCCGGAAGTTCGTCAAGCGGCGGGGCGTCGAGGTGGATTTCGTTTCGGGGGAAGGGGCGCGGGAGAGGGTTTCCCTGTGGCTGAAGGAGCCGGAAGGGTTCCTGGCCGCCCTCGGCGTCTCTCCCTCGCCGCGCGCGGCGAAACCGTCGCCAGGCCGGTTTTCCCGCGGAACGCGGTAGAATGCCCCATGGAGGCAGAATGACGAACAAGTCGCCGCAGCAGATCCTGATCGCGGAGCTGTCCTACGTCGTGACCATCGTCCTGGCCGTCGGCGCCGGCTACGTGTTCTGGAAAGGGAACATCCTGTCGAAGGTCCCGAAGGAAAGCGTCTACGGCGCCTATGCCACCATCCCCCTGTACATCCTGATCACGCTGGGGATGGTGATCATCTTCCTCTTCACGCTCCGGCGCATCCTCGTCAAGACGGGGATCCTGACCAAAGAGGAGTCGTTCCGGTTCCTCCGGTCCCGGACCTGGTACCGGGACGGCGACAATTGACCTCCGGATCTCCGCGATGACCCCGGAAGTGAGCCTGGTGAAGACGCTCCGGGGCGTGCCGGAAGCCCTGGAGGAGGCCCTCGGGCTGCTCGGGGGCTTGAGCCGCTTCGTGCGGCGCGGCGACCGGGTCCTCCTGAAGCCCAACCTGAACGGCGTCGAGGGGTGCACCGACCGGGAGCTGTCCGAGGCGCTTCTCCGGATGCTTCTCGACCTCGGCGCGGGGAAGGTGTTTTTCGCGGAGTCGACCTTCGGCGACGCGAAGATGACGGACATGTTCTTCGAGAAGACCGGCTACGCGGAGCTCGCTCGCCGGTACGGCGTCCCGCTGTACAACCTGAACCGCTCCGAGGCGGTCCTGGCGGAAGTGAAGGAGCCGCTCGTGTTCGACCGGCTCCCGATCGCCCGGGAGGTCTTCGAGGCGGACCGGATCGTCAACCTGCCCAACATGAAGGTCCACTATGCCACCGGCGTCACGCTGTGCCTGAAGAACCTGAAAGGGCTCCTGGTCGGCGACGCGAAGAGGCGCTGCCACGAGGCCGGCCTGGACGGCGCGATCGTCGACCTGAACAACACGATCCGCCCCTGCCTGAACGTCGTGGACGCGATCTCGTGCATGGAGCGGATGGGGCCCCGGGGCGGGGACGTCGTGCGGATGGACCTCCTCCTGGCGGGGGAGGACCCGGCCGAGGTGGACTGCGTCGGCTGCGCCGTCATGGGGCACGGGCTCGACGAGGTGCGGCACCTGAAGATGGCCGTCGAGGCGCGCGGGATCGACCCGGCGCGAATCGGGACGGCCGGGGAGCGCATCGAAGACGTCCGGCGCCCGTTCCGGAAGGCGGCGGCCGGCGCCGCCGTGCCCGCGAAATTCCGCGTCCGCAACCGGGATGCCTGCAGCTCCTGCGTTAACGCCTTCCTGCTGTCGTGCGGCCTGCTCGGGCGGGAGCCCGAGCGGGAGGCGGAGGTGTACATGGGATCGATCGTCGATGACGGCGACGCACCGCCGGGCGCGATGAAAATCGCGTTCGGGAACTGCTGCCCCGCGGACCGGGAGTACTCCCTGCGGATCCCGGGGTGCCCGCCGTATCCCTACGCGTTGAAGGAACGCCTCGAACCCGGGAGATAAGGAGGGGACCATGGACCGGAAGAATGCCGACGGCGGATGGAGCCCGTACCTCGCCGGAGCGCTGGCGGGGCTGCTGGCCATCGCCTCCGCGGTCGGGACGACCAAGATGCTTGGAAAGACGAGCTACCTGGGCGCGTCGACCACGTTCGTGCGCGCCGCCGGCCTGCTCGAGCGGACGGTCGCGCCGGAAAACGTCGCGGCGAACGAATACTTCACCAAGGAGAAGGTCCGGGTGGACTGGCAGTTCATGCTGGTCGCGGGCATCCTCCTCGGCGCGCTGATCTCCTCGAAGACGGACAAGAGCTTCAAGGCGGAAGGGGTGCCGCCGGTCTGGGAGGAGCGGTTCGGCCCGTCCGTCGGGAAGCGGGCGGCCGGCGCTTTCCTCGGCGGGATCGTCGCCATGGTGGGGGCCCGGATGGCGGACGGCTGCCCCAGCGGCCACGGCCTGAGCGGGATGATGCAGCTCTCGGTCAGCGCGTTCGTCGCGCTGGCCATGTTCTTCGGCGTGGGCGTCCTCGTGGCGCACATCGTCTACGGAAGGAGGCCGTCATGACCGTCGACCAGCTCCTCGGGCTCGCCACCGGCGTGCTGTTCGGGTTCCTCCTGCAGAAAGGGCGCGTCCTGCGCTTCGAGAAGCAGCTCGGGGCGATGCTGCTCAAGGACATGACGATCCTGAAGTTCATGCTCTCTTCGATCCTGGTGGGGATGGTGGGGATCCTGTGGCTGTCCGACCTGGGGGTCCTCAAGCTGGGGCACAAGCCGATGAACGTCGGGGCCGTGGTGGTCGGCGGTGCGCTTTTCGGAGCCGGATGGGCGATCATGGGATTTTGCCCGGGCACGTCGGTGGGCGCCGTCGGGGAGGGGCGCTGGCACGCCCTGTTCGCCGTCGCGGGGATGATCGCGGGGGCCGCCGTCTACGCCGAGCTGTACCCATTCTTCAAGGCGACCGTGCTGTCGTGGAAGGACTACGGCAAGATCGGCCTGCCGGAGCTCCTGGGCGTCTCGCCCTGGGTGATCGTCCCGTTCTTCTGGGCGGCGGTGTTGGGGCTGTTCTTCTGGTTCGAGAAAAGGAACCTTTGAAGCAGGCCTTCTTCGACATCCACAGCGGGCTTCCCCGCGAAGGCCCGGGAAGCGACCGGTCCACCCGGAAGGCGTTCTCCATGGTGGCCGGCCTTCCCGGGGCCCCGCGGATCCTCGACGTCGGCTGCGGGCCCGGAGCCCAGACCGTCTGTCTGGCGGGGCTGACCGGGGGGCGGATCGTCGCCGCGGACACCCATCTTCCCTACCTCCGTTCCCTCGCACGGACGGTCAGGGCGCTGGGACTTTCGGGCCGCGTCCTTCCCGTCGCGGCCGACATGGGCCGCCTGCCGTTTTCGCCCGGGTCCTTCGACCTCGTCTGGGCGGAAGGGTCGATCTACATCGCGGGGCTCGAAGACGGGCTCGCGAAATGGCGCCCGCTTCTCAAGGAGACGGGGTCGATCGCCTACACGGAGATCTCCTGGCTCCGGGAGGAGATACCGGCGGAACTGTACCGGTTCTGGAAGGAGGAGTACCCCGGGACCGGGGCGGTGTCCCGCAACACGGAGATCCTGGAGCGCGCCGGGTTCGAGCCGCTCGGGACCTTCGTCCTCCCGGAGAGCGACTGGTGGGATGGATACTACAACAACATCCTGGCGAAGATCCCGCGGCTGCGGGACAAATACCGGAACGACGCGGAGGCCCTGCGGGTCCTCGACATGGAAGAGACGGAGATGGAGTTCTACCGGAAATACTCCGCCTATTACGGATACGTGTTCTACATAGGGAGGCGTGTGGGGAGATGATCGATCCGAAACTGGAGGGGAAGGTCGCGCTGGTGACGGGAGCGAACCACGGGATCGGGGCGGCGACGGCCGGGGCGCTGGCCGCGCAGGGGGCGAAGGTGTTCCTCGCGTTCTACCGGGAGCCGGTGTCGCACACCGAGGAGGAGCTCGCGCGGGCCGTCCTCAAGGGGGAAGGGGGGGTCCTCCTCCACCGGGCCAACCAGCAGCGGACGACCGAGTATGCCGTCCGGGGGATCCGGGAGGCCGGCGGCGCGGCGGCGACGTCGGAGGCGGACCTGTCGATTCCCGAAAACGTCCCGGCCCTCTTCGACGACTGCGAGCGCACGCTCGGGCCGGTGGACATCCTGGTGAACAACCACACCTACGCCGCCCTGGACACGTTCGACCCGCGGCAGGAGACCTCCGAGGGGTTCGGCGTCGCGTGGATCTCGCCGGAGGGGATCGACGCCAACTTCTCCGTGAACACCCGCGCCTACGCGCTGATGATGGCCGAATTCGTGAAGCGGTTCCTGGCGCGGGGCGCCCGGTGGGGGCGGATCGTGAATTTAAGCACCGACGCGGCGCACGCGCACCCGGTCAACGTCAGCTACGCCGCGAGCAAGCACGCCATCGAGTCGTACAGCCGCTCCGCCGCGGCGGAGCTGGGGGCGTACGGGATCACGGTGAACATCGTCGCCCCCGGGCCCGTGCAGACGGGGTATCTCACCCCGTTCGAGGAGGTTTCGATCGCCGCCCGGATCCCGCTGCGGCGCGTGGGGCGCCCCGCGGACGTGGCGG
>CAZTFC010000047.1:0-18977 GCA_964612075.1 uncultured bacterium
AGGGGGTGCTCTTCGTGGACGCCGGGAACACGTGGGACCAGGGGAAATGGCCCTTCAAGAGCCAGGGGCTGTGGGTCGGGTACGGGATCGGGATCCGCTGGTACTCGCCGATGGGCCCCATGCGTTTCGAGTATGGATGGAACCTGGACCGCCCGCCGGGCGACCCGGCGGGCGTGTTCGAGTTCACGATCGGCACGGCGTTTTAAGGAAAAATAAGACGTCACAAGGAGCGGAAACGATGCGGAAGACCGGAATCATCTGCTGTGCGGTGCTCATGGCGGCGCTCTTCGCGGGGACCTCCCTCGCTCAAGGGATCAAGATCGCGGTCATCGACGTCAACAAGGTCCTGAACCTGTCCGAGGCGGGGAAGGCCGCGAAGAAGAAGATGGAGGCGCGGTACGAGGAGCTGAAGAGGAACATCGACGCGAAGCAGGAAGAGGTCAAGAAGCTCAAAGACGAGATCGAAAAACAGAAGGTGATGATGGGCAAGGAGAAGCTGAAGGAAAAGGAGGACGCGCTGCAGGCCCGGTTCAACGAGCTCCGCAAGCTCACGCAGGAAGGGGAGCGGGAGATGCAGGGGCGGCAGGGCGAGCTGACCCGCGAGGTCCTGAAGCAGATCGAGGTCCAGATCGAGACGGTGGTGAAGGAGGAGAAATACGACCTCGTGCTCGAGCGGTCTGTCGGCGTGGTCCACGTCGTCGATTCGATGGACATCACGTCCCGCGTCCTGGAGCTCGTCAACAAGAACCCGACGGCGACGACGGGGGCGAAGGAGCCGGCCGCCAAGAAGCCCGCCGGCGCGAAGAAGGAGGCGGGTAGTGGGAAATAGGTTCCTTCTGTCCGAACTGGCGGCGAAGATCGGGGCCGTTCTCCAGGGCCCCGACGCCGAGGTGAGCGGCATCGCGTCGATCGAGGACGCGCAGCCCGGGCAGGTCACTTTCCTGTCGAACCCGAGGTACGTCGCGCTGGTCCGGGAGACGAAGGCGGCCGCCGTGATCGCGAAAGACCCGGTTTCGGGGGCGGAATGCGCGTTCCTGCTGGCGCCGAACCCCTATTACGCGTTCGCATGCGCGCTCGAGCTGTTCCACCCGAGGGAGATCCGCCCGGCGGGCATTTCTCCCATGGCGAGCATCCACCCGGGCGCGACGCTGGGGAAGGACCTGTCGATCGGGCCTTTTTGCGTCGTCGAGGAAGGCGCGGTCATCGGCGACCGTACCGCCCTGGTCGCCAATGTCTTCGTGGGGAAGGGGGCGTCCATAGGGGAGGACGGCCTGGTCTACCCGCACGTGACGCTGTACCACGGCGTGCGCGTCGGGAAGCGGGCGATCCTGCACTCCGGGTGCGTCATCGGCGGCGACGGGTTCGGGTTCGCCCCGTCCGAGAAAGGGTACCGGAAGATCCCGCAGGTCGGCACCGTCGAGATCGGGGACGACGTGGAGATCGGCGCGAACACGACGATCGACCGCGCCGCCCTCGGCGTCACGCGCGTCGGCCGGGGAACCAAGCTCGACAACCTGATCCAGGTGGGGCACAACTGCGTCATCGGGGAAGACACCGTGATCGCCGCGCTGACGGGGATCGCCGGAAGCTGCAGGATCGGCAGCCGCGTGATGATCGGGGGGCAGGCGGGGCTGGCGGGGCACCTCGAGGTGGGGGACGGGGTCATGCTGGGCGCCAGGACCGGGGTGGCCTCCTCGATATCGGCGAAGGACGGCGCCGCGTGGTCCGGCGCTCCCGCGATGCCCCACAAGACGTGGCTTCGGATGGCGATGCTGCTGCCGTCCCTGCCGGAGCTGTTCCGGAGGGTGAAGCGGCTCGAGGAAGGGAAAACCGCGAAAGAGGAGGAATGACGTGATCCTTGTCCAGGAAATCATGGATCTGCTGCCGCACAGGTACCCTTTCCTGCTGGTGGACCGGATCGTCGAGCACGACCCCGGCAAGCGGATCGTCGGGATAAAGAACGTCACGATCAACGAGCCGTTTTTCCAGGGGCATTTCCCCGGCCATCCCGTCATGCCGGGCGTCCTGATCGTCGAATCGATCGCGCAGGTCGGCGGGATCCTCGCCCTGAAGGCGCTCGGGGGGAAGAAGCGGCTCGCATACTTCGCGGGGATCGAAAGCGCCAAGTTCAAGCGGCCCGTGGTCCCGGGCGACCAGCTCCGGATCGAGGTCGATATCGTCGCCCACAAGGGGCCCGTGTGGAAGATGCACGGGGAAGCCAAGGTCGGGGACGCCGTCGCGGCGAAGGCCGACATCACCGCCTCGATCATCGAGAACGCCGGACATGAACTCGAAGGAGGGGAGAAATGATCCATCCGTCCGCGATCATCGACCCCGGAGCGGAGATCGGGAAGGACGTAGCGGTGGGCCCGTTCGCGTTCATCGGCCCGAAGGTCACCATCGGGGACGGTTGCGTCATCGGCGCGCACGCCGTCATCGAGTCCCATGTACGGATGGGCAGGGGGAACCGGATCTCGTCGTTCGCATCGGTGGGGGCCCCCCCGCAGGACCTCAAGTTCCGGGGGGAGGACACGTGGGTGGACCTGGGAGACGACAACATCATCCGGGAGTTCGCCACGGTGAACCGGGGGACGCCCGAAGAAGGCGGGGGCACCCGCCTGGGGAACAGCAACATGGTGATGGCGTACTGCCACATCGCTCATGATTGCCGCATCGGGAACCGGGTGGTCATGGCGAACGGCGCGACGCTCGCCGGCCACGTGCTGGTGGAGGACGGCGCGGTCATCGGGGGGCTGACGGCGTTCCACCAGTTCGTCCGGATCGGCACCCTGTGCATGGTCGGAGGGTTGTCCGGCGTGGGGAAGGACGTCGTCCCGTACGTCACGGCGGTGCCCGGGCGGCAACGGAAAGGCGAAGGGCTGTTCGGGCTGAACAAGATCGGGCTGCGGCGCAGCGGGATGCCCGAGGAGAACATCGCGGCGCTGAAGAAGGCCTACATGATGATCTTCCGCTCGAAGGACACCTTGAAAGACGCCCTTGCGAGAGTCGAGGGGGAGGTGCCGCCGCTCCCGGAGGTCCGGCACATGGTGGAGTTCATCCGGTCGAGCACACGGGGCGTGCTGAGGTAGAGGATGCCCGGGACGCTCTTCCTCGTCTGCGGGGAGCCGTCGGGGGAGGCCTACGCCGCGCGGGTCGCCGCGGAGTTCCGGCGGCGATACCCGGTGGTTCCCATGGAGGGAATCGGCGGCCCGCGTCTCCAAGCGGCGGGCGTCGCGCTCCTGCGGGACTACGCGGACATCTCCGTCGTGGGATTCACGGAGGTCCTTTCGCACCTGGGCGCGATCCGGGACGCCCTTTCGGCTTCCAGGGAGCGCCTCCGTAAGGGCGATATCGGCGCCGTCGTGCTGGTCGACTTTCCGGGATTCAACTTCCGCGTCGGGCTCGCGGCCCGGAAGATGGGGATCCCCGTGATCTACTACATACCGCCGCAGCTCTGGGCGTGGAGGACGGGGCGCGCCAGGACCCTGGCGAAGTTCGCCAGCGGCGCGGTCGTCCTGTTTCCCTTCGAGGAGGCGCTGCTGAAGGAATACGGCGTGAACGCGGTATTCGCCGGACACCCTCTCCTCGACGAGCTCGAGCCGTGGCTCGACGCGAAGCCCGACCCGGCGCGGTTCGGCATTCCCGCGGAGAAGACGGCGATCGGGCTGCTCCCGGGCAGCCGGCCCGGGGAGATCGAAAGGCATCTCGGGATCCTTCTCTCCGCCGCCCGGATCGTCCTTTCCCGGTTCCCGGACGTCCATTTCGCGCTGCCGGTCGCCGGGGCGGCCCTCCGGGGTGCGATCGAGCGGAAACTCGCGGGGACGGAGCTGCCGGTGACCCTCGTGGATTCGGACCGCCACCTGGTGTTCCGCGGGTTGTCCGCCGCCATGTCGGTGTCCGGCACCGCCACGCTGGAGCTGGCGCTGCTGGGCGTCCCCTCCGTCATCGTCTACAGGGGATCGTGGCTGTCGTACGCGATCGGCCGGCTCCTGGTGAAGATCGACCGGATCGGGCTGCCGAACATCGTGGCGGGGGAGCGTTTCCTGCCGGAACTGATCCAGGGAGACTGCCGTCCCGACCGGATCGCGGAGGCGATGTGCACGTTCCTCGGCGATCCCGTGAAGCTCGCGGCTCTTCGAAATCGCTGCCTGTCGCTCCGGGAACTGTTGCGCGGGCCGGGGCCGACCGGGGCGGTGGTCGACATGCTGGCCAGGGAGGCGGCCGGATCGTGGACGTGAAAATCTACAAGAGGATGCTGTCGTACGTGCGGCCCTACGCCGGGAAGCTGGTCCTGGCGGCCGTCTTCATGGTGTTCGTGTCCTCGTTCCAGGGGGCGATCGCCTTCCTCGTCAAGCCCGCGCTCGACGACGTCTTCATCAAGAAGGACCCTTCCCGCCTGACCCTGATCCCGCTGCTCGTCCTGGCGGCGTACCTCCTGAAGGGGTTCTTCGAGTTCGGCCAGCAGTACCTCATGAGCGACGCGGGGCAGCGGGTCATCCGGGACATACGGCAGGACCTGTACAGGCACATGCAGACGCTCTCCCTGTCCTTCTTCTCCCGCAACCCGACGGGAACGCTCATATCCCGGGTGCTGAACGACGTGGGGCTGATGCAGAGCGCGATCACGGACGCGGCCAGCGGTCTCGTGAAGGACTCGTTCACCGCGATGTTCCTGATCGCGGTCGTCTTCTACAGGGACTGGAAGCTCGCCCTCGTCGCGTTCGTCGCCTTCCCACTGGCGGTCTGGCCGATCATCCGCTTCGGGAGGAAGCTGCGGCGCACCAGCACGATGACCCAGGAAATCGCGGGGAACCTCACCGTCCACCTTCACGAGACGATCGGCGGAGCGAAGCTCGTGAAGTCCTTCGGGGCGGAAAGCTTCGAGGTGGACCGGTTCACGAGCAAGAACGACGAATTTTTCCGCCTGGCCATGAAGGTCGTCAAGTTCCGGGCGATGACGGCCCCGCTGTCGGAGGTCTTCGCCGGCATCGGCATCGCCGCCGTGGTCTTCTACGGCGGCTACAGCGTCGTGAACGGGCACAGCACGCCCGGGAACTTCTTCTCCTTCATGACCGCCCTGCTGATGCTCTACCGGCCCGCGAAGCAGCTCTCCTCCATCAACAACACCATCCAGCAGGGGATCGCGGCCGCGGAGCGGGTCTTTTCGGTGATCGACACGCCTCCCGAGATCCGGGACCGGGAAGGGGCGAAGGAACTCGAGGGCGTCAGGAAGGGGATAACGTTCGACGGGGTGGGGTTCCGCTACAAGGAAAACGGGCCGTGGGTGCTGAAAGACATCGACCTCGAGGTCCCGGTGGGGACGATGATCGCGCTCGTCGGGTCCTCCGGCGCCGGGAAGACGACCCTGGTGGACCTCATCCCGCGGTTCTACGACCCGCAGGAAGGGGCGGTCCGGATCGACGGGACGGACATCCGGGACTGCACCCTGTCCTCCCTGAGGTCGAAGATCGGCATCGTGGGGCAGCATACCATCCTCTTCAACGACACCGTTCGGAACAACATCGCCTACGGGCAATGGGACGCGCCGATGTCGAAGATCGAGGAGGCCTCGCGTTCCGCCGGTGCCCACGGGTTCATCTCGAAAATGGGGGAAGGGTACGACACGGTCATCGGCGAGCAGGGGATGAAACTGTCGGGCGGGGAAAGGCAGCGCGTGGCGATCGCGCGCGCCCTGCTTCGCGACGCGCCCGTCCTCGTTCTCGACGAGGCGACCTCCGCGCTCGACACCGTGTCGGAGCGGATGATCCAGGAGGCGCTGGACACCCTGATGCGGGGCCGGACGACGTTCGTCATCGCCCATCGCCTGTCCACGGTCCGGAACGCGAACGTGATCCTCGTGATCGAGGGGGGCCGGATCGCCGAGCGGGGGACGCACGAGGAGCTCATGGCCCGCGAATCCCTGTACCGCAACGTCTACCTCAAGCAGTTCGAGGAGAGGAAGCTCGAACAAGGCAACGGCGACGGGAGGGCTTGAACCTTTGGACCGCCGTTTTCGCCCCGGCAGCCCGGGGCACATCCTCTACAACGTCCTCCTGGCGGCGGCGGTAGCCCTCCTGTTTCCCGCCTGGCTCCCCTGGATGCTCCTTTCGAAGAAACGGCGGGCGAATTTTCCGGACCGGCTCGGCCTGCGCGGCATGCCCCCCGCGGTTCCGCCGGGCGGGGGTCCGACGATCTGGATGCACGCGGTCTCCGTCGGGGAGACCAACGCGTGCGTGCCGCTGCTGCGGCGCCTGCGCGAGCGCGTCCCGGGCGCGCGACTGTACCTGTCCAACGTGACCGTGACCGGACGCGGCACCGCGGAGAAGGCGCTTTCTGGCGTGGTCACGGGACGGTTCTATTTCCCGTTCGACTTCCCGGGGGTCTGCGGCCGGTTCCTCGACCGGGTTCGCCCCGACGCGGTCGTCGTCGTGGAGACGGAGATCTGGCCCAATTTCCTTGCCGAGTGCGTCCGCAGGGACGTTCCCGTCGTGATCGTGAACGGCCGCCTTTCCGAACGGTCGTTCCGCGGCTATTCGAGGCTCCGGTGGTTCTTCGCCCCGGTGCTCCGGACGCTCCGGGCGATCTCCGCGCAGGGCCGGGAAGACGCGGACCGGTTCACGGCCCTGGGGGCCGACCCGTCGGTCATCACGGTGGGGGGAAACCTGAAGTTCGACGTGTCGCCGCCAGGAAAGGAGGCGGCCCCCCTTTCGGCCATTATGGAGGGCGAGAAGGCCGCAGGCGCCCGCTGGATCGTCGCCGGCTCCACGCACGAGGGGGAGGAGGCGGCGGTGCTCCGGGCGTTCCTCGCCGCGAGAAAGAGCGCCCCCGAGATCCGGCTCCTCCTCGCGCCGCGGCACCCGGAGCGGTTTCCCGCCGTCGAGGCGCTGCTGTCGGAGGAGGGGATCCGCGCCGTGCGCAGAACGTCGCTCCCCGAGGGCGCGGAACGCCGGATCGACGCCCCGGTCCTGCTGCTCGACACGGTGGGCGAGCTGCCGGGGGCGTACGCCGCGGCCGATCTCGCGTTCGTCGGAGGAAGCCTCGCCCCGAAGGGCGGCCACAACGTGCTGGAGCCCGCGCTGCACGGGGTACCGACGGTCGTGGGACCGCACATGGAAAATTTCCACGAGATCGCCGACGTGTTCCTCGGCGAGGGGGGGCTGCTGCAGGTGGCGGGGGAGGAGGGGCTGGCCGCCGTTTTCGCGCGGTTCGCATCCGTCCGCGACGCCTACTCCGCCGTCGGCCGGAAGGGGAAGGAGCTCTTCGGCCGCTTCGGGGGGGCGTCGGACCGCAACGCCTTGGCGGTCCTGTCCGCCATGCGGCCGGCGGCGGGGGCTTCGTGATTCTCGGCGCCGGGGCCCGCGTCCGGAGGGCGCTGTACCGGGCCGGCGTGCTGTCCCGCGACAGACTGCCGCGCCCCGTGCTTTGCGTGGGAAACCTCTCGGTCGGCGGGACCGGGAAGACGCCGCACGTGATGCACCTCGCGAGGTGGCTCGCGGGGGAGGGGTGCCGGGTGGCGATCCTTTCCAGGGGATACCGCAGGCAGGGCCGCGGCGTAACATGGGTATCGGACGGCGCAGGAACGATCGCGACCGCCCTCGAGGGGGGCGACGAGCCCGTCCTGATGGCGCGCTCCCTCCCGGGGGTCCCCGTGGTCGTGGGGGAATCCCGGGCGGAGGCGGGGCGCGAGGCGCTGGCGCGCGTGCCCGTGGACGTCTTCCTGCTGGACGACGGCTTCCAGCATCTTTCGCTCGCGAGGGATTTCGACCTCCTCCTGGTGGACTGCGAAAACGGGCTTGGGAACCGCTTGACCCTCCCGCTGGGGAGGTTGCGCGAGCCGCCTTCGCACGCGCGTTTCGCCGACGGACTGGTCGTGACGAAATGCCCGGATGCGGAAGCGGGGACCCGGGTCGCCCGCACCGTGCCGTTCCCGGAGGGCCGCCCCCGGGCGTTTTCGCGGCTCGTTCCCCGAGGGATCGTGGACGCGAAGGGACGCCCGATGGAAGGGATCCCGGCGGGGTCCGGGGTGTTCGCCTTTTCGGGGCTGGCCAGGAA
Source organism: uncultured bacterium (assembly GCA_964612075.1). Lineage (GTDB taxonomy): Bacteria > Desulfobacterota > Deferrimicrobia > Deferrimicrobiales > Deferrimicrobiaceae > UBA2219. Next base: position 8,053 of record CAZTFC010000047.1, read on the forward strand.
CGGGCAGTTCCGGGACACGCTGGAGAGCGCGGGGTACCGGGTCGAGGGATTCCTGCCGTTCCCCGACCACCACCGGTACGACCTCGCCGACATGGCCCGGATCGCCCGGGAGTCCGGGGGGCTGCCCGCGATAACCACCGAGAAGGACCTGGTCCGCATCCCGGCGGAGACGCCCTTCACGGTGGGAGCGCTGCGTGTGGAGGTGGAATACCTGTCCGGCTGGGAAGAGCTGTCCCGGGCCATCCTGCGGTCGCTGGAACGGGGCGGGTCCCGATGAAGGAACGCCTGGTCCGCTTCCTTCTGCGCCTGCTGGAGTCGGTCCCCCTTCCCCTGCTGGCGCGGGTCCTGGAGTCGCTGATGGGGCTGGTGTGCACGTTCGACCGGAAGCACCGGCGAATCGCGCGCATCAACCTGCGGATCGCGTTCCCGGAGATGGGCGACGGCGAGGCGGAGCGCCTCATACGCCGCGCCTACCTGCGGCTGGGCACCCTCGCGGCCGAGTTCGTCCACATCCCGAAGATGGACGAGCGGTACATCCGGGAGCATTTCCGGATCGAGGGGTTGGAGGACCTGCGCGACTCCTCGGAGCGCGAAGGGCGCCCGTGCATGGTGATGACCGGCCACTTCGGGAACTGGGAGCTGTTGTCCCACGTGTATGGCGCGGTCGTCGCGCCCGCCGCCTTCATCGTCAAGCCGCTGCGGAGCCCGATCCTCGACGCCATCGTGACCGAGCACAGGCAATGGGCCGGCAACACCGTCATCCGCCAGACGGATTCCGCCAGGGAGGTGATGAGGTTCCTGCGCAGGAAGGTCCTGGTGGGCATCCTCATCGACCAGAACGTCGACCGGCACAGGGGGGTCCTCGTGGATTTCTTCTCGAGGAAGACCTACACGACCGACGGGATCGCGCGGCTGGCGTTGGCGATGCGGGCGGCGATCCATCCCGGGTTCATCTTCGGGGACCCTTCGAGGAAGTTCCATCACGTGCTGCGGTTCGGGCCGGCGGTCCGCATCGATTACCGGGCGCCGAGGGAAGAGGAAATCCCCAGGGTCACGCGACGCTGCAACGAGGAGCTGGAAAAGGCGATCCGGGAGGCCCCCGACCATTGGATCTGGTTCCAGCCGCGCTGGAAAAGCCGGCACCCGGACGAGCCGGACGTCTACGGGGAGGAGCGTTGAAGGGGATCGTCTTCCTGGACCGGGACGGGACGCTGATCGAGGAAGTGGGGTACATCAGGGACCCGGCCGACGTCCGCGTCCTGCCGGGCGCGGCCGCGGCTGTGCGGAGGATGGCGGCCGCGGGGTACCTGCTCGCGGTCGTGTCCAACCAGTCGGGACTGGCGCGGGGGAAATTCACGAGGTCCGAGATGGACGCAGTGAACGGTGCGTTCCTGGCCGGCTTCCGGAAGGAAGGGGTCGTGTTCGACGCCGTGGAATACTGCCCCCATCACCCGGAAGGCGCGGTCGCGGAATACCGGAGGGAGTGCTCCTGTCGGAAGCCGGGGATCGCGATGGCGGAAAGCATCCTGCGGCGCCTCGCGGTCCCGGAGTCGTGCCCCCGCTTCGTGGTCGGTGATAAAATGACCGACATACTTTTCGGTATCCGGCTGGAAGCGAAGACCGTCCTGGTCGGAACGGGGTACGGGGCCTCGGAACGGGAGGAGGCGCGGCGCGGCGGCGTCGCCCCCGACGCTTTCCTCCCGGGGATGCCGGAGGCCGCGGAATGGATCCTCTCGGAGGGCCGACGAAGTTGACCGGGACGACCGGACGGAAACGTCTTCTTCGCGCCGGAGCCGTGCTTCTTTCCGCGCTCCTGTTGCTTGCGTCCGCGGGCTGTTTCGGTTCCCGGAAGGCGGACGTCGTTCCCCCGGAACCCGCGGTCTCGAAACCATACGACAACGCCGCCGGGGCGGCGTCCGGCGGGATCCCCCCCGTCATTCCCATCGTCGAGGCTCCCCCGGCCGAGGAGAGGCCCGGGCCGCCTGCGGGCGCTCCCGTTCCTTCGGAGCCGGCCGGCGGGCCGCCGGGGGAAACGGCGTACGCGACGATCCCCCGGGAGGGGCAGGCGGCCGCGCCGGACGTTCCGGAGAAACCGGGAAAGAGGCCGCCGGCGCCGGCGCCCGGAGCGCGAACGGAAAAGGCCCACGCCGGGAAACAGCCGAGGACCGCCGCACCGCCGGGGCCGCCCCAACCGACGCCCGCCCCCCAGGTCCCCGCCGCTCCTGCGCGCCCGCCCGAGGGCCCCGGTCCCCCGTGGGCGCGACGGAACGAGACGCTCGCGTTCCGGGTGGACTTCCTCGGGATCACGATGGGGTACGCGCGCTTCCTCTACAAAGGGAGGGTCTCCATCGGGGGGAAGGCCGCGCACCACGTGAACGTCAGGGCATGGACCTCCGGCATCCTCTCCTACATCTACCCGATCAACGAGACGATCGATTACTACCTGGACATGGAGACGATCGAGCCGATCCGGATCGTGTACACGGGCCGGAAGAATAAGAGAGACGACGCCGCGATCTACGATCAGGAGAAAGGGGAGATCGTCTACCGATACCTTGACGACGGGCAGGTCCGGAAGAAGGTGGACGTCGTCCCGTCGATCCACGACCCGGTGTCCGCGGTCTACTACTTCCGCTGGAAGGACATGGGCAGGGAGGACAGGCCGAGGAACGTCTACGGGGGGCGCAAGGTCTACCAGATCGCCGCCGTTTTCGCGGGGACGGAGAGGCTGCGGACGAACGACGGGGAGGTCGACACCCTCGTCGTGGCGCCGGTGATCCGCAGGGACGGGAAGATCGAGAACAAGGGGGACTTGAAGATGTGGGTCACGAACGACGAGCGGCGCGTCCCCGTCCGGATCTACGGAAAATTCCGGAAGATAAAGGAATGGACCCTGGTGGGAGAACTGATGCCCGAACGGGCGGGAGGATAGGTCATGGACAAGACGCTCCTGGAGATCCTGGCATGCCCCAAGTGCAAGGGGGAACTCGAGCTCGCGGAGGACGGGACGGAGCTGCGCTGCGCCGCCTGCCGGCTGGCCTACCGGATCGACGACGGGATACCGATCCTCCTCGTGGAGGAGGCCACCACTTATGAATGACCCGTTTTTCCCGGCGGACGCCGGACGCCGGGTGGCGACGTTCCCCGCCTGCCGGATACTCGTCGTCGGGGACATAATGCTCGACGAGTACGTGTTCGGCACGGTCGGCCGGATCTCGCCGGAAGCGCCCGTCCCGGTGGTCGCCGTCACCCGCGACGCCCGGGTCCCCGGCGGGGCGGCCAACGTGGCGCTGAATCTCGCCGGACTGAAAGCCTCGGTCGAGATGGCCGGGCTCGTCGGGAACGACCCGGCGGGCAGGTACGTCACGCGGGTGCTGCGCGGCCGCGGTATCGGCGTTTCCGCCATCGTGCAGGACCCCGACCGCCCCACGACGGTCAAGACGAGGGTCATCGCCCACAGCCAGCAGGTCGTCCGCGTCGACCGCGAAAAGAAAGCCCCTCCCTCGAGGCGGACGCACGAGGCGCTGATCCGACGGATCCTCTCCCTGCTGGGCGATGTCCGGGGGGTCGTGTTCTCTGATTACCGCAAGGGGACGCTCAGCGCGGAACTGGTGCGGGAGGTGACGGGAGCGGCGCGCGGGAAAGGCCTTTTCGTGGCCGTCGACCCGAAGCAGACCGATTTCGCCTGGTACCGCGGCTGTACTCTCATCACGCCCAACAAGAAGGAGGCGGAGGCGGCGCTCGGCGGGAGGGAGCTCCGTTCGGACCTCGAGGTGTGGGAAGGAGGAAAGGAGCTGCTTCGCAGGGCCGGCGCGGACGCGGTGCTCATCACCCGGGGGGAGGAAGGGATGACCCTGGTCGAGCGCGGGCGCAAGGAATGCTTCCATATCCCCGCGCTGGCGCGGCAGGTATTCGACGTCACCGGCGCGGGGGATACCGTGATCGGAACGGTCGCGGCGTGCCTCGCGGCCGGCTCCTCCATGCGGGAGGCGGCGATGCTCGCCAACATCGCCGCCAGCGTTGTGGTGGGAGAGGTCGGGACCTCCCCGATCACCGCGGAGAAGCTCCTTTCCGCCGTCCGGGACAAAGCCCGGGGCGGGCAGGGATGAGCCGCAGGAACGTTCCTCCCACGGCGGTCCTTGTCGTCTCCGCCATCTTCCGGGAGGAACGCTTCCTCGAAGCCGCCTTGCCGCGCATCGCCGGGATCGTCGGCGAAGCGGTATTTTCCGGCCCGGTCTTCCCGTTCGACCGCACGGAATATTATTCGGGGGAGATGGGGAAACCGCTGTTCCGCCGGTTTCTCGCGGCCGCCGACCCCGTCCCACGCGATTCGCTGGCCGGGATCAAGATCGGCCTCGAATCGATCGAGAACGACTTTTCGCAAGAGGGACGCCGCATGTTGAACCTCGATCCGGGGCTGGTCACGCCGGAGAACTTCATCCTCGCCACGGGGAAGAATTTCACGCACCGGGTCTATTTGCGGGACGGCGTGTTCGCCGACCTGACCCTGGTGTTCCGGGGAGGGGAGTATCGGCCGCTGCCGTGGACCTACCCCGATTACGCCTCCGGGGAAATACGGTCGCTGCTCAGGGAGATTCGCGAAACGTTGATGGGGAAACGGGAAAATCCGTCGAATCGGGACGGCTCGTGAACCGGGTCCGGGAGGAAGGCATGCCTTCGGGTGCGAAATGCGGATGAACCCGGAATCGCTGAAGCAAGTATTGCCGGATTGGAAACGACTGGTCATCCCTCTTCTGCTGATACCGATAACGGTATACGCGACAAGGGCGGGAGCGCTTCCCGGGGCGGGGATGGGATCCTTGGGATCCATCCTGCAGGTGGCTGCCTGGGAAGCTCTCTACGTCGTTCTATGCGCCATCTATCAAGGCGCCTGCGATCGGGCTGGATGTCCCTCGGGGAGCGTACGTTTCCGGGTCGGCCTTTCCCTGGTTTTTGCGATCGGCACGCTCGTCGCCCTGGTCTTCGCCTTTCCGGGGCCATGGGAATCCCTTTATTACGCCAGGTATCTCGCGGTTCCATTGAGCCTGCTCGCCTGGCTTTCGCTCCTGGCGCGGGAAGAAAACAGGGCGGTTCTCCGTGTCGTGCAAGGCCGGGAACGGCTTCGCATGCTGACCTCCCTGGCGTTGATGACGCTTTTCGCGTTCCTCGTCGTTTCCTTGACGGACATCGCGATAAACGGGGCCGATCTTTCCACGGGAACGGGGATCGGGACCGCTTTGGCAAAGAAGGCGTTGGTGACGAATTCGCTGATCCTGCTCGCCGCGTATGCCCTGGTGTTCTCCATGTCCGGCAGGGTTTCGACCGCGTTGGTTTCGGTTACGCCGGTCCTCGCCGTGCTGGTCCTGTCCACGCTGGCGAAGCTGAAATACATGCATGCGCCGGTATCCCCCCTGGACCTTTTGAATCTACCCGAGTTCCTCCCGCTTTTCCGCAAGTTCTTCGGTACCCCGGTACTGGTTGCCTCCATCGGGGCCGCCCTTGCGTGGATCCTTTCCCTCGCGGCTTTGAGGAGGCGCCCCTCCGGGCGGTACCCGATCGGATATCGGGTTCTCTGCGGAACGGTATCCCTTGCGGTCCTGGCAGGGGTGCCCGTGCTGTATTCCTGGCCGAATTACGACATGGAACGGTATTTCCGGATGATCGGGGGCCCGGAATTCCACACGACCGAAAATTTCCAGAAAAATAGCGGCATCTTGTTGACCTTCCTGGCGGAAGTTCCTTCCTCCTTCGTGAAGTCCCCTCCGGACTACAGCATCGAAACGGTCCGGGCGGCGGCGGCCCACAATATCAAGTACGCGAAAGCCACGTTCCGCCCACGCCGGTCGATCAAGCCCAACCTGATCGTAGTAATGATCGAGTCCTTCATGGACCCGATGGATCTGGGGTATCGATACACCCACGATCCGATCCCGCGATTCCGATCGAGTTGGAAGAATAACGGCGGAGGTTACGCGATCGTACCGGGGGCGTTCGGCGGTTCCATCAATTCGGAATTCGAGATTCTGATGGGAATGTCGACGATGTTTTTTCCGGACAGGTCCGTACCGTACCGCCAATATATCAAGGAAGACGTGCCTTCCCTGCCGAGGGCGCTGAAAGCTTCGGGTTACCGGACGATCGCGATTCAGGCCGATCCGAAGAGCTGGTTCCATCGGGAAAAAGTGTACGAGCTTATGGGGTTCGACGAGAAGCATTTCCTCAACGAAGAACCGGGCGTCGAGCGGTGCAGGCGGGGATGGTGGGTTTCCGACAGGGCGGTGTTCGAAAGGATCAAGAGCGTCGCCCGGGGAAAGAAACCCTTCTTTATTTTTGCATTTCCCACGGCGACCCATTCCCCTTACGAATCGGGAAAATATTCGAATTCCGACCTGAAGATCCTCGATCCGGTGACCGCGGATGTCGCGTCCGAGGTCGGGGAGTACATCAACCTGCTGCAGGAGACGGACCGGGTGATCGGGGATTTCCTGGACTACCTCCGAGGTCAGCCGGACCCCACGATGCTTGTGATTCTTGGAGATCACCTGCCCCCGCTGTCCAACGCGGCCTTGCGGCGTATTTTTTCCAGGATTTCCTCCCTGCCGGGCCACGAGAGAGAATGGATGTCCCGCCGCGTTCCGATCCTGGTCGCCGCGAATTTCCGTTTTCCACGGGAGAACATCGAGCTGAGCCTGAACGTCATGCCGTCGTTCCTGATGGAAAAGATAGAGATCCCCCCCTCCGGCTTCATCTCCGCCGGAGATGTCCTTCGCCGAAAGGTCCCCGTATATTCGAAATACGCCAGAGGGGGCGACGGGAAGGTGTGGCGCCGAAGGGAGATCCCTCCGGAGGAAAGATCCTTCGTGGACAACTATTCCCTTCTGCAGTACGACACCCTGATCGGGAAGCGGCATTTCCTGGGTCCGGTTTCCCGGTGAGCCGCATTCCGAAGGGAGCCGATTCCCCGTTTGTGCTAACATCGCCATCATGTCCTGGATGAGCATGACCGGCTACGGCCGCGCGGAACGCCACGGGGAGGACGTCTCCGTCGCCGTGGAAGCCCGTTCCGTGAACCACCGCTTCCTCGATATCCACGTCCGCTGCCCGGGGAGGTTCCTGTCCTGGGAGCCGCGCGTGCGCGGAATGGTCCGCTACGCCCTGCGGAGAGGCAAGGTCGACATCCACTTGAACGTGAAGGAGTCCGGCAGGTTCGGGGCGAAGCTGTCCGTGAACCGCGAGCTGCTCCGGGCGTTCATCGACGAGGCGGAGAAGATCCGCGGGGAGTTCGGCGTAGGCGGCGAGGTGACCTTGCGCGACCTGTTCACGGTCCCGGAACTTGTCCAGGTCGCCCCCGAAGGGGGAGACAGCGCCGAGCTCCTGTGGTCCGAAGCGGAATCCGCGGTGCGGGACGCGCTGGCGATGCTCTCGAACACGCGCCGGGAGGAGGGGGAACGACTGAAAGGGTTCCTTCTGGATACCGCGGAGCGCATCGGATCGCTGGCGGCCGAGATCCGGTCTCTGGCCGCCGAAAACAGGGAGCTGGCCCAGACGAGGTTCCGGGAGCGGATCGAGGCGCTTTCCGGCAGCGCGGGGATCGATCCCGCCCGGCTTCACCAGGAGGCGGCGATCCTCGTGGACCGCCTCGACATCACCGAGGAGTGCGACCGCCTCGGCTCGCACCTGGCCGCGATGGACGCCCTTTTCCGGGACCCCGGGGAGGCGGTGGGGAAGCGGTTCGATTTCCTTGTGCAGGAGGTCTTCCGCGAGCTCAACACGGCGGGCAACAAGTCGGCCCACGCCGGCATCTCCCAAAGGGTGGTGGCGGCGAAGACCGAGCTCGAAAAGATCCGCGAGCAGATCCAGAACGTGGAGTGAGCCGGGGAATGGCGCGGGGAGACATCATCGTCATATCGGCCCCTTCGGGTTCCGGGAAGACCACGATCTGCCGGGCGCTGCTCGCACGGGTGGAGGGGCTCGTACTGTCGATCTCCTATACCACAAGGGAGAAGAGGACGGGGGAATCGGGGGGGAAGGACTATTATTACGTGAACGAGCAGGAATTCGGCAACATGATAGAATGTAAGGAATTTCTTGAATACGCCCGAGTGTACGGCAACTGGTATGGCACATCGTACGCGACCGTGGACGCGATCGTGTCGGGTGGTGAAGACGCCGTACTCGAAATCGACGTCCAGGGGGGCCGGTCGGTAAAGGCCGCCGTTCCCGACGCGGTGCTGATCGGGATCCTCCCTCCCGATCGCGAGACGCTGCGGAGACGCCTCTTCGGGCGCGCCAGGGACAGCCGGGAGGACATGGAGCGGCGGCTCGATGCGGCGTGGAAAGAGATCGAGGAACTTAAAGGATACGATTACATCGTGGTCAACAAAGACCTGGAAACGGCGGTCCGCCAGGTCGAATGCGTCATCCGCGCGAGAAGGCTGCGCCGTGAACGGACCATGGAGATCGTGGACAGGATCTTAAGGGAAAAAGGAGAGTGACGGGATGGCTCGAGTAACGGTCGAGGATTGCCTGCAGAGGGTGGACAACCACTTCCAGCTGACGGTGGTGGCCGCCAAGCGGGCGAAACAGCTTTACGGAGGACAGGGGGCGACGATAGACACCACCGCCCGGAAGGAGAAGCCGACGGTCATCGCCCTCCGGGAGGTCGCGCAGGGGAAAGTCCGGGTCAAATAGGGCGCCGGAAGGAGTTTAGATCGCCTTGTTCCGCGTTCTTGACATCGTCGAGCGGGTGCAGGCGACCCGGCCTTCCGCGAACGTAGAGCTCATCCACAAGGCATACGTTTTCACCGCCAAGGTGCACCACGGTCAGTTGAGGATGTCGGGGGACCCCTACCTGATCCACCCCCTCAATGTGGCCTATTCCCTCGCCGACTGGAACCTCGACGAGGAAACGGTGGCCACCGGCCTCCTCCACGACACGGTGGAGGACACTGTCGCCACCATCGACGAGATTCGCGACCTCTTCGGGGAGTCGGTCGCCCTTCTCGTGGACGGGGTCACCAAGATCAGCCGGGTGACCATCTCCGACGTCGCCGCCCAGAAGGCGGAGTCGCTGCGCAAGATGATCCTCGCGATGGGGAAGGACCTCCGGGTCATCCTCGTCAAGCTCGCGGACCGCCTGCACAATCTCCGCACCATCGAGCACCTTCCCGCCGACAAGCAGACCGCCATCGCCAGGGAAACGGTCGAGATCTACGCCCCGATCGCGGCCCGCCTCGGGATGTCCCGCGTCCGCGGCGAGATGGAGGACCGGTGCTTCGCCGTTCTCCACCCCGGGCAGTACAAGGAGCTTTCGACCCAGGCGGAGGAGCGCAGGCGAAACACCGCCGGTCACATCCGGGAGGTCATCGGCCTGCTGGAGGCGAAGTGTCGCGAGGCCGGGATCGAGGCGGTCATCTCGGGCAGGGAGAAGCACCTCGCGGGCGTGTACCAGAAGATGAACCGGCAGGGGATCGACTTCGACCACGTCTACGACTTCATCGGCTTCCGCATCATCACCAAGACGCTGCGGGAGTGCTATGGCGCCCTGGGGATCGTCCACAACCTCTGGAAGCCGGTCCCAGGCAGGTTCAAGGACTACATCGCCATGCCGAAGACCAACCTGTACCAGTCGCTTCACACCACGGTCTTCGGCCCGAACTCCGAAATGATCGAGATCCAGATCCGCACCGAGGACATGCACGCCCTCGCGGAGAACGGCGTGGCGGCGCACTGGAAGTACAAGGAGGGGCGCCGGACCGCGGAGAAGGAAGACCAGATGTTCCTCTGGCTGCGGCAGATCCTCGAGCTGCAGCAGGACATGAAAGACCCGCGGGAATTCATGGACACCGTGAAGGTGGAGCTTTTCCCGGAGGAGGTCTACGTCTTCACGCCGCGCGGGGACGTGAAGGAGATCCCCCGCGGGGGCACGCCGATCGACTTCGCCTACGCGGTCCACACCGAGGTCGGGAACCAGTGCGTCGGGGCGAAGGTCAACGGCAGGATGGTTCCGCTGAAGACGGAGCTGAAAAACGGCGACGTCGTCGAGATCATCACGCAGCCCTCCCACAAGCCGAGCCGGGACTGGCTGAAGATCGCAAAGACCAACAAGGCCCTGACGAAGATCCGAGCCGTCCTGCGCCAGGAGCAGATGGAGCAGTCGCTCGAGCTGGGCCGGCAGATCCTGGAGAAGGAGCTCCGGAAATACTCGCTCAATCCGGCGAAGGTGCTGAAAGGGGAGCAGTTCGCGGCGGTTTTGGAGGAATCCCGGCACAAGAACCAGGAAGACTACCTGAGGGCGCTGGGGTACGGCCGGGTGTCGATCATGCCGCTGCTGCGCCTGCTCGTGCCGCCCGAGCGGCTCCAGGAAAGGGGGGGGAAGGAATCACGCCTCTCCACATTGATAAAGAAGGTGGTGTCGCGCAAGCCCAGCTCCATCGTCGTAAAGGGAATGGACGGGATCTTCATCCGGCTCGGGAACTGCTGCCACCCCGTCCCGGGGGACCCGATCATCGGGTTCATCACCCGCGGGCGGGGGGTGACGGTGCACACCCGGGAATGCCCGAAAGTGCTGGAGCTCGACCCGGAGCGGTCGATCGAGGTGACCTGGGAGGCGGGCACCAAGGCGGTCCACCCCGTGAAGATCCGTGTGGTCTGCGCGGACAAACCGGGCCTGCTGGCGGACATCTCCCGCACCATCACCATGAACGAGGTGGATATCCGCAGAGCCTCGGTCACGACCACCCGCGACAAGCGGGCCATCTGCAACTTCGAGGTGTCCGTCAACGACGCCGGACACCTGGCATCCCTCATCAAGGCGATCGAGAAAGTAAAGGGGGTGCAGACCGTCGAGAGGGGAAAGGGGTGACATGAAAAAGGAGATCGTGTCGACGGGCGCGGCCCCGAAGGCCGTCGGCCCGTATTCGCAG
>CAZTFC010000048.1:0-18032 GCA_964612075.1 uncultured bacterium
ATATTTTAAATCAACATATGTTTCCCTCTTCGAAGTATTGAGCGGCAGGAATCCAGGGTCGAGCCCCCAGGAAAGGCCGATGCTCCTTTCTTTTTTCTTCTACTTTTGGCCGGACACCTTTCTCATGATAATGGCAGGAATGGGCCGAACAGGAGGGATGAAGCGATGGAATGGCGGAAAATCGGGGAAACCGGCCCGGCGGGACAGGGGGTCGAATTGTACGAGGGAGACGTTCCGGCGGAAATCCTCAGGGGCCCGGTCGAAGGACTTCTCCGGGAACTCGAGGAAAAGACAGGAAAGCCGCTGCACGCCCAATACCTGCTGTCGCTGATCGAAAACTTCCTCGGCGGGAGGATCCAGGGGGGCACCGCGGTACACAGGCACCTTGCCCGGCCGTTCGAGGAAGTCCGGGACGAGTATCGGAAGGAATGGCGGCGGGACCCGGATCGCGAGGAGCTGCTCGCGGTGGTCCGGTCCGTCCTCCAGCCCGCCCCGTGACGCCGGGGACGGACCGATCCCGTTGTTGCGTCGTGAACGTTGAGGGGTTTTTACGGCGCACCGTCTCCTGCGCCTATTTGGCCTTCTTCAGCTCTTCCCGGAGCGGGTCCGCCTTCGGATTCGCGGCCGAATGCTTTATGAGAATATCGCTCGGCCTGACCGCCTTTCCGTAGTACGCGTGGTTCAGGCTGTCGCGGACCTCGAGGTACGACCCTTCCAGGTTCACGCCGACAAACAGCCCCTTCGACCGGGAGAAGGAGATGAAATCGGCCGTGATGTCCGATTTCGCCCCGGCCCCCACCGGGCCCACCGCGACGGAGGCCTCCCCTCCCAGCTTGAATTTCGAGGCCAGCAGGGAGTCCATCCCCTTCTGGCTCATCACCAGGAGCACGACTTCCGCCGATTCGCCCCCGAACTGCAGCCCGAAGCTCACCGAGCCCATCGTGTAGAAAGCCGGGTAGCTCCAATCGTCCGTTTTTCCTTCCCTGCCCAGAAGGACCCCCGTGCCGCCCGATCCGCCCAGGAAGAACCCCGCCTTCAGCACCTGGGGGTAGATCAGCACCCCCTTGGCGTCCTTGAGGTGGTCGACCATCCATTTGTAGTTCGGGTCCCGGAGAAATCCCTTGAAAGCGACGGTAGCCCTTTCGACGGTATCCTGCGCATCCTCCGCATCGGCGGCCACGGCGGCCGGCACCGCCAGGACCATTGAAGCGGACAGCAACACCATCGCCAGAAGCACCGACCCTGCCCTGCCTCTCGCAAGCCACATGGTGAGGCCTCCCTTCGCCCGGGATCGCCGGGACCTTTAATTGATTCGTGGATGTTCCTTGGATACCGTCCATGAGAGGGAAGTTTCGCATCCCCGGGACCGGGATGGCGTTCCATGGAAGCGGGGAAAGCCGAACGGCTGAGACGCGCCGGGGGTCCGCGGGGGCCGATCCGCCCCGGGAAGGAGCGACTGCCCTCTCAGACGTCGATGGGCTTGAAGATCAGGACGACCGCCATCACCACGAACACCATCGTCTCGGCCGCAGGGCCCCAGAAACGGCCCGTGAGCGAGATCACCATCCCGAGGGCGAACGCGGAAAGGAACGTCCCGTGGAGGCTCCCCATCCCGCCCACGATGACGACCGCGAAGCACAGCAGCAGGATCTGGAACCCCATGTAGGGATGGACGGAGGTGATCGGGGCGTACAGGACGCCTCCCAGCGCCGCCAGGCCGCTCCCGAGGAGGAACACGATGGAGAAGTACCGGTCCACGTCGATCCCGAGGCTGCGGACCGCGTCCTTGTCGTCCAGACCGGCGATCACGATCTTTCCCACGATCGTCTTCCGGAAGAAGAGGTACAGCCCGCCGTATATGGCGAACGCCAGCGTGATGATGACCAGGCGGTAGACGGGAAGGGAAACACCCAGGATCTCCACGTCCTTCCCGATCGGGTCGCTGAGGGAGATCGGGCTCGCCCCCCAGACCCATTTGATGAGGTCGACGCCGATCAGCAGGACCGCGTAGGTCGCGATGATCGCGTAATCGAGCGATTCGCCGTACAGCCTGCGGATCACGTACGCCTCGATGACGTAGGCGACCGGCAGAACCGCGAGAACGCCGAAACCGGCGGCCGCGAGGAAGCTCAATCCCATCTTCTGGAAGGCGGTGATCAGCAGGTACGCCCCGAGCGCGTAGACGAACGCGTGCGCGAAGTTCACGATGCGCATGGTGCCGAAGGTGAGGGAAAGCCCGATCGAAATGATGTAGAGGATCCCCCCGATCGTAAGGCCGTAGATGAGCGTCCCGATCATCTCGTTTCCGCCTCCCCCCGCCTCGATGCCAGCAATGCAGTGACCGCCCCCCACACCCCCGTCCGGAAGCGGAACACGAGGAGGAGCAGCCCGATGCCGAGGAACATCTCCCAGCGCGCGATGTAGGTCGCCAGGTAGTTGCTGACCGCCATGTACGCCACCCCGCCGATGATGGCGCCGTAGAGGTTCCCTGCCCCGCCGATCAGCACCGCGAAGATGACCTCCACGTTCCGGTGGGGGTCGATGAAGCTCGGCGTCACGTAGCCGTAGTTCAGGATCGACAGGGCGCCGGCGAACCCGGCGAGCCCCCCGGAAATGACGAACGCGCCCCACTTGTAGAGGAACGTGTCGTATCCGAGGAACCTGGCCCGGGTCTCGTTCTCCTTGATCGTCCTGAGCAGGATGCCGAAGGGAGAGGAGGTCAGCCGTTTCAGCAGGTAGAAGGTCAGGACCAGGCAGAAGAGGGAGAACCCGAAGATCACCGTCCTGTCCTGGACGTCGAAGAACCCGACCTTGCTGAAATGGGCGGACATCCCGTCCTCGCCCCCGGTGTATTTCGAGAAGGCGATCAGGACGAGGAAATACCCGATCTGGTTGAACGCCAGGTTGATCAGCGCGAAGGCCGCGCCGGTCGTCCTGACGATGATCGGCCCGATGAGGGCCCCCACCGCCGCCGCCGCGGCCACCGCGAAGACGAGGGCGAGAAACGGGTTCGGGGAGAGGTATTCCGCGAACAGCGTCACCGCGTACGCCCCGGCGCCGAGGAACAGCATGGGGCCGAAGGACAGCCGCCCCATGTACCCGTAGAGAAGGTCGTAGGAAAGCACGAAGACGCAGAAGATGATGAAGTCGGTGGTCCGCTGGATCTTCAGGAACGGCAGGAGCAGCAGGAACCCCGCGACGATGAGGAGCCAGTCGTACTTCTTCCAGGGGATCTTCACAGGTATCTCTCCACGGAGTCCGGCGCCTCGATCTCCTCCCGCGTCGCCAGCTCCCGGTCGATCTTGCCTTCCTTCATCAGGTAGACGCGGTCCGCAAGGCGCGCGATCACGGGGAGGTTCTGCTCCACGATAAGGAAGGAGAGGCGCCCCTTCATCCCGTCGAGGAGCCGGAAGATGTCCTCGATGGTGCCCGCGGCCAGCCCTTCCGTCGGCTCGTCGATGAGGAGAAGCTTCGGGGACCCGACCAGGGCGCGGCCGATGAGCAGGATCTGCCGCTGCCCGCCGCTCAAGGATCCGGCGGGGCCGTCCAGGAACTTCTCCATCGGGGGATAGGTGGCCACGATCCGGTCCACGGCGTCCTGGACCCGTTCCCCCGTCACGTGCGCGGCGATCTCGATGTTCTCCCGGACGGTGAGCTTGCCGAACACCCGCTTGTCCTGGGCGACGTACCGGATGCCCGACCGGGCCACGCTTTCCGGGCGCGTGGTCCCGAGGTCCTTCCCCTCGTAGCGGACCGTCCCGGCGGCCCGCGGCAGGAACCCCGCGATCGTCCGCAGGAGCGTCGTCTTCCCCGCCCCGTTGCGCCCCGCGATGAAGACCATCTCGCCGGGCTCGACGGAGAGCGACACGCCGTGCAGGACCTGCGCCTTGCCGTACGCCAGGTCCACCGACTCCACGGACAGGATCGGGCTTTTCATGCGCGCCCCCAGTACACCTGGCGTACGAGCGGCTCCTCGATGACCTTCTTCGGGTCCCCCTCCGCGATCAGCTTCCCCTCGTGCATGACGCTCAGCCGGGAAACCAGGTCGACGATCCGCGAAATCTTGTGTTCGATGATGACCAGGCTGAAGGACGTCTTGAACCGGTGGATCAGTTCCAGGACCTCCCCGATCTCGGCGTCGGAAAGCCCCGCGAACGGCTCGTCCAGGAGGAGAACCGCGGGCCGCAGCGAAAGCGCGAGGGAGATCTCGAGCTTGCGCTTGTCGCCGTAGGACAGGGAGGAGGTGGCGCAGGACGCCTTCCCTTCCAGCCCGACCAGGGCGAGCGCCTCCCTGCAGGCGTCCGCGATCGCGGGGCGCCCGGCCTCCCGGAAAAAGAATCCCCAGCGGTCGCCTCCCGGCCGGACCGCCGCCAGGACGAGGTTTTCCCGGACGGAGAGCTGGTCGAACACGGAAACGAGCTGGAAGGTCCGGATGATGCCCCGGCCGACGCGTTCGTGCGCGGGGCAGCGGGTCACGTCCCCTCCCCGGAACAGCACGGTCCCTTCCGTGGGAGGAAACATCCCCGTCAGGAGATTGAAGAAGGTGGTCTTCCCCGCGCCGTTGGGGCCGATGATGCCGGCCGCCTCCCCCTCGGTCAGGCGGTAGTCGACCCCGGACACCGCGACGAAGCCGTCGAACTTTTTCGTCACGCCGCGGGTTTCGAGAATGGCGCTATCCGGCAAGGATGCCTCCTGTCGGCGAAGGTGAGGGGGGAGGGGGAGACCCTCCCCCCCCGCGGCGATCAGTACCCCAGGCCTACCAGGTCCGGGAGATAGTCCTCTCCCGTGTAGGAGTCCACGATCCGGACCAGATCCCACTTGGGATCCTTCCGTTCCTTCGGTCCCTTACCCACCACGACGAACGCCCCGTACTTGAAGATCGGCTGGTGGTCGGCACGCCAGGTCCCGGGCCCCTTCATCGAATTGAACTTCGGCGACTTCATCAGCGCGTCGGCCACGGCCGCCGGTTCGACGGTCTGCGCCAGCTCGATCCCCCGGACCGCCTCCATCGTGCCGATGTACGCCATCGCGGAATACGGATCGGGAGGATAGCCGTACTCCTTCCGGAACTTCTGCGTGAATTCCTTCGCGGTCTTCGCGACGGCCGCGTCCTTGAACCCGTCCATATTGTAGTACCAGGACATGAGCGAGTACACGCCTTCCAGCGCCTCGGGCGGAACGCCGCTGCCGAACACGTTGGTCATCCAGTTGAACCAGATCCTGGACTTCTTCTTGAGCCCCACCTCGTACGCCTGCTTCAGGACGTTGATGGCGTCCACGCCCCAGTGGGCCAGCATCACGATTTCGGGCTTCATCTCGATGATCCTGGTGAGGTACGGGGTGAAGTCGCTCGTGCCGACGGGAGACTCGAGGTACTCGGCCCGCACGCCGTGCAGGTTCAGGGCGTCCTTGGCCCCGGCCCACTGGTCCTGCCCGAAGGCGTAGGCGGGACCGAAGAATACGATCTTCTTGTGCTTGAGGTTCTTCACGATGTACTCCCCGCTCGCGTACCCGGCGGCGTAGGCGCTGCCGTGGACGGCGAACGTCGTCGGCGCCATCTCGTTCTTCTTGAACATCCCGAGAGCGACGACGTTCACGGGGAAATACAGGATCGGGGTCTTCTTGACTTCCCTGTTGAGCGCCCCGGAGATGGGGGCGAACGTCTGCCCCACGATGAGGTGGACCTTTTCCTCGGTGACGAGCTCGCGGTAGCGGCGGATGGCGATGTCGGGCTTGGTTTCGTCGTCCCGCACCACGAACTCGACCGGCACCTTCTTGCCGCCCAGCTTGACGCCGCCCGCGGCGTTGATGTCCTTCAGCGCCAGCTTCGCGCCGTCGAGCTGAACGGGGCCGATGGGCGACGCCGCTCCCGTGAGGCCGAACATCAGGCCGACCTTGATCTTCTCCGGGGCTGCGGCGTCCGCCGCCGACGGGGCCAGGAGGACCAGGGCGGCCAGTACGGCGAGAATCCCCTGCCACTTGCATCCGGCAACTTTCATGGAATGACTCCTTTCAAGTCAAGGATTCGGTGCCCCCGTCCGGGGCATTCAACGCCTTACAGCGCCGCCAGGAACTCCTCGGAGGTCATGACGCGCCCGATCTTCGGGAAGATCCATTTCTCGGCGTACTTCTGCTCCTCGTCGGTGTCGGTGGCCGTGCAGTCGGAAAGGACGATCACCCGGTACCCCTTGTCGTAAGCCGACCGGGCCGACGACTCGACGCACCAGTTGGTGTGGAACCCCGTGAACGCCACGGTCTCGATCTCGTTCGCCCGGAGAAGGTAGTCCAGCGGCGTGGAGTGGAAGGCGTCCAGCGTCATCTTCCCCGCCACGACGATGTCCCCCTGCTGCGGGGTCAGCTCCTTGATGATCTCGGGGCCCGGAGTGCCTTTGAGCCATGCCCCGGTCCCCCAGTCCGCCTTCATGTCCATTTCGATCCCGCGCAGCCCCTCGCACGCGGGCCCGCCCTTCTTCAGCTCCGGGAACCCCTTCTCGAAGGGTTGGAACGGGACGAAGAAGATCTTCACCTTCCCCCGGGCCTTTCCCAGGAGGTTCTGGAGGCTCTGGATCACGCCGCGCTTCGCCAGCTGCTCCTTGATGTAGGCGTACATCGTGCCGCCGGGCGACAGGAAGTCGTTCTGCGGTTCGATCAGGACGATCGCCGTCTTTGCCGCATTGATCTTCGGGTCCTTTGCCATCGGTGCGTTCTCCTTTCGCGTTTTAACGGTTGTTGGATTCCGGCGCTTTCGACGCTTCCGGTTTCGCAAGCAGCAGCGCAAGCACCTTCCGGTTGTGTTTCCGGAACGCCGCTTCCGCGAGCTCGGGGTCCCGTCGCCGAAGCGCCCTCAAGATGTCCCGGTGATCCTCGAGCAGTTCGGGAAGGATCGGGGTGATCCGCATGGTGAGGGGGCGGGCCTTGTTTTTGAGGCTTTCCAGCATTTCCTTCAGCACGGTATTCCCGCAGGCGGCGTACACGAAGGCATGGAACTCGAAATCCGAGCGGGAGTATCCGACGAGGTTTTCCTCGGCGACAAGCTTTTCCTGTTCGCGGATGGAGAGTTCCATTTTCTCCAGCACGCGATCGGGCATGGAGTCCACCGCGAGCCGCGCAGCCATGCCTTCGAGCACCTCGCGCACGGCATAGAGCTCCGCCGCGTCCTCCCGGGTCAGCTCCACGAGGAACACTCCCCGGTTGGGGATGTTGCGGACAAGCCCTTCCTGTTCGAGCCGGCGGATCGCCTCCCAGATCGGGGTCCGGCTGGCGCCCAGAACCCGGGTCAACTCCTCGACGTTGATCCGGCTGCCGGGCAGGAACCGGTACTCCGCGATCATCTTCTTGATCCGCGCATAAGCGAGTTCGCTGAGATTGACGCTTACGAGCTTGCCGGCCACCTCTTGCCTCCGGTCCCGGTGCGATCGATTCTCGAGGAATACAACGATAACCCGATCGCTCCCCGCCTGTCAATAAATTTCATGAAATATGAAATATGAAATTATTGGACGGCCCGCGCCCTCCCTCCTCACGGTCGCCATGACCGGCCGATGCGCCGTTTTTTCTCCTCTCCGCACGGGACGGACGCCTTCGAGGGATAATGAAGAAAGGAACGGAACAAGAGGGATACCGTCATGGAACGCGACCTGGAACTGATCCGGAAAATGGTCCTGGAGCTGGACGACTCGCCGCCGGGATGGGGGCCGGACATGAAATTCCCCGGGTACAGCGAGGCGGTGATCGGATACCACGCGTACCTCCTCATCGACGCCGGGCTCGCCCGGGGGCGGGACGCTTCGGTCCTGGCCGCCGAGGCCCCGTTCGGCTTCATCACGCACCTCACGCAGGCCGGCCATGAATTCGCGGAAGCCGTCAAGAATGAAGGGCGATGGAGAAAGGCGCTCTCGATCGTGAAGGATAAAGGAGAATCCGTCTCCCTGGGCTCCCTGGCCCGGTTGATGGACGACTTGGGAAAGGAGGGATGAGGCGATGGGATGGCGGAAAATCGTGGAACCCGGCGGAGCCGGGCAGGAGGTCGAAATGTACGAGGGAGACGTTCCGGCGGAAATCCTGAAGGGGCCGGTCGACGGACTTCTCCGGGAGCTCGAGGAAAAGGCCGGGAAGCGGCTGCACGCCCGATACCTGCTGTCGCTGATCGAAAACTTCCTCGACGGGAGGATCCGGGGGGAAACCGCCGCGCACAGGCACCTCGCCCGGCCGTTCGAGGAAGTCAGGAACGAGTACCGCAAGGAATGGGGCCGGGACCCGTACCGCGAGGAATTGCTCGCGGTGGTTCGTTCCGTACTCCAGGCCGCGCCGTGAAGCCGGGGACGGCTCCGCGGCGATATTTTCATTCGAATATTCCTCCCCGATTTCGTCTAATAGTATCCGAGGAGGCATTTGTGCGGGGAATCGCTTTCCTGTTGGCCCTGGCCCTGCTGACCGGCTGCGGGGCGGGCGGCGGCGGAATGATCGCGGACGACGGGGGGCGGCCCTCCCGCGGCGCCGATCCCGCTCCTGCTTCCTCCACAACGGCGGCCCAAGCGGCCGTCTCCCGGCAGCTCATAATGAAATTCAAGCCGCATACCGTCGCATGCGACCCTGCGGGGATCGCGCAGCTCTCCCTCGCGACGCGCGTGTCGCTGGAATTCGTCCGGACCATGTCCGGAGGCGCCTGCGTGGTGAAGCAGTCGGCCGACAGCGCGGACGACCTGTCGAAGGGGCAGGAAACGCTTGAGAAGAACCCGGCCGTCGAATACGTGGAGCCGGACGCGGTCATGAAGGCGCTCTGACGCGGTCGCCGCACCCTTGCGGAAGAAGCCCGCGCCGCGACAATGCTCGAGTGGGAGTGAAAACATGAAAACCGGAAGCCCCCTCGCTCTGCAGGGTATCGCCGCGGCGTTCGCCCTGCTCGTCGCGCTCGCTCCGCCGGTCCCCGCGGGTTCGACCGGCCCGAACGGGGAAGAGATGGTGTCCCAGCTGATCGTGAAACCGCGCGCCCCGGCGGGCGCCGGATTGTCGAAGGCGCTTCAAGCGTTCGACGCCGGCGGCCTGTCGAAAAACGCCAACGTCCCGATGAGGGTTATCCGGGCCATGTCGGGCAACGGGTACGTGGTCAGGCTGGATCGCCCCGTCAAGCTGTCCGAGGCGAGGGTCATCTCCCGGCGGCTGATGCGCAACGACGGCGGCGTGGAATATGCGGAGCCCGACCGCGTCGTCCACCCGACGGCGACGGAGCCTTCCGACCCCGGTTACCTTCCTTATCAATGGCACTACTTCGCGCCCGCGGGAACCTCCAACCAGGGCGGCGCCAACCTGCCGGAAGCGTGGGACGTCACCCGGGGCGACGCTTCCGTCACCGTCGCGGTGATCGACACGGGATACCGACCGCACGCCGACCTCGGCACGGTCCTGCCGGGATACGATTTCATCACCGATTCGGCGAGGGCCAACGACGGCGACGGGCGTGACGACGACGCGCAGGACCCGGGCGATTGGGTCGCGGCGGAGGAATGCGGCACCGGCCAAACCGCGAGGAACTCCTCCTGGCACGGCACCCATGTCGCGGGGACGATCGCCGCCCTGATGAACAACGGCATCGGAGGGACGGGCGTGGCCCCCGACGTCAGGATATTGCCCGTGCGCGTCCTGGGGAAGTGCGGCGGCCTGGTATCCGACATCGCCGACGGGATGCGCTGGGCGGCCGGCCTGTCCGTCACCGGCGTGCCGGCCAACCCCAGCCCGGCGAACGTGCTGAACATGAGCCTGGGCGCCGCCGGCACATGCTCCGCGACGTTCCAGAATGCCGTGAACGACATCGTCAACGCGGGCAGGGCGATCGTGGCGGCGACCGGCAACAACGGCACCACTTCCGTCGGCCAGCCGGCCAACTGCGCCGGCGTCTTCGCGGTCACCGCGCATTCGGTCACGGGCGGCAACGCCTATTATGCCGACATCGGCGCCATAACGATGATCAGCGCTCCAGGCGGCGATTATCTGGGCGGGGTCTATTCCCTTTCCAATACGGGCGCGACCGTTCCGGCGTCGGACAGCTACGCCGCGAAGACCGGCACCAGCATGGCCGCCCCGCACGTCGCCGGCGTCGCGGCCCTGATGCTGTCGGTGAAATCCTCCCTGACGCCCGCGCAGATCCGGTCGTACCTGCAGTGGTCGGCCCGCGCGTTTCCCGAAGGCGATATCTGCGCGACAACGTACCCCGGAATGTGCGGCGCGGGACTCCTGGACGCCGCGGGCGCGCTCAACACGATCCCGGCCGCCCCGCCGACGGTGGTCGTGGCGAACCCGTCGCAGATCGTCCCGCCGGGCGCGACCGTTTCGCTTGCGGGAAGCGCGACCGCCGAACCGCCGCGCGACATCGAAACCTACCAGTGGACCCAGATCGCCGGCGCTTCCGTCGGCGTCATCGGCAACGCGAACACGGCCAGCGCCACGTTCACTTCGCCCGCGACCGGCAGCTACTCGTTCCGGCTGACGGCGACGGATTCCACCGGACGGGCCGGAACGGCCACCGCGGCCGTCCGGGTCAATTCGCCCCCCGTCCTGGCCGGCGTCGCCGCGCAGACGGTCACGTCGGGAAATTCGCTCGTCTTCACCGTGGGGGCCACCGACATCGACGGCGATACGCCGATCTTCCACTCGATCTCCCTGCCGGCGGGAGCGACGCTGAGCGCGGACGGCGTGTTCAGCTGGCCGAACGCAACCCCCGCGGGAAGCCATGCGTTGACCTATTACGCCAGCGACGCCTACGGCGCGGACAGCGCGACGGGAACCGTCCAGATCACCGTTACGGCGGCCCCCGCGACGACCGGCGGAGGGGGCGGCGGGGGCGGCGGCTGCACCGTGGCCGGAACGGCCGGCGGGGGGATCTCGGACCTGGCGGGCGCCTTCGGGGCGATGTTCCTGCCGTTCGCGTGGTCGGGCACCCGGAGGGTTTTCCGGCGCTTCGCCGGCTTGAAAAAACCGTCAGGTCCCGTGAGGACATGACCCGCGCGACGCTTCGCGGCGTCGCGCGGGCCGCACCTTCCGGAAGGGCGGGATCGCCCCGGCGGGGACCCCGATGAACTGGAGACGCGCTGCCCTTTGGTGCATCGCCGTAACGGCGCTTGTTTTCGGGGTCGTCTCGCTCGCCGCGGCCTTGGCTCTGCACCGGCCCGAATGGTTCCGCCCGTGGGTGGAACGGGCGCTGACCCCGCGCGGCGGCACGGCATCCCTGGCCGGTTTGAAACTCTCGATCGCCCCTCCTTCCGTCGAAATCTCGGGGCTCATGATCAAAGGCCCTGCGCCCGAGGGCGATCTCCTGCGCCTGGAGCGCCTGCGGGTCGAGCCGGTCCCCGGGGCCATCTTCCGCGCCGGCCCGTGGCTGCGGCGGGTGGCGGCCTCCGGCCTCGTGTACGAGCGCACGCGCCCCCGGGAGACCGAGGGGACGCCCGACCTGACGCCGATCACCCGCCTGTTCGACATCGAGGAGCTTGCGCTCTCGGACGCCCGCTTCCGCATCGCCCTGGCGCAAGGCGAACTCTCCGCCGACGGGGTCCGCATAAGCCTGAACCCGGGCGAAGGCGGCGGTCGCCGTTTCGAGGGGAACGGGAAACTGGCGTTCCGCCGGCAGGGAAGCGCCGTCGCGGAGGGAAGCCTCGCCGCCCGGGGGACCGTGACGGCGGAACCCGCGATCGCGGCCGACCTGGAGCTCGCGTCGGCCCGGCTGACGCTGCCGTGGCTCTCGGGCGACGTATCCGGAAAGGCCCGGCTGCGGGTGGATCCGAAACGGATTCAGGCCACGGAGCTGACCCTGCTCCTTCCGCAGGCGCGGCCGGGTCGAGGGCGCCGGGCGATCGGGAATATCGGCCCGATCCGCCTTGACGCGTCGGCGGGCGCGACGCTGGATGGCAAGGATCTCCGCCTGGAGGTGAGCCGTCTCGACATCGGGGGGATGCTCATGGGGCGGGGAGAGGCGGACGGGCCCGCGCCGGAACGCATCTCCGGGGCGTTCGAGGGGGAAATCCCCCGGGTCGAGCGGTTGAGGGCCGCCCTGTCCCCGCTCCTGCCCGCGATCCTGGCGGGCATGGATCTCTCGGGAAGGCTCCCCTTCCGCATCGGGACGTCGGGCCGGGAGGCGGAG
The DNA here is from genome assembly GCA_964612075.1 of uncultured bacterium. Taxonomy (GTDB): domain Bacteria; phylum Desulfobacterota; class Deferrimicrobia; order Deferrimicrobiales; family Deferrimicrobiaceae; genus UBA2219. The sequence goes on from CAZTFC010000048.1 coordinate 12,131, forward strand.
CGTGCGCTGGCCCTGGAACTCGCTCCGCGGGACCTGCGGTTTTCCTTGCCGGCGGCAGGGGTCGGCTTGAACATCGCGGGATCCGTGCGGATGGAAGGCCCGCTCCGTGACTGGATCGACGGAAAGGCCGCCCTGGCGGGACGGGTCCGGGGAACCGGGAATCTCGGGAAACCGCCGGTGGCGGTGCGCGCTTTCCGGTTCGACGCGCCGCTGGCCGGCACCGTCGCCGCCCCCGCTTCGACCGGCTGGAAGCTTTCGGCCGGCGCGGGGGAAGCAACTTTCGAAGGCCGCCCACTCCCGCTGGGAACGATGGGAATCTCCGGCTCCGCAACGTCGGCCGGCCGTTCCTTCCGCGCGACCGGAGTGGACATCCGTTCCGGCTCCCTCGGCCGCCTGAAAGGGGAGCTGGCTTTCCGGGAAGGGAAGCCCTCCGGCCGCCTGGACGGGAAAAATCTCCCCGCGGACAACCTGGTGCGGCTGGCGGGGGCGCTGGGCGGGAAGAATACGGACGGCTGGTCGCCCGCCGGCTCCGCCGACCTCTCCGCCCGGCTGGAAACCGGGAAGGGCGGCTCCCGGATCACCGCCGCGCTTTCGCTCGGAGGGATCGGCTTCAATTCCCCCTCCGGCGACCTGATGGCGCAGAAGCTGACCGGCAAGGCGGACCTCGAGGCGCTGCTGCCGCTGCCCCGCTTGAAAGCGGACCTGGCCCTGCACGGGGGCGAGGCCCTCTGGGGCACGGTGTACGTCGACCTCGCCAAGGCACCCCTCGAGGTACACGCGACGGGAACGCGCGAGGGGCCCGACGATTACAAGGACCTTTCCCTGGCGATCGGGCTGGAAGGGTACGGCCGGCTGAAAATCGACGGAAGCGCGCGCCGCGCGGGGAATACATGGCGCCACCAGGGGCGCGTCGCCTTGACCGAGGCGCGGCTCGGCCCGATCTTCCGGACCTTCCTGAGGGACCCGCTGGCCGCGTCGCAGCCCGGCCTGGCGGGGCTGGAGATGGAAGGTGGCGCCGAGGCCGCCCTTTCCTTTTCCGGGTCCGGGCGGGCCGCCGACGTGGTCGGGTCGCTCCGGGTGAACTCGGGCGGGGTCCGCGGCGGAGAGGGGCCGCCGCTCCTCTCCGGATTCGAGGTCGCCCTCCCGATCGAATACTCCCTGGGGTCCCCGGATCCCGGCCGCCCCGCGCCGCGCGGCGCGGAACGGTGGGGCCGGCTCCGCCTGGAGAAGATCCGCCTGGCGGGACAGGAGCTGGGTCCGCTGGAGATGCCGGCGGCCCTGATGCCCAACCGCCTCTACCTCGACGGGGCGGTCGACACGTCGCTGCTCGGGGCGAACGTGTCCCTGCGGGGGATCCGGGTGGAGCGACCGCTTTCACCGGATTTCCGGATCGTCTCCGCGGCGCGGCTGGCAGGGCTCGACCTCGCCCGGGTCGCCGGGGGCAAAGCCCTGCTGGAAGGTTCCCTGAACGGGCTTCTCGATCCCGTCTCCATCGGCCGGGACCGCATGACCGCCGAGGGAGAACTGACCGGGGAGCTGTTCGGCGGCCGGATGGAGATCCGCAACGTGACGGTGGAACGCCCCTTTGGCGAGGGGCGCGAGATCGGCGCCGACGTGGAAGCGGACCGGATCGACCTGGAAAGGCTGACCGCGGCCCTGGGCGCCGGTCGCGTCACCGGGCGCCTCTCCGCCTCCGTTTCGGGGCTGCGGGTCGCCTACGGCCAGCCGGTGGCGTTCCATCTCAAGGCGGAGTCGGTCCCCGTGAAAGGAGTGGACCAGTCGGTGAGCATCAAGGCGGTGAACTCCATCTCGCAGGTCGGCACGGGCTCGTCGTTGAGCGGGATGGGGGTCTCCCTGATGACGTCGATTTTCCGGGAATTCGCCTACGAGAAGATCGGCGTCGAATGCACCCTGAACAACGACGTCTTCATTCTCCGGGGGCTCATCCGGGAAGATGGTTTAGAGTATCTGGTGAAGAGGCGCTTCCTGTCCGGGATCAACGTGATCAACCGCAACCCGGACAACCGCATCAGCTTTTCGGACATGGTCGAGCGGGCGAGGCGCGTGACCCGGGAGCGTTCCGAGTAGGACGGGACCGCACACCGGACCGACGACAAAAAGGGGGACGGCATGAAACGACCGACGCGGCGCTTTTCTTTTTCCGCTCTTGCGCTTCTCGTGCTCATCGCGGGGTGCGTCACGGTGAACGTCTACTTCCCAGCCGCCCAGGTGGAGAGGACGGCGGAGAAGATCGTGGACGAGGTGTACCAGGAAAAGAAGGCGCCCCCCGCGCAGGGGCCGGCGGAGAAGCCGCAGTCCCGGAACGACCGCGACCTTTTCCGCTCCATCGCCCGCCTGGCCCGCGTCGGGGCCTCCCCGGCGCACGCGGAGGAAGCGACGACCGTCAGCAACGCGGCCATCCGCGGCCTGAAGGACCAGATCGGCCAACGGCACGGCCAGCTGCTCCCCTATTACCAGCAGGGGCAGGTGGGGATCACCCGGGACGGCTTCCTGGAGGTCCGGGACACCGGCGGCCTGGGCCTTCCCCAGGTGGCGGCGCTCAAAAGACTGGTGGACGCCGACAACGGCGCACGCCGTCAGCTCTACGAAGAGGTGGCCAGGGCCCTGAACCTGACACCCGACCAGGTGCCGCAGGTCCGCCGGATCTTCGCGAAGCAATGGCGCGACAAGGCGCAGGCCGGCTGGGCGGTCCAGGGCGACGACGGACAGTGGGGTCGGAAATAACGGCTTGCCGAGGAGGGGGGCGGACGGTACCCGGGGCCGCCTCCCCCCCTTACGGGAGCCCGCGGCCCCCCGAAAGCACGGAAGCCGCCGCCTCGTCGACGAGCCAGAGCAGATCCTTCGATGCGGGACGGACGAGGGATGCGGGAAAGCGGGCCGCCGCGTCCCCGCCTTCGAAAAGCGCCCGCAGGACATCCGCCTTCCCCGCCCCGGAGACGAGGAAAAGCACCGTCAAGGCGCGGTTCAGCAGCGGCAGCGTGACCGTGACCCGGGAGAACGCCTCTTCGGGCCGCTTCGCCACGGCGGTCCAGCGGACCGCTTCGGCGACTGCCGGCGAGCCGGGCAGCAGGGACGCCGTGTGGCCGTCCGACCCGAGGCCCAGGAGCGCCAGGTCGAACCGGGGCGGGGCGCCCCGGAAGAAATCCTTCAACTCCTCCTCGTACGCGGCGGCGGCTTCCTCCGGGGAAAGGTCCCAGCGGACGGGGTGGATGCGCCCCGGATCCAGCGGGACATGGTCGAGCAGCGCCCTGCGCGCCATCCCGTAGTTGCTGTGCGGGGAATCCGGGGGAACGCACCGCTCGTCCCCCCAGAAGAGATGGACCGCTCCCCACGGGACGCGGCCCCGCAGCGGCTCCCCCGCCAGCAGTTCATACGTCCGCCTCGGCGTGTCGCCGCCGGCGAGAAGGGCCGTAAATTTCCCGCGGGCCCCGGCCGCCTCGCGCGCTTTCGCGGCGAACGCCTCCGCGGCGGCCCGGCCGAGCGCCTCGACGTCGGCGAACCGCTCCATCAACCCTCGTTCCCGTCCGTTTCCGGCCGCAGCCACCTGTGCCCCTCCCTGGCGATCAGGAGCTCCGACGCCTCCGGACCCCAGCTTCCGGCCGCGTAGTCGGGGAAGTCGGCGGGAGGAACCGATTCCCAGGCCTCCAGGATCGGGGAGATCACGGTCCACGCGCATTCCACCTGGTCGGTCCGCATGAAGAGCGTCGCGTCGCCGCGGATCGCGTCGAGCAGCAGCGTCTCGTACGCCTCGGGAACGGAGGCCTTGAACGCTTCCCGGTAGCGGAAATGCATGTCGACCGCGCCCAGCAGGAGGCGGACGCCCGGCTGCTTGGCCTGTATCCGTGCGCCGATCCCTTCCTCCGGCTGGATCCGGAGGGTGATCCGGTTCGGCTGCCAGCCCTCGACCGCGGCGGACGGGAAGAGCTGGAGCGGCGGGGAACGGAAGATGACGGAGACCTCGGATACCTTCGCCTTCAGCCGCTTCCCCGTCCGCAGGTAGAACGGCACCCCCTGCCAACGCCAGTTTTCGATGTTCAGCTTGAACGCCGCGAAGGTCTCGGTGGCCGAATCGGGGGGCACCCGTTTTTCCTCCCGGTACCCCGGAACCTGCTCCCCGAGCACGGTCCCTTTCCGGTACTGCCCGCGGACCGCGACGCGGTGGACCTCGTCGCGATGGATCGGGCGGACCGCCCGCAGGACGTCGACCATCTTGTTCCGGACCTCGTCGGCGGCGAAGGAGATCGGGGGTTCCATCGCCGTCAGGCAGAGGACCTGGAGGAGGTGGTTCTGCCCGACGTCCCGCAGCGCCCCGGCGTTGTCGTAGAATTCGCCGCGGTCCCCGACGCCGACCGTCTCCGCGACGGTGATCTGCACGTGGTCGATGTAGCGCCGGTTCCATACCGGCTCGAAGAGGGAGTTGGCGAACCGGAAGGCGAGGATGTTCTGCACCGTCTCCTTCCCGAGGTAATGGTCGATCCGGTAGATCTGCGATTCGGCGAACATGCCGGAGAGCGACGCGTTCAGCGCCCGGGCCGACGCCAGGTCGCGCCCGAACGGCTTCTCGACGACGATGCGGTCGCGCGAGCAGTCGCGGCAGACGCCGAGGCGCGTGAGGGCCGCCGCCGCGGGTTCCATGACGGACGGGGGTATGGCGAGGTAGTAGACCCGGTTCGCCCGCCCTCCCCACGCGCTTTCGATCTCCTCGAGCCTCCGTTCCAGCCCCGCCCCTCCCACCGGGTCCATCAGGTCCCCGGGAACGTAGTAAAGGTCCCGGGCGAAGGCGTCCCACGCCGCGTCGTCCGCCTTCCCCCGTCGGGAGAAGCGGTCGACCCCGTCTTTCAGCCGCGCCCGGAACGCCGCGTCGTCCAGGGCCTTGCGCGCCACCCCGATCACCGCGAACCGCTCCGGAAGGTGGCGGTCCTGCCGGAGGTTGAAGAGGGCGGGAACGAGCTTCCTCCAGGTCAGGTCCCCCCCCGCGCCGTAGATGACGAGGATCGTCGGATCGATCGAGGCGCTCCGCGGCATCGTCTCAAGCCCCCTTTCCGGCCGGGTTCTCCGCGTGCCCCCCGAACTGGCGGCGCATCGCGGAAAGCAGGCGGTTCGCGTAGTCGGCCTGGCCGCGCGAGTCGAACCGCTGGAACAGCGCGGCGGCGAGGACGGGCACGGGGACCCCCTCGTCGACGGCCGCCTCCACCGTCCAGCGCCCCTCGCCGGAGTCGGAGACTCGCCCGGAGAACCCTTCGAGCCCCGGGTCCTCGGCGAGCGCCCGCGCCGTCAGGTCGAGCAGCCACGAGGTGATGACGCTCCCGCGGCGCCACAGCTCCGAGATGTCGGCGAGGTCGAAGTCGTACTGGAAATGCCCGGGATGGCGCAGCGGCGCCGTCTCCGCGTCGGCATCTCGTCCCGCCGCCCCGACGCCGGCGTGACGCAGGATGTTGAACCCTTCCGCGTACGCGGCCATCATCCCGTACTCGATCCCGTTGTGGACCATCTTGACGAAATGCCCCGCCCCGCTCGGCCCGCAGTGGAGGTGCCCCCGGTCGGCCGTCGACCGCCCCGCGTCGCGGCCGGGAGTATGCGGCGCGGCGTCCGCGCCCGGCGCCAGCGCCTCGAAGACCGGGGCGAGATGCTCCACGGCCTCGCGCCCGCCGCCGATCATCAGGCAGTAGCCGCGCTCCTTCCCCCAGACCCCCCCGCTCGTCCCCACGTCGAGGTAGCGGATCCCGCGGGCCGAAAGTTCGGCGTCCCGCCGGATGTCGTCCTGGTAATGCGAATTCCCCCCGTCGATGAGAATGTCCCCTGGGGCAAGCAACGGTGCGACCTCGCCGACGACGTTGTCGACGACCGCCGCGGGGACCATGAGCCACACGACGCGCGGGGG
>CAZTFC010000049.1:0-17120 GCA_964612075.1 uncultured bacterium
TCCCGCTCACGGATCTCGACGCGCTCCCCTTCGAGGACGGCGGCGTCGACCGGGCATTGCCGCACGCAGGCCATGCACCGGACGCAGGCTTCCTGGTCGATGACGGCCTTCCAGCCGATGGAGCGGAAGCGCCCCTTGACGTCCCCCCGCGCCGCGGCACGGCTCAAGCGGAAAACGCCGCAGCAGCAGGGGCAGCAGAAGCAGAACTCCAGCCAGCGCGCCGTCCCCTTGTCCCGCTCGAGCCCCATCAGCAGCCGCTCGACCTCGACCCACAGGGCCTGCCCGACCAGCCCCAGCTCCGCCGCCTTGTCGACATGGGCCAGCGCCTCCTCCACACCGGCTTCCCGCCCGATCCCCTTCTCGACCAGGCCGCGCGCCCGTTTCCCCAGGAAGAGGCAGCCGTGGTCCTTCGGGTAATGGTCGCAGGAGAACGCGACGCGGCAGAGGCACCGTTTCATGATGACCCGGTACTCCGACTCCCGGATCGCCCGCTTCATCAGATCGACGGGAAGGACGACCCCCTGGGCCGCATCCATCAGGTTCGCGTTGAGGTTGAGCGTGTAGCCCTGAGTGTGCGCGTCCGGCTCCAGCTCGGCCAGTTTCCTGAGCATCGGCCCGATGACCGGGGAATCGAGCTTGCCTCCCAAATTGAGGAAGGTCCGGAAGGCGGAGAGGAACATGTTCCAGGAAAGCTGTTTTGCCATGTCGGCGGCCCCCCCTCCGTTGCCCGGAACGGTCCGAAGCCGGGTCGATATCAATAAATAGTATCAGACCCGAAGCGAAGCTTTACGCGTCTTCCTCCGGGTCGGGGATATCGCCCTCCACCTCCTTGCGGATCCGCTCCATCCAGCCCGGCACCTTCGGGCTGCTCGCCTCGATGGAGAACGGCACGTACGGCTTGATGTCGATGACGGGGCTGCCGTCCAGGGCGTCCAGCCCTTCCACCTTGAGGATGCTGCCTTCCCGCCCGAGAAGCCGGACCGTCGAGACCAGGACGGGGTTGGGGCGCCCGGGGCTGCAGGTGGCGAAAACCCCCTGGGCGGGCAGATCCCTCCGCCCCATCGGATGGACCTTCCGCGCGTTCCGGCTCTCCGGATCGAGCCGGTGCGGCCAATACAGGACGAGGATGTGGGAAAATCCCTCGATGCCGTCCAGGAGCTCCGCCCGTTCCGGGTCCACGACGATCTCGGCGACGGAGCCCCTCACCTTCCCGCGGTACTCCCGGATCCTTTCCGCGTGCCCCACCGACGCGCTCCCCGGATCCCCGCCGGCCGGCATGCGCTCCCGGATTTCGCTTCGCACCTCCCCCACGGGGGAAAGCCGGATCTCCGTCATTTCAGGAACGGCGCCTTGCCGCCGAGCGGGCCGTACAGCTTCCGCATGCTCCCGTAGACCGGTTTCCCGACGAGGAACGCGTAGATCTCGTCGGCCTTCTTCTCCGGGTCGACGTCCCCGAACCGCTCCGGGTGGAGGATCTTCCCGACGGCGTAGGCGTCGGCCAGCGCGGTGCCGATGTTGGTCATGTAGAAGTTGAACGGGAACAGGACGTGGACCCGGCCGCCGGGGAACGCCTTGAGCGCCCCGTAGAACTCCGGCCTCTTCCGGTAGTCCTCCTCCACGAGCGCCAGTCCGATGCCGTCGAGGAAGACGACGTCCGGGTCCAGCTTCAGCAGCGTTTCCCGGTCCAGGACCAGGTGGGTGGAGGCGCCGGCCTTGACGCGCCGCGCGACGTTGTTCGCGCCGGTCCACTCGAACGGGATGTAGCGCTGCTCGGTGCTCTCGATTCCGTGGGCGCCCCGGTGGCCGACACCGCCGACGTACACGGACGGCCGCGAGCTTTCGGGGACCTCCGCGGTGCGCGCGCGCAGGTCCCTGCGCAGCGACTCTATGTGCGCGACGACGTCCTCGGCCCGCTTCCCGCGGTTCAGGACCTTCCCCGCCGCGCGCAGGGAGTCGTACACCGTGTCGTCGAAGGTCGCGAACGGCCCGTAGCTCAGCACGAACACCGGGATGCCCGTCGTCCGCTGCACCTCGTCCGCCAGGGAGGCGTCCATGTAGGTGGTGAAGATCACCTGCGGCCTCACGGCGAGCAGCGCCTCGAGGTCGGGCTTCTTGTTGATGGAAGCGGGGCCGCCCGGCCCGCAGCGGGGCAGCGCGGCCAGCTCAGGGTGGGCGATCCGGTAGGGGCGCCCGCCGGCGGACTTCTCGAAATCCTCCACGCCGACGACTTTCGACTCCGCCCGGAGATAGACGATCTGCCGCAGCGTGCCGGTGCCGATGCAGACGATCCGCTCCGGATCGAAGGGCGCCGTCACGCGCCGTCCGGCCATGTCGGTCACCGTCACCGTCCCCGCGGCGTCGCCGGCGGCCGCGCAGGCGGCGGGCGGGAGCGCGAACGCGAGCGCGGCGCACAGCGCCCCGATCCATATCCTCCCCATCCGGAACCTCCCGTTCAAACCGGCACCACGACGGTATGGCCGCCGACCTTCTCAAGCGCCACGTCGACGTCGTACACGCGCCGGATCATCTCCGCCGTGAGCTCCCTGCCGGTGGAAACCGCGTGGATCCTGCTCTCCTTCAGGAAGAGGAGCCGGTCGGCGAACCGGACGGCGATGTTCAGGTCGTGGATCGCGACCACGGCGGACAGCCCCTGCTCCGCCACGACGCGGCGGAGCAGCCCCATCACCTCCAGCTGGTTCTTCAGGTCCAGGCTGCTCGTCGGCTCGTCCAGGAGAAGGACCGAAGGGGTCTGCGCGAGCGCCCGCGCGATGATCACCTTCTGGAGCTCGCCGCCGCTCAGGTCCCCGACCGGGCGCATGGCCAGGCGGGCGATGCCGATCCGGCGGATGACCTCTTCCGCGATCCGGTGGTCCTCCGCGGAGAGCGACCACCGGATGTGGGGACGCCGCCCCATGAGCACCGTCTCGTAGACGGACAGCCGCGTCTCCGGGTGGCGCTGCGGGACGTACCCCACCCGGCGGGCCACGCCGTTCTGCCCCATGCGCCGCAGATCCTCCCCGTCCACCAGGACCGAGCCGCGCCGGGGCGCAAGGATCCGGTTCAGGCACTTGAGGAGGGTGGTCTTCCCCGCGCCGTTGACGCCCAGGACGCACAGGATCTCACCGCGCCCCAGGGAAAAGCTCACGTCCGACAGCACGGGATGGCTGTTGTAGGAGAACTCGACGCCTTCGACCGAAAGCCTCATCGGTACCCCCGGACGAGCAGGAACAGGAACATCGGGGCGCCCAGAAACGACGTGATCACGCCCACCGGCAGCGCGCCCGAGCCGATGAGGATCCTTCCGGCGGTATCGGCGGACAGCAGCAGCAGGGCGCCCAGGACCGAGGAGAAGGGCAAAAGGAGGCGGTGGTCGTCGCCCGCCAGCCGGCGGGCGATGTGGGGCGCGATCAGCCCGACGAAGGCGATGACGCCGTGGAAGGCGGTCGCGACGGCCGACACCAGCGCCGCCGCCACCATCCCGGTCGACCGGACCCTCTCGACGTTCACCCCCAGCCCACGGGCCGCCTCCTCCCCGGAGGCCAGCGCGTTGAGGTCCCATCGGATCACCGCCAGGTACAGGGACGCGGCCAGGACCGCCGCGCACAACAGCCCGATCTCCCTCCAGCCGGACCGGGCCACGTCTCCGAAGGTCCAGAAAACGACCATGGCCAGCTGGGTCTCGGTGGCCAGGTACTGCACCAGGATCGTCGCGGAGACGAAGAGGGCGGACAGCGCCACCCCGGCCAGGACGACGGCCTCGGTCGAAAGCCGCTTCAGCCCCGACAGGACGAGCACGACCACCGTCGCCGCCATGGCCCCCGCGAACGCGAACGCCGTCACGGAGACCATCCCGGCGCCGAAGAGGACGATGGCCGCCGCGGCGCCGAACGCCGCCCCCTGGCTGATGCCGAGCGTGGACGGGGCGCCTAGCGGGTTCCGCAGCAGCGACTGGATGCCCAGGCCCGAAAGCGACAGCCCCCAGCCGCAGGCGACGGCGGCCACCACCCGCGGCAACCGGATATCGAGCACCACCACGCGCTCGGCGTCTCCCCCCCCGCCCGCCAGGGCCCGCAGCACCTCTCCCAAGGACAGATCGTAGGAGCCGCACGCGATCGAATACAAGGCGACGAGGAGCAGCGCGCCGACGAGACCGGCCAGGAGCAGCAGCTTCCGCCGGACGTGCGCATGATACGCGGACGCGATGGCGCCCGGGAGGGGGGCACACTCCTGCCCAACGCCGGTCATCGGCATGACTTGAACCCTTCTATGAATAACGCGCGAGCCATGGAACACCTTTAGGAGGCGATGCCCGGGGAGGAAGAAACGCCGGCCCGTGGTATTACGATTATTAATAGCGTAACACCGGTGGGAAATCGCTTGCAAGAACAACCTGAGGGGACCGCGTTCCGCGAGCCGGGCTTTCCCGCCGTCGCCCCTTCATTCCCCGGCGGCGTGGAAGAAGGGGGAAAACATCTTCACCGGGAGCTTCAAGGCCCTCTCCGCGATCCCGAGGATCCCGGACCCGACCGCACTCGGGGCCAGCGGCGATATCCTGGGTTGGGCGATATCCCCCGTCACCTTGACGGGGATGGAAACCAGCGTGCCCCCCAGGATATACCCGAAAACGGGGATCCTCCGCACGACGGCGTCCACGGTCCGGAAGGGCGCGACCAGCACGTTCAGGTCCGATTCCCGGGTCGCTATGTCCACCTCCCCCGTCGCGAAGATCCGCATCGACGGAGCGTCCAGGGTCGCCTCGCCCAGCACGAATTTCCCGTCCTTCGCCTTCGCCCGGATCGAAAGGGTCCTGTAAGGGAACCCTTCCTTGCCGAAATCCGGGAATCTCCCCCGGAACGTTTCCGCGACGTTCAGGAAAGCGAAGATCCGCGACAGGAGGGTCATTTCCAGTATCCGGCCGTTCGTGAGCTTCATCTCCAACGGGCCCTCGAAGGAACGGAGCAGCGCGTCCCCGGAGCCTTTCCCCTCGAACCGGTAGTCCACCCGGAATTGCCCGGTGATCGCCGCCTTCTTCTCGGTGAGGCAGTCGATCGTCTCCCGGATGTCTTCCCCGGCGGAGGAGGTGAACAGGGAGACCGACGGCTCCCCCGCGCCCACCGTGAAGCTCCCCGTCGTGTCGATCCCGCACACGTCCGCCTGCGTGACGGAGAAGCGCAAGGCGCCCCCGCCCAGCTCCGCCGCGGCGCGAACGTCCCGCCACGTGCGCCCCTGGAAGGCGATGGAATCCGCGGCGAGCCGCAGAGCGCCCCGGACCGGAAGATTCGAGGGTGCGGACGACGTCGCCGTCTCCAGGCTCGCAAGCAGCGTCCCGGCGTCGAGGTTCCCCACGGAGAGGTCGAGGTCCGCAAGGACCTCCTCCCCGGTGAAATCCGCCGTCCCCGTCACGGTGAACGGGACGTTGTCCCACGTCATGTCGGAGGAGAACATGCGGACCTTCCTCCCGTCGGCCGTCAGCGAAACGCGCAGGATGGAGAGCGGCTCCAGCGGCTTCCAGTGGATCTTGACGTCCTCCCCCGAAAGGGCCCCGCGGACCGTGGAGCGCGCCGGGTTCGCGCGATCGACGACCGCTTCCATCTCCCCCGCGATGCGGTGCCCGGGAAGCAGCGGGACCGGCAGGATCTTCCCGACCGTTTCCCCCGACAGCGTGCCGGAAAATCCGGCCTCCATCTTTCCCGGGCCGATCCTCACCGCCATCCTGGCATCCGACCCGGGACCGTGGACGATCAACGGGTCGATCGTCGTCTCTCCCGGCCTCGAGGCGGCGGAAAAGGAAAGCGCGGCCCCTTCCGGGAACGCGAGCGCGGCTTTCGCGCGGACGGCCCCGCCCTTTTCCCAGGAAATTTCCGATCCGGACACGGTGAAAGGGGCTCTCACGGCAAGCGACGGCGGGACCTCGAGGAGGCCGTACGCCCACTTCGCCGTCTCCGGCCCGATCCCGCCGTCGAACGACGCGGCGACCCGTTCGATCCCCTCCCGGTCGCTTCCCGGTTCCAGCGACCCGGACACGTTCGAGAACGAGGAGTCCCCGACCGTGCCGCGGAGCCCCTTCACCGCGACGGATCTCCCGTCCCAGGAGAACTGCCCCTCGTGGACCTCGATGGGAAACGGGACGCGGTCGTATGTTCCCGCGATCCGGACTTTCGACGCAGTGAACCGGACGCCGACGTCGGAGAGCCGCTCCCCCAGCACGACCCGCCCGGACGCCTCCCCCCGGATCCCCCCGACCCGGTCCAGCTCTCCCCGGAAATCCTCGTCCTCCGCCAGGCGCCGAAGGAGGGCATGCAGCTCCCCCGCCTCCGCGTCCGCCTGGAATTCCGCGTGGAACGGGGGATCCTCCCCCGCGATCCCCATGCGGAGAGACCCCCGGCTCGCGCGGGCGTTCCCCATCCGCGCGACGATCCCTTCCCCGGCGAGGATTCCCTTCGAGAGCGACACCTCGCCCCCCACGTCCGCCAGGTCGAGCTCCGCCCCCGGGACGTGGATGGAGCCGCCGGAAAGCCGCGCCCGGAGCGCCAGCGACCCCGCGTCCGCGAGCCCGTCCGGGGACCGGGCGGCCGACCGCAGCGAGAAGCTCCGGATGTCCCCCCCCCGAACCACGTCGAGGATATCCCGGACCGCCGGCACGTCGCCGGCGATGGCGAGCAGGGCCCTCCGGGCGGGCGCGATCGTGAGCGCCTCCCCGGCCAGGCTCGCTTCATACCGGGGGGAGAGCCGGTCCACGGTCAGGCGGCCGGCAACCTTGACGTCGGGTTCCTGCAGGACGAGCTCGGACAGGACGGCGCGCACGCTCTTCCCGTCCAGGTCGACGGTCCCTTTCGCGCTCTTCACCTTCAGGGCGAGGCGCCGGGAGGCGCGGCGCAGCGTCAACGTCGGCGCGGCGCCGGCGAACTCCGCCCTCATCGATCGCAGCCCTTCCGCTTCGATCCGCCCGCGCAGCGATAAGACCGTATCGCCGAGCCAGGGAGCGGCGCCGGGCGCCAGCCTCTCGATGAGCTCCCGCGGCCGGAAGCCCGCCGTCTCGACGCGGGTCTCCGAGCGCATCCCTTCCGCGCGCATCTCCGTTTCGATCGACAAGCCGTCCCAGAAAGGGGACGCGCATCGGAGGTCCACCATCAGCCGGTCCGGGGAAAAGAAGGCCCGTGCCTCCAGGTCGCGCAAGGAGACGATCGGCCCGTCCGCGTCGGAAATCTCCATGCGGCCGTTGCGCACCGCGACGCCCGTCCCGGGCGCCCTCTTCCGCAACTCGTCCAGAAGGGAGGCGATCGCCCTCTCGATGTCTTCGAGAGACAACGGTTTTTCCAGTTTCTCCCCCGCCGGCAGCACCACCATGAAATTCGGGGACTCCAGCCGGACGTTCCCTCCGCGGAACTCGCCGCGCAGCAGCGGAAAAAACTCCGCATCCACCGTAAGGGTGAGGATCGTTCCGTAAAGCCGCCCGGGTAATTCCATGACGGCCCCGGACGCCGCGATCCGCGGACGGGGGAAAAAGGAAATATTCGCGCGATCGCATGAGAAACGGACCCCCGTCTGCCGCTCCAGCCGCGCCAGGATCGCGTTTTTTATCGAATCGACGTTGACGAGCCGGGGTGCCAGGAACGCGATGCCCAGGAGGAGCGCAGCGGCGACGCCCGCCGCCGCGAGGAGGATGCGGAGGGACTTCCGGCGCGCGTTGATGGTTGCTTCGGGTCCCATGGAAAGAGTTTAGCGGATCACGGCGAAGACGGCGCGGCGAACCGAATCCCGCGGCCGGATCGGGATCGGAAGACGCCCCCGCGCGTAGCCGCGGGGCAGATCAAATTTTCAAGGCGACAAGGGTGACAATGATGTAGCGTGCCAGTTTTCCGAGAAAAACCAGAATGGAAAACCTTCCGAAACGGACCCGCAGGATACCTCCGACAAGACAGAGCGGATCTCCGACAATGGGCAGCCAGGAAAGGAGCAGCGACCATGAGCCGTATCGGGCATAAAGCCTCTCCGCCTTTTGCCGTGCCTCATCGGTGATCCGGAGAATCCGGCCGATCAGGAAGGGACCCCCGAAGAGGCCGATCGCGTAGGTGGTGCATGCGCCAAGCGTATTGCCGGCCGTCGCGACGGCCACGCACAAAACCGGGTCGTATCCGCCGGCCACCATCGCCACGAGAAGCCATTCCGACCCCAGCGGGACCACGGTCGAAGCGAGCAAGCTCAGCAGGAACAGCGTCAGATACGCATGACTGGTTATCAGGTCGTACACGGGTAGATTCTTTTCTCCCGGTTCCTCCGGAAATTCCGGGACCGGCGGGAAACGGGGTTCGGTTCGATCAGCCCCTGACGACGTTGACCGGCGTCCCCGCGATGAAGCGGGCGAGGTTCTCCACCGCGATGTCCATCAGCCGCTGCCGCGATTCCCTCGGCGCCCAGGCGATGTGCGGGGTGATGATGCAGCGCTTCGCCTTGAGCAGCGGGTTGTCCGCCCTGATCGGCTCGCTGGACACGACATCCACCCCCGCCCCGCCGATCTTGCCGCTCTCGAGCCCGTCGCAGAGGTCCTGCTCCACGACGAGGGGGCCGCGGGAAGTGTTGATGATGAACACTCCGTCCTTCATCTATGCGATGTTCGCCTTGTTGATGATCCCCTGGGTGGAGGGGAAGAGCGGGCAGTGCAGCGAGATCACGTCCGATGAGGAGAACAGCGTGTCCAGGTCGACGTAGCGGCAGGTTTCGCTCTCGATCCCCGGGATCTTGTGCGCGTCATGCGCGAGGATCTTCATCCCCAACGCCTGGGCGATCCGGGCGGTCGCCTGGCCGATGCGGCCGAACCCGATGATGCCCATGGTCTTCCCCGCGAGCTCGACCAGGGGGTATTTCCAGTAGCACCAGTCCGCGCTGTTCTGCCACTCGCCCGCGAACACCGAGTCGGAATGCGCCCCGACGTGGTGGCACAGCTCCAGGAGAAGGGCGATGGCCATCTGGGCGACGGCGGCGGTCCCGTAGGTCGGGATGTTGGTGACGACGATGCCCCGCTCCCCGCAGGCGGCGACGTCGACGACGTTATACCCGGTCGCGAGCACCCCGACGTAGCGGATGGAGGGGCAAGCCTCGATGACGGCCCTGCCGATCGGCGTCTTGTTCACGATCACCGCCTCGGCGCTTCCGATGCGCTCCACGACCCTGTCGACGGGAGTCCGGTCGTAAACGACGATCGAGCCGAGCGCCTCGAACCCGCTCCAGGAAAGATCGCCCGGGTTCTCGGTGTACCCGTCGAGGATCACGATGTTCATGGGGCCCCCCTGGAAGCTAGCGCAGCCCGGCCGCCTCGGCGACGATCAGCTCGATCGCCGTCCAGTCCATCCCGCCGCGCCCCTTCGCCAGGGAATCGGCCAGGCGCTGGTGAAGCAACTCCGATAACGGCATCGATATTTCCACCGATCCGGCGGCTCCCCGTACCAGCTTGACGTCTTTCATTCCCAGCGCGAGCTGGAAGCCGGCCGGCTCGTAGGCCCGGTCGGCGAGGATGCGGCCGTAGTTCCGGTAGATCGGGCAGCCGAACAGCGTCTCCCCGAAGAAACCGGCCATCGCCGCGCGGTCGATGCCGCTCTTCTCGGCCAGGGCGAAGGCTTCGGACATCGCCTCGACGGCGGAAAGGATCATGAAGTTGCCGCAGAGCTTGACGAGGTTCGCCGCGCCGGGATCCTCGCCGAAGTCGTGCACCGACTGCCCCATCGCCTCCAGCAGCGGGCGGGCCGCCCGCTTGGCCTGCGACGGGCCGGACTGACAGATCCAGAGCTTCGCCGCCGCCGCGGCCTCCGGGCGGCCGAAAACCGGCGCGGCCACGTAATGACCGCCGAAGGCCGCGTGCAGCTTCGCCAGCTCGCGCGAGGTGTCGGGGGAAATCGTGCTCATCGAGACGTGGATGCCGGCTCCCAGGGCAGGCGCGACGCCCCCATCGCCGGCGACGAGATCCTTCAGCACCTGGTCGTTGCTGACCATGGTGACGACGATGCCGCCGGGCGTGACGGCGTCGGCGGGGCGGGCGGCCGTCCGCGCGCCGGCTTCGGCCAGCGCCGCCAGCTTTTCGGGCGTGCGGTTGTACGCCGCGACATCGAACCCGGACTTGACCAGGTTCATCGCCATCGGGGCGCCCATGCTGCCGGTGCCGATAAACGCGACCGCTTGTGCCATGTCCTTCCTCCTCCGATCGTGGTCTGGATCGAATTCCGGCGGTTACCTGTCGAAATCTCCTGCCTTTTCCGGCTGGTAGATGATCTCCTCCACCTTCAGCCGCCGACTGCCCGCAGGGACCTTCCAGGCGATGACATCCCCGACGCGATACCCGATCAGCGCGGTCCCGATCGGGGCGAGGACGGAAATCCGGTTTTTCGCGGCGTCCGCGTCCGCGGGAAACACGAGGGTGTACGTCACTTCCTTCCGGGTATCCAGGTCCCTCAGGCGCACGGTGGAATTCATCGTGATGACGTCGCCGGGGATTTCCCGGGCGGGAACGATCTCCGCGCGCAGCAGCTCCTGCTCGAGCTCCGCGAGATTGTCCTGGTCGATTTCCGGGACCGCTTCAGGGGAAAGGAGACGCTCTGTCAGCCGATTCCTGTCGAGTTCGGTGATGTATATCTTTCTTTCTCTCATCGGGCGTTCTCCTTGACCGGCTTCTCGTGCGATAAAAACAATTTTACTGACTTTTGCAAAATAAGCAACCTGGTTGCATAAGCCAAAACCATCAAGCACCTAAACAAATACACAAATTATAAAATAAGTAGTAAATGGAAGTCATGCAATTAATAAAATCAATAAAAATAGTTATGTGAAATACATTTCATGACAGAACAATTTATGATGTTTCCGAAGTTTTCCTTTATATATTCAATTTATTCTGGATATTTTTCGGTAAAAAAATATATTTTTCGTAAAATGAATAATGATATTAATAACATGTAATCCTTTGGTTGACTAAATAGTCAAAATACAGTACACTTCAAAGCGACGTCGGCGGAAAAAACCAATTTACAACGGCGCCTTCGGGCAGAAAGGAGGCTCATCATGATGGACGGTGTCGGAGGCTGGGGTGTCTTCGGTTACGTCGCCGGGGCCGTTTTGCTCGGGTATGCCATCGTCCGGATCATCGACTACAGTTACCGGAACAATTTCCCCCCGAAGATGGAGAGCTTCCCTTATTCAGGTTGAGGCTCGGGCGGATCGGGGCGGAACCGGCAGGTTCCCCGGCCCCGCCTTCCTCTTATAAACGGGTGCAGGCCGCGTTTCCGCTTATTCCCGCACACTCCCGCACACGATCCCCGACGCCGACGCCGCCTTCAAGTTCAGCCGCTTCCTGTCGACGAGCCGGTTTTTCTCGAGGATGGCCATCAGTTCCCGTTCCGAGTAGGCCTGCCCCTTGGGCGTCCCGAGGAGCATGTTGATGGAGAACAGGGCGGGAAACAGCGGGCCGGTCCGGTCGTCGTTCAAGATGAACTCGTGGATGAAGAGCAGCCCTCCGGGTTTCAGCACGGACACCGCGTGGGCCACGACCTTCTCCGCCTCTTCCGGCCCCTCGCCGTGGAGGTTGTGGGAGATCCAGGCGACGTCGTATTCCCTTTCCAGGCCCACCGCATCGTCGGTGTAGCTGCCTTCGCGGAATTCGATCCGGTCCGACAGACCGAAACGCGCGATGGTCCGCTCCGCGAAGGGGCGCGTGGTCGGGAGATCGAACACCGTGGCCGTCATCTCCGGGTTCTCCTGGCAGAAATGGATGGCGTAGGTCCCCGGCCCGCCCCCGAAATCGAGGAACCTCTTGCGCCCCGAAAGGTCGATCTCCTTCGCGAAATGCGGCGCGAGCTCCATGGCGTTGTTGAACATCCCCATGAGGAAGCTTTCCCGCTCCTCATCCGTGAAGGTCGACGCTCTCCTGCGGCAGGGCTGGCCGCTCAGGACCGACTCGCTCATCCGGTTCCAGCAGTCCATCAGGTGGTGGTGGTGCAGGATGATGTACCCCGTGTAATCCGGCGATTCCTTCACCAGGTATTTGCGCGAGAATTCCGTGTTGGCATACAGCCCCTTCTCCATCGCGAGAAGCCCCATGGCGCACAGGGCGTTCAGCAGCGTCTCGACGCCGCGCCGGTCTCCCCCGATCCGTTCCGCCAGGGCGCCGGCGTCCGCCTTTCCCCCGCCGATCGCCGTGAACAGCTCCAGCTTCACGCCCGTGTGCAGGGCGCAGGTTTCCCAGTAGCTTCCCGACGTCTCGAGGAGAGCGGCCTTGGTCCAGGGCGATTCCTTCATCGCAACGTCTCCCTTCGACGGATCTGCTGCTTATATCCGGATCGTACCATGGGTCCCGCCCGGGCTCCGGCGCGGGCGGAAAAAACAACGCCCCCCGGGTCGCGAAGGGCCCGGAGGGCTTTGTCGTTTCCAGCGGGCGGCGCTTCCCGCGGTCAGGAAGTATCCCGTTTACCGCCCCTTCGGCGCCTTGTAGCCGAACGGATGGCACTGCGCGCAGTAGTCCACGAACGGCTTGTGCCCGCGGTGGCAGGCACTGCACTTGAGGTCCACGTAATGCGACTTGTGCGGGTTGTGGGAATACTTCGTCTTCTCCGTCTTTTTGATCATCTCCGCGTCGCCCCCGTGGCACCCCGTGCACCCCGCCTGCGTGTCGCCCGCCGCGTACTCGTCCACGTAGTCGGAATGGCAGCCGAGGCAGTAGACGCCGTTGCGGCGATGGCTGCCGGCCAGAAGATCCGGGGCGTTCCATGATTCGAAGTAGCCGGCGATGCCCGGCATCGCCTCCTTCGGCGCCTTCATGCCGGGATGGCCCGCGAACGACACCTCCCCCTGCTTGTCCGCCTGGTGGCACGCGAAGCAGTTCTTCATCGTCGCGGGAGATTTCTCGAGGTGCGAGGAATGGATCTTCTCCCCCAGCGGCGCCGCTTTCCCTTCCTTCTTGTGGCAGGAAAAGCACTTGTCCGTGGACTTGAGGCTGTAGCTTTTATGGCTCGCCGGCAGGATCTTCGCCGTCTTGTGGCAGGACGCGCACTTGACGGGAGGAACCTTCTGCGCGAGGGCCTCCGTGAAGAGAAGCCCCGGGAGGATCAGCAGCGACAGCAGGAAAAAGCGAAACGTCGGCATGGCAAGTCATCCTTCCTGGCGCACGCGGTTCACTGCGAGCGTCGGCGCGCCGGAGATAGTGGGCGGGAACCCCTTGTACCTTTCCTTGCGATGAAGCGCGGCGGGCGGGGCCATCAGGAGGAAGAAGCCGGTGCCCGCCAGCCCCAGGACCCCGGCCCCGATATACAGCGATTCCAGCCCGAAGAAGCCGAACGCCACTCCCCCGGCGAGGGGCGCCAGGACGGCGCCCAGGTTCATGGCGCAATTGAAGACGCCCATGGTCAGCCCCATTCCCCGCCGCCCTCCCTCCTCCACCAGCAGCGCCGCGCTGGCGGGCGTGGAGAGCGCCCCGGCGATCCCTAAGGTGACGCTCAACGCCAGAAGCTGCGGGAACGTGTCCGCATGCGGCAGGCAAAGCGTCGACAGCGCGGCGAAGACGCCCCCGGCCGCCACCAGCCGGTCCCGCCGCACCCGGTCCGAAAGCCTCCCCATCGGGCGCAGCAGGAGCGCGGTCACGATCGTGTTGGCCCCCATCACCGCGCCGATCTCCGGGCCGGTCAGGCGCAGGGTCCCGTTCATCAGGATGGGAAGGAAGATCACGAAATACGCGATCCCGAAGGAGCGCGCGAAGATGAAGCCGCAAAGGCCGATCAGCGTCCGGCTTTTCCCGAGCTCAGCCCAGTCGAGCCGCGTCGGCGCGGCCACTCCCTTCTCCTCCCCGTGCTCCCTCACGAAAAGAAGCGCCGTGACCAGGGACAGGAGGCAGAGCCCGAACAGGCAAAAGAAAATCCCGCGGAACCCCGAGGCGTCATGGACGATCCCCCCCAGGACCGGCCCGATCGCCAGCGCCGCGTAGAAGGAGATGTCGAAGGTGCCCATCGCAGACCCTTCCCGGCGCTCGGGGGCGATGTCGCCCACGACGGCCAGGGAGACCGGACGGATGAACGCCGCGGCGATGCCCTGCAGGAACCGCAGGGCGATCAGCCCCGACGGCCCGGGAAGGAAAAGATACCCGAGCGCGACCGCAGACTGCAGGACCAGCCCGGAAACCAGCAGCCGCCGGCGCCCACTGCGATCGGACCACCATCCCGACATCGGGGAAAAGAGGATCTTGGCGGCGGCATACCCGGAAAAGATGAGCGCCAGGTGGAACCCGGAAGCCCCGCCCGAGGCCGCGTAGACGGGGAAGAACGGGTCCGCGATGCCCAGGCCCAGGCAGGCGAAGAAGTTCACCAGGAACAGCGCCCGGTACATCTCCCGCCTCTCTTTGTCGCTCATCCCCGCACCCGCCGTCGATCAGGATCGAATGGAGCCGCGCACCGCGACGCGAAGGTCCCCGTGCGCGGCTCCAGAGAAGAACGGAACGCCGTCTTTAAGCTACTTCTCCGCCGCCGCGTTGGCGCCGGCGATCCGGCCGAACACCATGATGTCCAGGATGGCGTTGCCGCCGACCCGGTTCGCGCCGTGGATGCCGCCCGTGATCTCGCCCGCCGCGTACAGCGCCGGGATCACCTTCCCGTGGCGGTCTAGAACCTGGGTCTTCGTGTTGATGTTCAGGCCGCCCATCGTGTGGTGCACCGACATCCCGGCAAGGCAGGACCAGAAGGGCGGCTTGACGATCTTGTGCGTCAGGTTCCGCTTCTTCTTGCCGAAGTCGGCGTCGTTCTGCGCGTCCACGAACGAGTTGTACTTCTTCACCGTCTCGACGAAAGCATCCACCGGGATGCCCATCTTCTTCGCCAGCTCCTCGAGGGTGTCCGCCTTGAAGGCGTCGCCCGTCTCGAGCCCCTTCACCGCCGTATTTCTCCATATCACGTCATGGTTCTGGTAGCCGTCTTCGTCTACGACCGAGAACCCGGACTGCCCCGGGAGGTTGAGGATCGCTTCCCGGATCACGTCGCGCCGCTCGTCTTCCGCCACGAACCGTTTCCCCTGCTTGTCGACCATGATGTACCGGGCCACGTCGATGTGGAGGATGACCCGGAGCTTGCGCCCCGGAGGAGCCCCGGGGTTGCACTGGATGTGGTCCATGCCCACCGGGTAGCCGCCGATGTCGATGGCCTGGAGAAGCACCTCGCCCGTCGCGTGGGGAGCGTTCGTGGTGGTCAGCTCCCTCATCCTCGGGTCATGGAGCGCCCGCAGCTCCTTGTTGGCGCCGAACCCGCCCGCGGCCAGGACGACCGCCTTCTTCGCCTGGACGTAAACCGTCTTCCCCGCCTTGTCCGTGACGCGCACGCCGAGGACCCGGCCGTCCAGCTGCTTCTCCCGGATGATCTCCTCGACCTTCATCTCCGTGAAGGTCTTGACCCCGTGCTTGTCGGCCGCCTCCTTGAGGGTCTTGATGTAGCCCGTCCCCTTGGGCAGCACGGGGTTGTGGGAACGCGGATAAAGGGAGCCGTAGATCTGGAAGACGTTGTCCTTGAACTCCAGCCCGTAGCTCTCGAGCCACTTCACCGCGTCCAGCCCCTGCGCGGTCAGGATCTTCACCTTCTCGGGGTCGGCCCGGAAATCTCCGGCGGCGATCGTCTGGTTGAAATGGTGCTCCGGGGAGTCCTTGATCCCCTGCCGCCCCTGCCGCTCCGGGTCGGCGGCGTTCAAGCCGCCGCCGGAGATGATCGTGTTGCCGCCGATCGTGGGCATCTTCTCCAGGACGATGACGGTCGCCTTCTTCTCGGCGGCGGAAACGGCGGCCGCCAGGCCGGCGCCCCCCGCTCCCACGACCACGACGTCGGCGCTGCGGTCCCACTTCTTCGGAGGAGCGCACTCCCCCGGCGACGCCGCGGCGATCGCGAACACCGCGACGGCGCAGATCGCGAACAGTACCCGTCCGAACCTGCTTTTCATGCCTTTCTCCTTTCGTTTTTTACGACGCGTCCACACGGTTGCCGAAGAGGCGCCCGGAATGTCGATTGACGTTCGGTACCCGGCGGGACACCGGTCCAGCCAAATTCTCCGGCCGGCAGAATTATTATTCAATCAACAGTTTCCTTGACGCCCTATACCAAAATGTTATAGATATAAACTCGTGAAAATTCAGCAGCTTATATATTTCAAAACCACTTCGGAGGAACGAAGCTTCAGCGGGGCCGCAAGGAAACTGAATGTCTCCCAGCCCGCGGTGAGCCGCGTCGTCCGGGAGCTGGAAATCGAGCTGGGGGTCGATCTTTTCCATCGCGGCCGGCTCGGCCTGCGGCTGACGCCTCAGGGAGAGCGGTTCCTCATAAGCGCCCGCAAGATCCTTTCCTGTTGCGAAGAAGCGGTGTGGTCGGTAAAGCACGCCGACGCGGTGCACGGGAAACTGGTGGTCGGCTTCATCCCGGAGGTCCTCAAGACGTTCCTGGGGCATGCGTTCAAAAAATTCCGCTCGGATCACCCCGGCGCGGAATTGAGCGTCCGGGACATGCTTCCCGGAGAGCAGATCGCCGCCCTGCGCAGCCGCGAAATCGATCTGGCCGTCTTCGCGAATCTCCCTCCCGAGCTGGGGGAGGAGTTCGAAATGCTCGTATTGAGGAAGTTATCGCTTCAGGCGGTTGTGCCCGCGGCCCACCCGCTTTCCGGGAAAAAGGCTGTTTTCCTTCGGGAGATCGAGCACGACACGTTCCTTGCCTTCATCGAGGAAAAATTCCCCGGCCGGACCCGATACATCGTAAAGAACTGCAATCGAGCCGGTTTCATGCCGGCGATGGGAAGAAGCCAGGCCGCAAGCATCGTGGAGATGCTGGGCATGATCGGCGCCGGGATGGGAGTATGCCTCATGCCGAGCGACATCGGCAGCCATCCCCATCCCAACGTGGTTTTCGTGCCATTGAAGGACGACATCGAGCCGATCTGCCGGGTCGCCGCATGGCTGCCCGGGAACGGGAATCCCATGCTCCACCGTTTTTTGGAGTGCCTGAAAGAAAACGACCCGTCTTCGCGTTGAACGGGGAAGCCGACCGGGTTCGAACGGATGATAAAAAAAGGGGAAGGGGGTCTCCCCCCCTTCCCCGTCGCGGCTTCCCCGTGCGGCCCGCGCG
>CAZTFC010000050.1:0-16806 GCA_964612075.1 uncultured bacterium
CGGGCCCGTTCCTTCACCTGGTTCTACCTGGCGATCCCGGTCGGCAGCGCCCTCGGTTACGGGATCGGGGGGCTCGCGGCCCAGGCGTGGGGCTGGCGCTCCGCGTTCCTGTTCGCCGGGCTGCCGGGGCTCCTCCTGGCCGCGCGGATGGCCCGCATGGCCGACCCGCCCCGCGGCGCCATGGACACGATCGAGGACCGTCTCGGCTGCGCCTCCCTCATCGCGAGGCTCGCGCACCTGTTCACCAACCGGGTCTGGCTGGCGTGCACCGCGTCCTACACGGCCTACACATTCGCCATGGGGGCGTTGAGCGCCTGGGCCCCGACGCTGCTCCAGCGGGCCTACGGGATCGGGACGGCGAGGGCGGGGATCGCGTTCGGCGGGCTGGCGGTGGTCACCGGCGTCGCGGGGACGTTCGCGGGGGGGATGCTCACCTCCCGGCTGCAGAAGCGGCATCGCGACGCGGGGGTGTGGATCTCCGGCGTGACGCTCCTGGCCGCCGCCCCCGTCGTGGCATGGGCGCTCGGGGCGCCGACGCCGGCCCTGGCCTACGCGGCGTACTTCCTGGGGATGCTGCTGCTGTTCTGCAACACGAGCCCGGTCAACGCGCTTACGGTGAGCTGCATCCCCGCGAGCATGCGGGCGACGGGAGTCGCCGTCAACGTCCTCCTGATCCATCTCCTCGGGGACGCGTTGAGCCCGCAATGGGTGGGATACCGGAGCGCCCTGTTCGCCGGGGCCGGGATGGGGAAGGGGGAGGCGCTCGCCAAAGCGTTGTGGATCGCCGTGCCCGCGATCGCGGCGAGCGGGGGCGTCCTGATCCTGTGGGCCAGGAGGGGGAGAGGGCAGACCCTGTAAAGCGAAAGGAGTGGCGGCCGGTCTTTCACCGGCATCCGCGGCTTGCCTGCGTGTTCACCGCTTCCGCGAGGGCGATCCGCTCTCGCGGCCGGTAGGGCGCCGGAGCCGGTTTCCTCTCCTTCGCCGTCCGCATGGCCGTGGGGCGATCAGAGCCCCGCCGCGCCACTCCAACTTCATTATACCATCAGGCTTCCTTCGGCGGCTCGGGCTCGACGCCGCCGCTGGCGAACCGGGACGCGATTTCGGCGAATTCGTCGCTGACCTCCATGAACGCGTCGACCGCGTCGGGGTCGAAGTACACGCCCCGCAGGTTCCGGATGAGGCGGATCGCCTCCTTGTGGGATATCGCCGGCTTGTAGAGGCGGGGGCTGATGATGGCGTCGTAGCTGTCCGCCACGGCCATCAGCCGGCCCGGGATGGGGATCTCGCCCCCCCGGAGCCCGCGCGGGTAGCCCGAACCGTCCCAGCGCTCGTGGTGGTTCAGGGCGATCTCGTCGGCGACCTGCAGGAACGAGTCCTCCCCGAGGAAGTTCCTCGCGAGGCGGATCGTTTCCGAACCGTACAGGGTGTGCTTCTTCATCTCTCCGTACTCTTCCATCGTCAACCGGGCCGGCTTCAGGAGGATCTGGTCGGGCACCCCCACCTTGCCGATGTCGTGGAGCGGCGCGAGGCGGAACAGCAGGTCGATCGTGGCGTCGTCGAGGTAGTGGCGGAACCTGGGATGGTCCTTCAGGCGCATCGCGAGCGCCTTCATGTAATGCCGGGTGCGCTGGATGTGGCCGCCGGTCTCGTGGTGACGGGTCTCGGCCAGGGCCGCCAGGCTCTGGATGATGGCGTCCTGCGTGAGGGCGAGCCGTCGCGTCCGTTCGCGCACCTCCCGCTCGGTGTCGATGTAGCGCAGCGACGTGAGGACCGTGAAGACGAGCCCGAGGGTGGCGATCGGCATGAGGGGAGGCAGGTAGACCTGGCGGTGGGAGAGGAGCCACCAGGAGAGCGTCCAGATCGCCGCGGCCGAGGGGACGATGGCCGCCAGGCCCCAGACGGCTCGGGCCCTCGCCAGGAGCACGGACAAGAGGATCCCGGGGACGAGGACCAGGAGGACCAGGAGCCCCCGGCTCCACCGGGGGTGTGAGACCGGGTCGCCCGCGATGAGGTTGTCGATCACCGTGGCGTGGATCTCCACTCCGGGCTGGGCCGATTCGAGGGGGGTGGTCCGCATTTCGTGGAGCCCCGCCGCTGTGGTTCCCAGCAGGACGATCTTCCCGCGGAGCGAAGAGGGGTCGGCCGAGCCGTCGAGAACGGCGCCCGCAGGCACGTGGGGGAACGTGCGGCGCCCTCCCCGGTAGTTCACGAGGAGGTTCGCGCGCCGGTCGAGCGGGATGGTCTTCCCATCGATCCGCATCGCCTCGGCCCCCTCCGGGCCGATCTCGAGGACCATGTTCCCGCCGCCGCGCGCGCGCAGGTACGCGGCCAGGGCGAGGCTGGGGTAGTGCCTCCCCCCGTGACGGATCACCAGGGGAACGCGCCGCACCACGCCGTCGGCGTCGGGGGTCACGTTGAAGAAGCCGGAAGCGCCGGCGGCTTTCGAGAGGACGGGAAGGTTGCAGACGACGCCCGGGGCGGTGAAGAACGACTCCGGGCTCTCCGGTTCGCCTTGCGAGCGGACCGCCGCGGGCAGCGGGTGGAGCACGCAGTTTTCGCCGCGGGGTGCGTCGAAGTCGAACTGGTATCCGAGGACGAACGGGCCGCCGGAGAGCGCGGCGGCGAGGGTCTCGTCGGTGTTCAGCGTCTCTTCTGGGAGCCCTTGCAGGGAGAGGTTCGCGCCGAGGTCGCGCCGGATCTCGCCGGAAAGGGAGGCGAGCGACGTCCGGTCGGGCTCGGAGAAGAGCATGTCGAGGCCCACGACTTCGGCTCCCGCGTCCCGGATCTTCCCGAGGAGGCGGGCCACCCGATAGCGGGGCCAGGGCCATTGGCCGTGGGCCGCGATGCTGGCCTCGTCGAGGTCCACGATCGCCACGGAGCCCGACACGGGGCGGAGGGAGGAGCCCCTCAGGAAGGAGTCGTACACCTTGCCGTCCAGGAAGACGAGAAGGTTCGGCGGCCAGATGCAAAGACCGACCATGATGATCGCGAGGAGGGTCCCCGCGATGGGCGTGGTGAGGGCCCGGAGCCCGAGCGTCCTCAACCTAACGGACCGTCACTTCGACGCGGCGGTTCCTGGGCTCGTGGACCTGGTCGCCGGTCGGGATGAGGGGATTCTCCTTTCCGTGGGAAGTGATGTCGAGAATGGACCGGTCCACTCCCTGCGCGACGAGCAGGTCGGCCACGGCCCTGGCGCGCTTGCTGGAGAGCCGGTAGTTGTAGTCGCGGTCGCCGACGGTGTCCGTGTGCCCGACGACGCTGATGTCCACCGGCTGCCGTTCCTTTATGGTCTTCATGACGGTCGCGAGCAGCGCCCTGGACTTCCCGGTGAGCACGGCGGTGTTGTGCTCGAAGTAGAGGATGAACTGCTTCGGGGGCGGAGGCAGCGCCTTGAGCGCGGGCGCCGCGAAGGCGGAAAGCTCCTTTTCCTCCATGACGAACGGTTTCCCGGGGGCGGAGCCTTCCCGGACGACCACGGCCTGGTTCGTCTCCGAGAGACGGACCTCCTGCCCGCCGCCGGACACGACGATGGAGCCGGTCTTTCCCGAGGCGTCGGGAAGGAGGACGATCGTGTCCTGCGTCCGCGGGGCGGCCTTCGGCGGAGAGGAGGCGCAGCCGGCGAGGACGGCGAGCGACAGCAGGATCCCCGCGAGCATCCCCGTCGCGCGAAGGGCCGGCGGTATCGGTTCCCGGTCACGCATCCGTCGTCACCGCGAAGCGGCTTCCCCGACCTGGACGGCGAAGCGGGTCCCGCGGATCCCGATGGTGGCCGTGGGTGTCTCGAAGCGGGCGGATTCCGGGGAGAGTTTTCCGATCAGCCCCGACAGGTAGGCGAGGGATCCCCTGGTGACCCGGACGAGCAGCCCGTACTTCCTTTCCTTCGGTGAGAAATCGAAGCTGCGGATGGCGAAGCTGCTGTCCGGGCCCATGGATATGGTCGAGTCGTCCCGGAAGACCGCCCCCAGGGAGCCGTCCGGACCGGTGACCAGGGTGTCGCCGACGAGGATCTTCATCCCTTCGGCCGCGGGGATCGTTTCGCTCCCCCGGCTGACGGAAGCCGCCCCGGAGAGGTTCCGCACGAACCCGATGGAATCCTCCCCGGCGCAGGCCGTTCCGGGCGTCAGGGCGGAGATCGACAAAAGAAGGATCACGAACAGGAGCGGTCGCATTTCCACGGTCTCCTCCGGGGGTTTCCGGCGGCATATCCTTTCCGCGTCAACGGAATAATATACCAGTAAAATGGAGGCCCATCCATACCCGGGGGCCGCGGGCGGAGGACTTCCCGCCCCGGACTTAAAGGAAACGCGCCTTCGCGACGGCCGCGGAAACGATATAGGCTTTCGTGTTGTTCGAATTCCTGTCGACGGGGAACAGGAAGAAACCGGGGCGCTTGGGGTCGTAGCCCGTGGTGGTCCCCACGATCACCTCACCGTCCTTGCAGGTCACCTCGATCAGGCGCCCCTGGGGTTTTTCCCCTTCGGCGAGCTGCTTCTTTTCCCGGAACGTCTTGTCCCCGACGAAATCCCGCACGAAGAAGATCGCCTTGAGCCGGTCCAGCGAGACCTCGACGATTCCCTTGAGCCCCTCGCCCTCCAGGGGCGTGAGGTGGAACGTCGGCTTGTTCGGGAAGAAGTTCTGGGTGAACCCTTTCAGGGTCGTCCCGTTCGTGTACCGCACCACGATCTTGCTCGGTTCCAAGAGGTTGCCTCCATTACCGGCAGAGTGGTGAAATCCGTTCAGACGATATTCCAACGCGGTGAGGGAAAAATCAACACGGGAAATTCATCTTCTTGACGGTCGCCGCCCCGCTTGTGAAAATGGGACCTTCGAACCACGGCTGTCCCACGGCCCGCGACCGGTCACGCGGCGCGATTCGCGGAAATCTACACCGCGCCGGGAGAGACTCCGATGACCCGCAAGATCAATTTCAACGCCGGCCCGGCGGCGCTTCCGCTCCCCGCTCTGGAGCGCGCCCGGGAAGAGTTCCTCGACTTCGCAGGCAGCGGCATGTCGGTGATGGAGCACAGCCACCGCGGCAAGGACTACGAGGCCGTCCACGACGAGGCGATCGCCCTCCTGCGCGAGCTCCTCGGCGTCCCGCCGGGCTACGAAGTCCTGTTCCTGCAGGGCGGGGCGACGCAGATGTTCGCCCAGATCCCGATGAACCTCCTCGAAAAGGGAAGCACCGCCCAGTACCTGGTCACCGGCGCCTGGGGCGAGAAGGCGCTGGGCGAGGCGAAGACGGTCGCGGCGATGTTCGGCGCGGGCGTGTCGGCGCAGAACTTCGGCGCGGGAGAGGGCAAGGAAAAGAAATACACGAGGGTTCCCGCCCCTTCCGAGGCGAAGGTCGACCCGGCGGCCGCCTATTGCCATATCACCTCGAATGAGACGATCCACGGCGTGGAGTTCAACGCCCGGAGCTCGCGCCCCTTCCCCGATACGGCTTCCGTTCCGCTGGTCGCCGACATGTCCAGCGATTTCCTCTGGAGGCCGTTCGACATCGGCAGGTTCGGCCTGGTGTACGCGGGCGCCCAGAAGAACATCGGCCCCTCGGGCGTCGTGGTCGTGGTGATCTCGAAGGAGCTCGTGGAGAAGGGGAGGAAGGACATCCCGAAGATCTTCCAGTTCCGCACGCACGCCGAGAACAAGTCGCTCTACAACACACCTCCGACGTTCGGAATCTACATGGTCCGCAACGTACTTTCCTGGCTGAAAGGGCAGGGCGGCCTGGAGAAGATCGAGGAGGCGAACCGGAAGAAGGGCGCCCGGATCTACGGCGTGATCGACGCGAACCCTGATTTCTACCGATCGCCCGTGGAGGAGGAAAGCCGGTCGATGATGAACGTGGTGTTCCGGCTCCCGGCCCCGGAGCTCGAGGAGCAGTTCATCGCCGAGGCGAAGAAGCGGGGCATGGTCGGCCTGAAAGGGCACCGCTCCGTGGGAGGGATACGCGCCTCCATCTACAACGCCGCCGGCTACGAATGGGTGGACGCCCTCGCGAGCTTCATGGAAGAGTTCCGGAAGGGGAAGTAGCGGACCGCGCGCGGAAAGCTTCCCTCGCCGCGAAAGGAGCCCCCAAGCCGGAAGGCGCGGGGGCTCTTTTATTGTTGCGGGGGGGATAGACTGGCCGGCATGCGGCCGCTTTCGCCGATGCGCTTACCGCCCCTCGCCGCCCTGCCGGCGCTCCTCCTCCTGCTTGCGCCCTCGCCTCCGTATCCGGGCGCGGCGCCCGATGCGTGCGAGGCGGTCGTCCGGGAAGCGAACCGCTCGCTGCGCCCCGGGATCGACGGTGAGGAGCTCGTCCGGGTCCTGCGCGTGCTCCGGGAGGTCGACGGAAAGCGGAGGGATTTCCGGCTGCGCGTGGGATAATGGAGGGGAAAGGGAACGCACGGGACGGGAGGGCCGCCATGGACCCCGAAAAGCTTGCCGATGCCTACGCGAAGGAAGGAAACGCTCTTCTCGCGCAGCGGAAGCCGGCGGAGGCCGTCGCCTTCTTCGACCGGGCGATCGAGGTCTGTCCGGAGAGCTGCGAGGCCTGGACGAGCAAGGCCATCGCCCTGAAGACGATGGGGCGGTTCCGGGAATCCCTCGAGTGCGTGGAGCGGGCGCTGGAGATCTACCAGGACCCGATCGCGGAGAGCCTCCGGGACAGCCTCAAGCCCGAGCTCGACCGGGCCTGACGCGAAGCCGCAGCGCTTCCCCGGCGGGCGCCTACGGGGGGCACTTTCCGCAGGTGGACCGGAAGAGGGACGTGCTCAGGTACCGGTCCCCGCGGTCGGGGAGCATAACGACGATCGTGCCGCCCGACATCTCCTGGGCGATCGCCATCGCGCCGCAGACCGCGGCCCCGCTCGACATGCCGACGAACAGCCCCTCCTCGAGGGCGAGCCGCCGCGAGGCCAGGAAAGCCGGCTCGTCGCAGACGACGATCTTCTCGTCGAGGTTCTCCTCGCGGTAGATGGGCGGGACGATCGCCTCCTTCATGTTCTTCAAGCCCTGGATCCGGTGCCCCAGGCACGGCTCGACGCCGATGACCCGCGCCCGGGGGGCGTTTTCCCGCAGGAACCGGCCGACGCCCATCAGCGTTCCGCCCGTCCCCATGCCGGCGACGAAGCAGTCGATCTCCCCCCCCGTCTGCCGGAGGATCTCCGGCCCCGTCGTCTCGTAATGGGCCCGCGGGTTGTCGGGGTTCGCGTACTGGTTCGGCATGTAATACCCGTCCGGCTTCTCCTCCAGGATTCGGTGGGCGAGACGAATCGCCCCGTCGGTCCCCTCCTGGGCGGGGGAGAGGACGAGCTCCGCGCCGAAGGCGGAAAGGACCGCGCGGCGCTCCAGGCTGACGCAGGCGGGCATGACCAGCTTCACGTGGTATCCGCGGGCCGCCCCGAGCATCGCGATCGCGATGCCGGTGTTGCCGGAAGTGGGCTCGAGGATGGTCTTTTCCGCGGTCAGCTCGCCCCGGGACTCCGCCATGGAGATCATGTACAGGGCGGGCCGGTCCTTGACCGAGCCGCCGGGGTTGTTGCCCTCGAGCTTCGCCAGGATGCGCACGGCGGGGTTCGGGTTCACGGACCGAAGCTCCACCAGGGGCGTGTTGCCCACCGCGTGGCGCAGGTCCAGCGCCCCCGTTTTTCGCAGTTCGGGCCCTTCCACTTTCGTGATCATTGCGATTCCCTCGGATATGCCGGATCTAAAGGAAAAATTATACATATGCCGCCGACGGTTGTCGACTCGCTTGACGAATCGCCGCCGCGGTCCCGAGAATGGGTAAGGAGGGATTTCGGATGGCCGAAGCCGAACCGGTGTTCCGGGCTCGCGGTGTCACCAAGGTCTACGACATGGGGGAAGTCAAGGTCCCGGCCCTGCGCGGGGTGGACCTCGACCTGTACCCGGGGGAGCTCGTTGTCCTGCTGGGCCCTTCCGGCAGCGGGAAGTCGACCCTCCTGAACATCCTGGGCGGGCTCGATACGGTCAGCGGCGGCACGGTGGAGTACCGGGGGAAAGACCTGGCGCGCGCCACGGAGAGGGAGCTCACCGAGTACCGCCGCCGCCACGTCGGCTTCGTCTTCCAGTTCTACAACCTCATCCCGAGCCTGACCGCCCTCGAGAACGTTTCCGTCGTGACGGACATCGCATCGGACCCGATGCGACCGGAGGAGGCGCTGGGGCTCGTGGGGCTGTCGGACCGCGCGGACCACTTCCCGGCGCAGCTCTCGGGAGGCGAGCAGCAGCGCGTGGCGATCGCGCGGGCCATCGCGAAGCGGCCGCTGGTGATGCTCTGCGACGAGCCGACCGGCGCGCTGGACGCCGCCACGGGCATCGTCGTACTCGAGGCGCTGGAACGGGTCAACCGGGAGCTGGGAGCCACGATGGCGCTCATCACCCACAACGCGGACATCGCGGGGATGGCGGACCGGGTGATCCGGCTCGGGTCGGGGCTCGTCCAGTCCGTCGTCCGGAACGAAACCCGGAAATCGCCGCGGGACATGC
Source organism: uncultured bacterium (assembly GCA_964612075.1). Classification (GTDB taxonomy): domain Bacteria; phylum Desulfobacterota; class Deferrimicrobia; order Deferrimicrobiales; family Deferrimicrobiaceae; genus UBA2219. The sequence continues at coordinate 8,491 of CAZTFC010000050.1, forward strand.
GGTGGTGACCGCGTGAACACCCTGGACCGGAAGCTGCTCCGGGACCTTCGGGGGATGAAGGGGCAGGTCCTGGCCATCGCCATGGTGATCGCGAGCGGCGTGGCGACGCTCGTCATCGCCTTGAGCACACTGGATTCGCTCCGGGAGACCCGCGCCGCATTCTACCGGGACCACCGTTTCGCGGAGCTCTTCGCGTCGCTGAAGCGCGCGCCGGAAGGGGTGGCGGACCATATCCGCGCCATCCCGGGGATGGGCCGGGTGGAGACGCGGGTCGTGGCGGCGGGGAACCTCGACGTGCCCGGGTTCTCCGAGCCGGTCCGGGGATTGATGATCTCGCTTCCGCGCCAGGGCGAGGCGCCCATCAACTCCCTGTACATGAAGGAGGGCCGCCTTCCCTCGGCGGGTTCGGACGACGAGGCGGCGGTGAGCGACCTCTTCGCCCTCGCGCACGGCCTGAAACCCGGAGACCGGATCGGGGCGGTGATCAACGGGAAGCGGAAGGCGTTCAGGATCTCGGGGGTCGGCCTGTCCCCGGAATACGTTTACCAGGTCGCCCCGGGGTCGATCCTTCCGGATTCCAAGCGGTACGGCCTGTTGTGGATGCGGCGGAAGGGGCTGGCCGCGGCATACGGGATGGAGGGGGCGTTCAACGACGTCGTTGCGACGCTTTCGCCGGGAACCGGGCACAAGGACGTGATACGCCGCCTCGACACGCTGCTGGCCCCGTACGGGGGGCTGGGGGCGTACGGCAGGGACGACCAGATCTCCCACAGGTACCTTTCCGAGGAGTTTCGCGGGCTGGGGAACATGGCGTCGATCTTCCCCGCCATCTTTCTCGGGGTGGCGGCGTTCCTCCTGAACGTTTCCGTGAACCGCCTGGTGACGCTGCAGCGCGACCAGGTCGGCACCCTGAAGGCTTTCGGCTGGACCGACGCCGCCGTGGGGGCCCATTACGTGAAGCTGGTCGTCCTGATCGCGGTCGTCGGGGCGGCCGCGGGGCTCGGCGTGGGGGCGTGGCTCGGGCGCGGGATGACCCGGATGTACATGGATTTCTACCGGTTCCCCCGCCTCGAGTACGAGCTGCGCCCCTTCGTGGCGGTCACCGCGCTGCTCGTCAGCATGGCGGCGGCCGTGCTCGGGGCCGTCCAGGCCGTGCGGAAGGCGGTGGTCCTCCCGCCGGCCGAGGCCATGAGGGCGGAAGCGCCGGCAAGGTACCGGGTGACGCTGGCGGAGCGGCTGGGCTTGAGGCGGTTCCTCTCGCAGCCGGCCCGGATGATCGCGAGGAACATCGGGAGGCATCCGGTGAAGAGTTCCCTCTCGGTCCTCGGGATCGGGCTGGCCTGCGGCATCCTCGTCCTGTCGGGGGTGCAGGGGGACGCGATCGACTACATCGTAGACGTCCATTTCCGCCTGTCCCAGCGGGAGGACACGACGGTGGCCTTCGTCGAGCCCACCTCCGCGAAGGCGATCCATTCCGTCCGGAGCCTTCCGGGGGTACGCTTCGGCGAGCCGTTCAGGACGGTCGCCGCCAGGATCCGTTTCGGGCACAGGGAGCGGCGGCTTTCGATCCAGGGCCTGCCGAGGGACGGGCGGCTCCACCGCGTCCTCGACACGGACCTCGTCCCCGTCCCGATGCCGGGCGACGGGGTCCTCATGACGGACTACCTCGCCGGCCTTCTGGGGGTGCGCGCCGGGGACCGGATCACGGTGGAGATCCTGGAAGGGAAAAGACGGGTGCTGGAGGTCCCGGTGTCGGGGATGGTCAAGGAATACGTCGGGATCAACGCCTACATGGAGATCGGATCGCTGAACCGCCTGCTGGGGGAAGGGGACGCGATCTCCGGGGTCTACCTGGCGACCGATCCCGCGGAGCGGCGCCTGGTGTACGATGCGCTGAAGGGGATGCCGAGGGTGGCCGGTACGACGGCGCAGGAGGACGCGATCCGCACTTTCTACGAAACCATGGGCGGCACGTTCCTCGTCTTCACCTTCGTCATCACGGCCCTCGCCGCGAGCATCGCGTTCGGCGTTGTGTACAACAGCGCGCGGATCGCGCTTTCCGAGCGGGGGAGGGAGCTGGCCAGCCTGAGGGTGCTCGGGTTCACGCGGGGCGAGATAGCGTATATCCTGCTGGGTGAGCTCGCGGTGCTGATCGCCGCGGGAATCCCCTCGGGCTTCCTTTTGGGGAAGGCGATGGCCGTGTTCATCTCGGAACGGCTGAAGTCCGACCTGTTCCGCGTCCCGTTCGTCATGGAGCCGTCCACGTACGGCTTCGCCGCCGCGGTGGTGGCCGTCTCCGCGCTGCTGTCCGGCCTGCTGGTGCGCCGACGCCTCGACCGGCTCGACCTGGTGGCGGTGCTCAAGACGAGGGAGTGAGGGATCATGCCCCGGCGAAACCGCATCGTCGCGATCGTCCTCGCGCTGGCCGCGCTGCTGTTCGTCCTCTGGGCGTTCGTCCCGCGTCCGGTCCCCGTGGATACGGCGAAGGTGGGGAGGGGCCCCCTGGCCGTGACCGTGGAGGAGGAGGGCAGGACGAGGCTGAAGGAGCGATTCGTGGTATCCGCCCCGGTGACGGGATACGCGGTCCGCGTCGATCTCGACGCAGGCGACCCCGTCCGGAAAGGGGAGCCGGTCGTCACACTGGAGCCGCTGCGGGCGGACTCGCTCGACCCGCGCACCCGGGCGGCCGCGGAGGCCCGGGCGGCGGCGGCCGAGGCGGCGCTCCGGTCGGCGGAGGAGAGAGCCCGGGAGGCGGAGGCGGCGGACGGGTACGCGGCGGAGCTGCTCGCGCGGACGCGGCAGCTGGCCGACGCGGGGCTGGCGACGAAGGACACGCTGGACCGGGTCGATTCGGAGGCGCGCCGGTCGCGGGCCGCGCTCCGGTCCGCCCGCGCCGCGGCGGAAGCCGCGCGGCACGAAGCTGAGCAGGCGCGCGCGATGCTGGCCCGCGGCGGGAGGGCTCCCGCCGGCGGGGGGGAGAAGGTGGTGGTGCGGTCCCCCGCGTCGGGGAGGGTGATGTCGGTCGTGCGGGAGAGCGAGGGCGTGGTGGCGGCGGGGACGCCGCTCCTGGTGGTGGGCGACCCGGGGAAGATCGAGGTGGAGGTGGACGTGCTCTCCCCGGACGCCGTCCGGGTCCGGCCGGGAACGCCGGTGCGCTTTCACCGGTGGGGCGGCGAAGGCGCGCTGGAAGGGCGGGTCCGGGTGGTGGAGCCGGCCGGCTTCACGAAGATCTCCGCGCTGGGGGTGGAGGAGCAGCGTGTCTGGGTGATCGCGGACATCACTTCGCCCCGCGAGCTGTGGGAGCGGATCGGCGACGGCTACCGGCTGGAGGCGTCCTTCATCCTGTGGGAGGGAAAGGACGTCCTGCATGTACCCGAGGGGGCCGTGTTCCGGGCCGGCGGCCGGGAGGTGGTCTACGCGGTGGAGGGGAAACGGGCGCGGTTGCGGAGCGTGGAGCTCGGGAAGAGGAACGGGTTGTCCGCCCAGGTCCTGTCGGGCCTGTCGGAAGGGGAGACGGTCGTCGTCCACCCGGGCGACTCGGTGAAAGACGGAGGCAGGGTGGCCCCGCGGTGATCGCGGGCGGGACGGAGCGGGCCCCTCAGCCCCCGGCGGCCTTCACGGCGAACCCGCGCCTGATCAACTCCGCGACGATCTTGTCCCGGTGGTCGCCCTGGATCTGGACGGCCCCGTCCTTCACGGTCCCGCCGGTCCCGCAGAAGCGTTTCAGCTCCGAGCAGAGCTCCCGAAGCGCGTCGCCCCCGAGGGGAACGCCTTCCGCGACGGTGACCGTTTTCCCGCCGTGCCCTTTGGTCTCCCTTCTCACCCGGACGATGCCGTCCCCCCTCGGGGGCGGGGCTTCGCGGCGGCAGGAGCATTTCGCCGCCGGGAGGCGGCATTTCGGGCACACGAGCCCTCTTTCGGTGGAGTAGACCAGCACGGGGTCTTCGTCTCGTCGTCCGGCCATGGAAAAGAATATAACCCGAAAGACGCGCTGCGTCGCGCGCGGGACTTGAGGCGCCCTCCATCCTCCGAAACGGATGTATGATTATCGTTATCGGGAAAGAAAGGGGGTGCCGCATGGCTGGGGTCTCCGGGATCCGGTCGTTGCCGTTGTTCCGGAAATGGCTGCTGGCGGCCGCGGCGGCCGTCGGGCTCTTCACTCTCTTCGGGTTCTTCGCCCTTCCCGCCATCCTCAAGCCCATTGCCGTGAACGCCCTGTCCAAGGCGCTTCACCGGAATACGGTGATCCGCGAGATCCGGGTGAACCCCTACGCGCTCGCCGTCGCCGTCCGGGGGCTTTCGGTTTCCGAGCGGGACGGATCCGGCACCTGGATCTCGGCGGAGGAGATCGGCGCGAACCTGGAGATCGCGTCCGTCTTCCGGGGCGGCCCCGTGCTCCGGGAGGTAGGCATCAGGAAACCGTACGTGAACGTCGTCCGCAGGCCGGACGGGTCGTACAATTTCTCGGACCTGCTGGAGGAATTCGGCGGAAAACCGAAGGAAGCGTCGAAACCGTTGAGGTATTCCTTCAATAATATCCGCCTGAGCGACGGCCGGATCGATTTCCTCGACGGGCCGAACGGGGTCCGCCACAAGGTGGAGGGGATCCAGATTGCCGTTCCGTTCATCTCGAACCTCAAGCACGCCGTCGACAAGTACATCCAACCGTCGTTCGCGGCGGTGGTCAACGGCGACGCGGTTTCGCTGAAAGGGAGGACCAAGCCGTTCCACGAAACAATGGAGACGGTTTTCGACATCAACGTCATCGATCTCTCCATTCCGAAGTATCTCGAGTACCTGCCTTTCCGGAGGGAGTACGAGGTGCCCTCCGCCCTCCTCGACGTGCAGGCGGTCGTATCGTTCCTTCAGCGGGAGGACGGACCTCCCTCCATCCGCGTCGACGGGTACGCGGAGCTGCGGAAGGTCCGCGTCACGGCGAAGGACAAAAGCCCCATGATCTTCCTCCCGTCGGTCCGCGCGGTCGTCTCGCCGGCGGACATCGGCGCGGGGGAATATCGTCTCGCTTCCCTTACGATCCGGGACCCGGAATTCGATGTGGCGATCGACCGAAACGGGAACTTGAATCTTCTTTCGTTAATACCTGAAAAAGGAAGAAGAAACCCCGGAAACGACAACGTGGTCGGTTCCCCCTCCCCCGGAGGGGAAGGCGCCGGCGCGAAAGTGGATGAGGAAAGTGTTTTTTCCGTGGAGGCCGTTCGGCTCTCCGTGGGGAAGGTGCGCTTCACGGACGCGTCGCGGCCGGCCGTGTTCCGGACCGTCCTGGGGGATATCCGGATCGAGGCGGATTCCTTCAGCACGGAAAAGGGGAAGACGGCGAACGCGTCGCTTTCGTTGTCGACCGAGGCCGGGGAGACACTGGAGCTGAAGGGGACCTTCTCGCTCGACCCGCTCGGGTCGGGAGGCTCCGTGTCGGCGGGAAAGCTGGCGCTCGGCAAGTACTCGCCGTATTACGGCGACCTGGTCCGGTTCGACGTGACCCGCGGCACCCTCGACCTGCGGACGGAATATTCCTTCGCCCGGTCGGAGGAAGGGGAGCGGTTTCTGCTGGAAGGGCTCGCGGCCGCGCTGAGCGGCCTGCGACTGCGTCAGAGGGAAGAAAAGGAAGACTTCCTGGACATCCCCGTGTTTTCCGTGAAGGATGTGCGGATCGACCCGGGACGGAGGGAGATCGTGGTGGGGGAGGTATCCACCGACAAGGGCCGGATCTCGATCCGCCGGGGCGCCGACGGGAGGCTGAATCTCGCCCGGCTCGTCCCCGATGCGGGCGCCGCGGATGCCCGCGGGAAGGCGCAGGGCCCGGAGGAGGAAGCCTCCGGGAAAAAGGCCGCCGGAGGGAATCCCTGGTCTGTGACGCTGAAGAAAACGTCCCTGGACCGCTACGTGGTGCGGTTCGACGACGCTTCTACGACCCCCGCCGTCGCGCTGTCGCTCGACGGGATGAGGCTTCGGGCGGAGAACGCGACGACGGAGAAAAACCGGAAAGGCACGTTCTCCCTTTCCACCGGGTATGGCGGGCAGGGGAAGCTGTCGCTGGGAGGCTCCTTCTCCCTCGATCCGCTCTCCATGGCGGGCCGGCTAAAGGCCGCGCGACTTCCGCTCGGGCTCCTGCAGCCCTACTGGACGGAGAGCGTCAAGGTGCTCGTCTCCGACGGGGATGTTTCGGCGGAAGGGGCGGTCCGGGTCTCCGCGCAGGCGGACGGCCGGCTGCGGGCGGAATACAAGGGGGAGGCGTCGGTCAACCGGTTCGACTCGGTGGACAAGGCGAGCGGGGAGGAGTTCCTCAAGTTCGACACGCTGCATTTCGGCGGGATCGACGTCTCCTGGCAGCCGACGAACGTCGTCATACGCGAAATCGCCCTTTCCAACTTCTACTCCCGGATCGTCGTCAACGAGGACGGGTCGCTGAACGTCCAGGGGATCGTGGCGAAGGAGGGGGCGGCGGACAACGCCGCCGGGTCGGAGGCGGGGCCGGGCGGGGAGGCGAAGGCCGCGAAGGAGGAAGTCGGCCAGGTCCCGGTGCGGATAGACAACGTGACGCTGCAGGGAGGGGACGTCTTCTTCAGCGACCGGTACATCAGGCCGAACTACTCCGCGAGCCTCTCGGAGATCGGCGGCCGCGTGACGGGGCTCTCGTCGTCGGAGGAGATGCTGGCCGACGTGGACCTGCGCGGGAAGCTGGGGGCTGGCACCCCACTCGAGATCACCGGGAAGATCAACCCCCTGGCGAAGGATCTCTTCCTCGACCTCAAGGTCGACTTCCGGGACATCGAGCTTTCGCCCTTGACGCCCTATTCCGGCAGGTACGCCGGCTACGGGATCGAGAAGGGGAAGCTTACCCTCAACCTCGCGTATCACATCGAGAACAAGAAGCTCGACGCGCAGAACAAGGTCTTCATCGACCAGTTCACCTTCGGGGAGCGCGTGGACAGCCCCGACGCGACCAAGCTGCCCGTGAAGCTGGCGGTTTCGCTTCTGAAGGACCGGAAGGGGGAGATCCGCCTGGACCTGCCCGTCTCCGGGCGCATCGACGACCCGAAGTTCAGCGTCTGGAAGATCATCTGGAAGATCGTCGGAAACCTGCTGGTGAAGGCGGCCACCGCGCCCTTCGCCCTGATCGGGGCGATGTTCGGGGGCGGGGGGGAGGAGCTCGCCTACCTGGAGTTCGAGCCGGGGTCGTCCGTGATCCCGCCGGCGGGCGCCGCGAAGATCGGCAACCTCGCCAAGGCCCTGTACGACCGTCCCGCCCTGCGGCTGGAGATCGAGGGGCACGCGGACCCCGAGCGGGAACCCGAGGCGCTCCGGCAGATCCTCCTGCGGCGCAAGGTCGCCGCGCAGAAGGTGAAGGAGCTGGCGAGGGCCGGGCAGGCCGCCCCCGCCGTGGACAACGTGCGCGTCGAGCCGGGCGAGTACCCGAAGTATCTCGCGCTCGCCTACAAGGAGGAGAAATTCCCAAAGCCGCGCAACGTCGTCGGGATGGCGAAGGAGCTGCCCGTCCCCGAGATGGAGAAGCTCATGCTGGCCAACATCCGGGTGACGGAGGGCGACCTGCGGCAGCTCGCGATGGACCGCGCGGCGCGGGTGCGGGACGCGCTGGTTACCGAAGGCAAGGTGGAGCCCGCGAGGGTGTTCCTCGTGGAGCCGAAGTCCCTTGCGCCGGCGAAGAAGGAGAAACTGAAGGACAGCCGCGTCGATTTTCTGATCAAATAGATGAAGACGCGCAACGAGGAAACGAAATCCCCATCTCAGGAGACGACATGGCCAGGACCCTTTCACCAGAAGAGATCCACCTCCCCTGCGATCCCGCCGGGTTCGGGTTCGCCACCACGAAGGACGTCTCGCCGCTGACCTGCTTCGTGGGGCAGGAGCGCGCCCTCCAGGCGATCGACTTCGGCCTGAACATGCGGAGCCTGGGGTTCAACATCTACGCCCTGGGCGAGAACGGGACGGGAAAGACCTCGGCGGTGCGCCGCTTCATCACGGAGAAGGCGAAAGCCGAGCCCGTCCCTTCCGACTGGGTCTACGTGAACAATTTCCGGGACGCGGGAGAGCCGGTCGCCATCTCCCTGGAACCCGGCAGCGCTTCCGAGTTCCAGCGCGAGATGGCAGAACTGGTCGGTTACCTGCGGACCACGATACCGAAGGTCTTCGAGTCGAAGGAGTACGACCAGCAGAAGGACCGCTTCGTGGAGGCCTTCCAGGCCAGGCAGAAGGAGCTCTTCGGGGCGTTCGAGGAGCAGGCCGAGGCCTGGGGGTTCAAGGTCCACCGGGCGGTCAACGGGTACAACATCGTCGCGG
>CAZTFC010000051.1:0-15390 GCA_964612075.1 uncultured bacterium
CCGAGGGCGGAGAGCTTCCCCCACATCCCGTCCTCGGAGAATTTCAGGATCTGCACAGCCAGCACCTCGGAGCCCGGGCGGGAGAGGACGACCGAGAGGGTCAGCTCCCGGACGAACATGGTGGCCATCAGGACCCACGCCGAGACGACCCCGGGGATCAAAAGCGGGACGACGATCCGCCGCATCGTGGCGAAGGGGCCCGCGCCGCATACCTTGGACGACTCTTCCAGGTGGCTGTGGATCTGCACGAACGCGCTGGAGAGCGGCCGGATGCCGTACGGCAGGTAGGTGGCGATGTAGCCGATCAGCAGCGCCCAGAGGGTGGAGTAGAGGGGGGTGCGGACGAAGAACCACATGAACCCCACGCCGATGACGATGCCGGGGAAGGAGAACGACAGGAAGCTCAGCGAGTCGAGGATCCCCGAGGCGGTGGTGCGCACCTTGACGATGACGTAGGAGACGAGGATCGACAGGACCACCCCGAGGGTGGCGCCGACCACGCCGAGCGTGAGGCTGTTCTTCAGCGACAGCAGCGACACGGGGTCCTTCAGCACGTCGGTCCAGTTCTTCCAGCTCATGAGCGAGAACGCCTTGGCGCTCGGGGTCATCACGTAGGGGATCATCGACGTGTAGAAGAGCACCGCGACCGGAAGGACGATGAGCATGAAGGAGAGCAGGCCGACGAAGCCCATCACCGGGTAGCGGGACCCTTTCAGCTCGATCAGGGCGGGCTTGAAGCCGCGCCCGGAGACGGTGACGTACCGTTCGCTCTCCCGCGTCATCCAGCGGTACAGGTAGATCAGGAGGACCGCCGCGGCCAGCGCGCTCATCCCGACGGCGGCCGCCTTTCCGTAGTCGGCGGAGAAGCCGGTCGACGTGATCCGGTAGATGTGCGTCGCCAGCACATAGATCCGCCCCGGCATGCCGATGACGGACGGGACGGCGAAGGAGGCGAGGCAGCGCACGATCACGAGGATGATCGAGGCCAGGATCGCCGGCCGCAGGACCGGCAACGTCACGCGGGCCATCGTGCGCAGGGTGCTCCCGCCGCAGACCCGGGAGGACTCCTCGAGCGCGATGTCGAAGGAGCCCATGGCGGGGGCGATGATCAGGTAGGCGATCGGCAGGTCGAGCAGCCCCTCGACGAGGATCATCCCTTTCAGCGTGTAGATGTCGAACGGCGCGTTTTCCAGGCCGAGGGCCCCGATCAGGTACCGGTTCAGGATCCCGTTGCTCGGGTTCAGGAGCAGCACCCAGCTGCTCGCGAACAGGATGTGCGGGATCATCATCGGGATGACGGAGATGATCCCGAAGAAGAACTTGAAGGGGATGTCGGTCCGCGTGTTCACGTAGGACAAAAAAAGCGCGAGCAGGGTGGCGACGGCGGCCGAGCCGAGGGTGAAGACCGCCGTGTTCCAGAGGATCTCCGCGAGCGCCGGGTCGGTGTAGGCCTCGACGTACTTGGAGACGGTGAAGGCGCCGAAGGTGCCCAGCCCCTCCGTGAAGCTGCCGAACGCCAGCATCAGCACGGGGCTGATCGTCAGCAGGCCGACGACGGCGATGAGCGAGGGGGTCAGGAGGGAGCGCTTGCCCATGGTCCGCCCGTGTTCTTACGCCGGGAGCAGGAAGCAGTGGTCGGGTTCGAAGGAGACGGAGACCTCGCCCCCTTCCGCGACGTCGGCGGTGGGGGGGATCGACGTGGTCACCAGCGTGTCGCCGATCCGGATCTCCCCCTCGTACGCCTCCCCGATGAAGAGCAGCGTCTCCACCTTCCCACGGAAGACGTTGCCGTTCCCTCCGCCCCCCGCGACGCGGATGAACTCGGGGCGCACGCACGCCAGCGCCTCGGACCCGGGGGGGATCTTCTGCGGGTTCAGGGCGACGATCGTGCCGATCGACGTCTCGAGGGCGGCATGTTCTCCTTTCAGCGACGCCACCCTTCCCGGGACCAGGTTGGCGCGGCCGATGAAGTCGGCCACGAACTTCGAGTCGGACCGGAAATAGATCTTCTTCGGGTCGCCTTCCTCCACGATCCGGCCGGCCCGCATGACGGCGATCCGGTCCGAGAGGGCCAGCGCCTCGATCCGGTCGTGCGTCACGTAGACCGCGGTGATCTGGAGGCCGGAGAGGAAGGTGCGCAGCTCCTTGCGCGTCTCTTCCCGCAGCTTCGCGTCGAGGTTGCTCAGGGGCTCGTCGAACAGGATGACCTTCGGCTCGGCGACCAGGGCCCGGGCCAGCGCCACCCGCTGCTGCTGCCCGCCGCTCAGGCGCGTCGCCGGGCGGTTTTCGAACCCCTCGAGCTGCACGAACTTGAGGAACCGCTCCACCCGGGACCGGATCTCCCCCGACGGGACCTTGCGGCATTTGAGCGGGTAGGCCACGTTGTCGAAGACGTTCATGTGGGGCCAGATGGCGTAGGTCTGGAAGACCATCCCGAGCCCCCGCTTCTCCGGGGGCACGAAGACGTTCCTCTCCCTGGAAAACACGACCTCGTCCCCGATGGCGATCTCGCCCGCATCGGGGACCTCCAGCCCGACGATGCACCGCAACAGCGTGGTCTTCCCGCAGCCGCTCGGCCCCAGCAGGGTGAAGATCCGGTTCGCGGGTATGGTCAGGTCGACATGGTCCAGCGCCCGGATCCGCTTGCCTTCCGAGTAGTAGTCTCGGGTCAGACCCTTGACGCGGATCTCCATGCTACTTGGCCGCGAAGATCGTCTTGAACTTCGCCCCCCAGGAGGCGATCTCCTCGTCCGACAGCTCGCGGATCGGCAGGACCTTGGCCTTGTCGATGCCCGGGATCGGCGGGTAGACGCCCGGCGCCAGGACGTATTCCCCCACCTTGTCCGCAAGGAGCTTCATGGCGTCCTTCGAGAGCCAGTAGTCCATGAAGACGCGGGCCGCGTTCGGATTGGGCGCCTTGGCCGCGATGGCGATGCCGCGGGGGGACCCCAGGAGCACTTCCGTGCGCGCCCAGTCGAGCGGGGCGGGCGCGTGGGTGATGATGTACTTCGGCATCGAGACCGCGATCAGCTTCTGGCCGCTCTCCACCGGGGCCGGCGTCGGGCTGAAGGAGGCCACGAACATCGGCTTGTTGGCGGCCAGCCCTTTCAGGAAGTCCATCCACTCGGCCTCGGAGGCGAAGACCCTGGCTTCCTTGAGCCCGACGAGCCAGCTGATGGTGGTCGCGTGCGTGGCCGGGTCGGGCATGACGATCTTGTCCCGCCACTTCGGGTCGGTCAGCTCCTTGTAGCTTTTGGGGACGTCCGCCGGCTTGACCAGCTCCTTGTTGTAGATCAGGGCGACGTACTCGATGCCGAACTGCATGATGGTGTCGTCCTTGCGCGCCCATTCCGGGTATCCGGCGGCGGCGGGCGACCGGTACGGCGCGAGCACCCCTTTCTCCTTGAGCGCCTCCAGGATCGGCAGCGGCCCCTGGAGGACGTCGGCCGCGAGCTTGCCCGCGCCGTGCTCCGTGAGGACCGTGGCGACGTATTTCGCCGTGGAGACCCTGGTGTAGACGCCCTTCACTCCCTTGGCGGCGGTGAACGCCTCCATGATCGGCTCAACCGCGGTTATGTTGGCGTAAAAGTTGGTCTTTCCTTCCTTCTTCGCCGCGTCGAGGTCGGCCGCGAAGGCGGCCGGGACCAGCGCCAGGCACAAAAGCAGCACCGCGAGCTTCTTCATGACCCGTTTCTCCTTTCCGTGCGGATTCGAAACGAAGGCTTTTCCTCCAATTAATCCCCCGGCAAACGTTCCTGTCAATCGGATTTCGGCTACAGGTCGCGAAGCGGCTTGTTCGCCGGAGAGGATTTCAGCGCCTCGCCGAAATCTTCCAGCACTCCGGAAATCGCCCGGGAATCGTCCGTCTCGAGGAACGCCGGCTCCAAGGTGCCGCACCGCTCCAGGGTTTCGAGGACCTGCGCCACCGTGATCCCGTGGACGTCGCGGGCCGGCTGCCAGCCCGGCTCTTCGTTCCTTTCGGGTTTCACCGGGGTGAGGAGCCCCGCGGCCGAGAAATCGGAGAGGATCTTGCGGACCAGGGCGCACGGGACCATCAGGGATTGGGCGATGGATTGGGGGGTCGGCGGCTTCCCTCCCGCGGCGAAGCTCCTGACGACGAGGCGGGCGACCAGGAGCGACAGGACCTTGCTGTGGTACGGGCTCACCTTCTCCGACCCTTCCGGGAACCCGACGGAGTCGAGGTTCTGGGCGGCGCAGGAGATCTCGGACCCGAAAAGGACGATCAGCCAGCTGATCTGCAGCCACGCCAGGAAAAGCGGGAGGGCGGCGAAGCTGCCGTAGATGGCGTTGGCCCGGGACACCCCGACCTGGAAGGAGATGTAGACCCACTGGGTCAGGTAGAACGCGGTGCCGGCCGCCACCGCGGCGGCGAATCCCGGCCCCATGCGGACCTTGAGGTTCGGCATGTACATGAGCAGGAAGGCGAACAGCACCCAGATCAGCAGGAGCGGCAGCACCTCGAGCAGGAGCTGGAACAGCTGGGGAGGTATCCCCCACCGGGCGGCCCGCTCCGCGACGGACTGGATCTCCCCCGCCAGCGTGACCGTCAGGCTGCTCGCCATGAGGAAGATGAGCGGGCAGATCATGGCGAAGGAGAGGTAGTCGCTGCACTTGCGGGCGAACGAGCGGGGCCTGGCCACCTTCCAGATGTCGTTGAACGCGTCCTCGATGGAGCTTAAGACCTTGATGACCGACCAGAACAGCAGGGCGACCCCGATCCCGGCGACGATCCCCCCGCTGGTCTTTTCCAGCATCGAGTCGGAGAAGCGGAAGACCTGCATCATTACGTCGGAATGCTCCGAGAAGCGCACGAGGAGCTCCGCCTGCAGCCGCTTGTCGAAGCCGAACCCCTTGGCGATCCCGAAGATCACCGCGACGACCGGGACGACGGACAGCAGGGAATAGAAGGTCAGCGCCGAGGCCCGGACCGCGCAGTTGTCGCGGTCGAACCCGCGGACCGCCAGCAGGAGGACCTTCAGGCATCTGAGGAGGAACGCCTTCGGCCGCGAAAGGCCCGTCTCGGGAAAGTACCAGATTCCCGTCTTCAGGAAAGCCAGGATGGAATCGAGCTTTTCCTTCATCTCACCTCGGACGGTTTCGACTCCAGCCGGCGCGCCAGGATGAAGAAGTGGTGCCCCATGATGGCCAGCGTCACGGCCAGCCCCAGGTGTTTCGGAGCGTGCCGCAGCGCCTTGAGGATGAAGCGCCAGTACGCCACACGGTACCGGGCGACGATCCCCTGGCGGACGAACGACCGCAGCAGGCCGACGTAGTCGGAGAAGACCCGCCGCGTGCTCGGCCGGCTGCCCAGGCGTTTCAGCAGGACCAGCGTGCGCTCGAAATATTCCGACGGGCTGTAGATGGAGGAGAGCACCTTCCGGTATCCGGCCAGGAGCGCCTCGGGATTCATCTTCGGCATGTAGTTCAGCAATACGTCCGTGTTGTCGCCCAGGCTCTGCCGCAGGATCCGCCCCTCTTCCGAGAGCCGCCGCCACAGCTGCGTGTTGGGGAGCGCGGTCAGGAGCCCCACCATGGAGACGGGGATGGCCGCCTCCCGGATGAAGTCGATCTGCCGCTGGAAGATGTCGGGGGTGTCCTGGTCGAAGCCGACGATGAACCCCCCCATCACTTCCATCCCGGTTTCCTGGATCTTCTTGACGCTTTCCAGCAGGTCGGCCTTCACGTTCTGCATCTTGCCCGCCGCGAGGTGGCATTCGGGGTCCGGGGTCTCGATCCCGACGAACACCTTGTCGAACCGCGCCGCCTTCATGAGCGAGAGCAGCTCGTCGTCGTCGGCCAGGTTGATCGACGCCTGCGTGAACAGGTAGAACGGGTCGCCCCGCTCGGCCATCCAGTCGGAGACCCAGGGGAGCAGCTCCTTGATGGCCTTGCGGTTCCCGACGAAGTTGTCGTCGACGATGAACACCGATCCCCGCCACCCGAGCCGATACAGGTGCTCGAACTCCTTCAGGACCTGGTGCGTGGTCTTGGTGCGGGGGACGCGCCCGAAAAGCTCGATGACGTCGCAGAACTCGCAGTTGAAGGGACAGCCGCGGGAATACTGCACGGGCATCGAGCTGTACTTGCTCATGCGGGCGAGGGCGAAGTCGGGGGGAGGCACCCGGGTGATGTCCGCCCGCCCGGCGGCGTCGTAGAACCGCCGGGCCGTGCCGGCCTCCAGGTCGGCGACCAGCCCGTCGATCAGGTTTTCCGCCTCCCCGCGGACGATGTGGTCCGCGCCCTCGTAGCACGGGTTCTCCGCGCTCGTCACCGGCCCGCCGACCACCGTTTTCAGCCCCGCTTTCCGGCAGCGGGCGATCAGCTGCTCGAGGGAGGGACCCTGGACCAGCATGGCGCTTAAGAAAGCCACGTCGGCCCACTCGATGTCGCGGTCGCTCAGCTTCTCGACGTTGACGTCGACCAGCTTCCGCTTCCAGTGGGGGGGAAGCATCGCAGAGACGGTGAGCAGCCCCAGGGGAGGAAACGAGGAGCGCTTCCCGATGAACGGGAGGGCGTGGCGGAAGCTCCAGAACGTGTCGGGGAAAGCGGGGTACAGCAGAAGCACTTTCATGTGGGGCCCCTTGATTCGATAAGGTATTGCGGCGGGGCGAAGATGCCGAGCCGATCGTATCCCGTAATTATAGAGGAATCGGGGGGGAAAGGGGCTAATTTCCCCCCGCCCTCGGCTTTGCCTCCGACATCGCCTGGAAGATGGCCCGGAGGAAGAAGGGGAGGTCGGACGGCTTGCGCGAGGTCACCAGGTTGCCGTCCCGCACGACCTCGACGTCCTCGTAGAAGGCGCCCGCGTTCACCAGGTCGTCCCGGATGGCGGCGTACCCCGTGACCATCTTCCCGCGCAGGATGTTCGCCGAGGCGAGCACCCACCCCCCGTGGCAGATCGCCGCGACGACCTTCCCCTGGAGGTACGCCTCGCGGACCAGCTCCACCAGCGGCTTGCACAGGCGCATCTTGTCCGGCGCGTACCCCCCCGGGATGATCACCGCGTCGAAGTACGCCGCGTCGACCTGGTCGGCGCCCTTGTCGGCCGTCGCCTCGTATCCGTGCTTCGACCGGTACGTCCGGGCGGACGGCCCGACGATCGTGACCTCGGCGCCCGCCTCCCGGAACCGGTACACCGGGTACCACAGCTCCAGGTCTTCGTAGATCTCCTCGACGAGGACGGCGACCCGCTTTCCTTTCATCTCCATGACGCTCTTCCTCCTCTTGCGATGATTTCCGCCGCGCTCACCCCACGTCTTCGGGCGTGAACCCGCGCCGCATCGTGTTCTCGGTCACCACGCGCGGCTCGAGGAACTGCTGCAGGTAGTCCGGCCCGCCCGCCTTCGAGCCGACCCCCGACATCCGGAAGCCCCCGAACGGCTGACGTCCGACGATGGCCCCGGTGATCCCCCGGTTGATGTACAGGTTCCCCGCCGCGAGCTCCCGCGAGACCTTCGCGATATTGGCCGGGCTGCGGGAGAAGAGCCCGCCGGTCAGGGCGTAGATCGTGGAGTTCGCGATCGAGACCGCCTCGTCGATGTTTTCCGCCCGGATGACCGAAAGGACCGGCCCGAAGATCTCCTCCGCGAGGAGCCGCGATCCCGGCGGAAGGTCGACGAACACCGTGGGCGGGACATAGTGTCCCGTTCCCGGGACGGGAACGCGGACCAGCGACTTCCCTTCCCGCTCGCCCGCCTCGATGTAGCCGAGAATGCTCTTCTTCGCCGCCGCGTCCACGACGGGGCCCATGAAGTTCTTCGGGTCGCGCGGGTCGCCGACGGCGATTCCTTTCACCGCCTCCGCCAGCCGCTCGACGAACCGGTCGTAGCAGTCGCGCAGGACGATGACCCGGGAGCAGGCGGAGCATTTCTGCCCCTGGAACCCGAAGGCGGACTGGATCACGCCGGGGACCGCCTGGTCCTGGTCGGCGTCGCCGTCCACGATGATCGCGTTCTTGCCGCCCGTCTCGATGACGACCTTCCTGATCCCGACCCGTCCGGGGCGGGGCCTGGCCGCCTTCTCGACGATCCCGAGCCCCACTTCCAGCGAGCCGGTGAAGACGACGAAGTCGACGTCCGGGTGCTCCACGAGGCAGTCGCCGATCTCGGACCCTCGGCCGGGGATGAAATTCAGCACGCCGTCCGGGACCCCCGCCTCCCGCAGCAGGTCGAAGGCGAGCCGGCCGTTCCCGAGCGACAGGGTGGACGGCTTGTAGAGGACCGAGTTGCCGGTCACGAGGGCCGCCGAGACCATCCCCACGGAGATCGCCAGGGGGAAGTTCCAGGGCGCGACGACCAGCCCGACGCCGCGTGGGCGGTAGAAGTAGCGGTTTTCCTCGCCGGGGACGGAGCCCATCTTCACCGGGGCGCCCAGGCGGATCATCTCCCGGCCGTAGTATTCCAGGAAGTCGATCGCCTCGCACACGTCGGCGTCGGCCTCCGCCCGGTTCTTCCCCACCTCGACGAGCTGCCACGCGGCCAGCTCGACCCTGCGCTTCCGTGCGATCTCCGCCGCCCGGAACAGGACCTCGGCGCGCTCTTCCGGCGGGCGGGCGCCCCAGCCCCTCTGCGCCTCCTTCGCGGCGGCGACGGCCCGGTCGGCCATCTCCCGGGAGAGCGCGGACGTCGAGCACACGACCTCGGACGGGTCCGCCGGGTTCGTCGAGACGAGCTTCTCCGGCGTCGCGTGCTCCCGCCCCCCGAAGACGACGGGGTGCTCCTTTCCCAGCTCTTTCCGGACCGCCTCGATCGCCCGCCGGAACGCCTCCCGGTTCGCCTCGACGGAGAAGTCGAGCGGCGGCTCGTTCCGGAAGGGGGGCGGCGGCGCGGGCCCGGCGGAAGGCGGCACGGCGGGCACGTCGGTGCGCGGCTCTCCCGCGTAAGGCTCCGGCTCCCTCAGCAGCTCTTCATGGGACGCGCGGGCCGCGAACGTCTTCCGCAGGAACCCTTCGTTGGAGGTGTTCTCCAGCAGGCGCCGGACCAGGTAGGCCATGCCGGGGATCAGCTCGCCTACGGGCGCGTATTCCCGGACGGCGTGCCCCGTCTTCCGCAACGCGTTCCGGATCGGCTCCGCCATCCCGTAGAGCACCTGGAACTCGAAACGGTCCCGGGGGACGCCCATCCGCTCCGCCAGCGCGAGCGTCCAGGCGATCGAACGCACGTTGTGCGACGCGACGGCGAGGGAAACGCTTTCGTGGTTGGCAAGGGCGAGCTCGACGCACCGCTCGAAGCTCCAGTCCGTGTGCGTCTTGGAGGTGAAGACGGGAACGGGCCAGCCGCGCTGTCCCGCGACGGTCTTCTCGTATTCCCAGTAGGCGCCCTTGACCAGCCGGACGGTGACGCGGCGGCCGCGCTTCCTCGCCCAGCCGATCACCTTCCCCAGGTCCTTGAGGCCGGATTTGAGGTATGCCTGGAGGGCTACCCCTGCGCCGTCCCAGTCCCGGAACTCCGGCTCGTCGAGCAGCCCGGTGACGGCGCCGACGACGATCTCCTTCAGGGCCGTCGTCTCCATGTCCACGTGGACGTACCCGCCCGCGGCCCTCGCCTTCCGGAAGATCGGGCGCAGCCGCTCCGTCACGTGCTCGAGGCTGTCCTCGCGGTTCAAGGGGCCGATCCGTGAATAGAGGGAGCTGAGCTTGACCGAGACGTTGAGGCGCGGGAAATACCTTTCGCGCCCCGGGTCGCCGGGGGGCCAGGAAGACATCTCTTCCGCGAGGATGTCGACCAGGGAGAGGTAGAGGTCCCGGTACGCGTCCGCCTCGCTTTCCGAGACGGCGGCCTCCCCCAGGATGTCCACGGTGAAGGTCCCGCCGTCGTCCCGGATCCCCCGCAGCGCCTTCAGCGCGTCCCGGGGGTCCTTGCCGGCGATGAAGGTCTTCGAGAAGGCGGTCAGGTTGCGCCGGATCAGCAGGGAGGCGACCGGGGCCGTCACGGCGGACGCGGCGCCGGAGAGGATCGTCTTCGCGAACCCCGGCAGCGGCAGCCCCCCCTCGAGGAAATATTCCCGGATGTGCCGGGAGACCTGGCGGTTGGTGGCCAGGGACGGGAGGACGTCGATGAACCGGAAAAGGGCGACCTTGAAATCGGGACGCTCCATCGCGGCGTCCATCATCCGGCCCGCCCAGTACTTCCTGCTGAACACCGCCGGGGGCTCCGCCTCCATGAGGCGGAAGATCTCCGTCCCTATGCGGAGGACGTCCTCCCGCGCGGCCGCCGAAAGCTCTTTACGGGACATCCTTGTGGGACTCATCGCACGGGATCCCTCCGATCACCCAATGGCCCTTGGGGACTTCCGTGAAGACGATGGTCACCGCCGACCTCGGGCACCCGATGTTCTCTACGACGACGTCCGTC
Source organism: uncultured bacterium (assembly GCA_964612075.1). Taxonomy (GTDB): domain Bacteria; phylum Desulfobacterota; class Deferrimicrobia; order Deferrimicrobiales; family Deferrimicrobiaceae; genus UBA2219. Next base: position 10,374 of record CAZTFC010000051.1, read on the forward strand.
AGCTCCCGGGCGAGCTTCTTCTTCGCCTCGGGGCTGCGTCCAGGCCAGAGTTCCACGCGCAGAAGCGGCATGTCGGTTCCCCCTTCCCGCCGGTATCGAAGGATATGGTTCCATTATCGGCCGAAGCCGGCCGTTTGGGGAAGTATCGACGCGCGCGTGCCGCGGGAGGGCGTCTACGCGACGAGCGTTCTCCAGAAATTGCACTCGGCGACGTAGAGTTCCTTCTTCTTCGTGGGGATCCCTGTCAGGGAGTATTTCCCCCTCTTCAGGTCGAAGATCCCCCCGGAGCGACCCTCGGGCAGCACGTACATGTGGGTCACCATTCCGTTCATGGTTTCCACCTGGATCCCCTTCACGTCCGCCCAGGGAAGCTGTTTCTTCCCGACGTGGAAGCCGTCCCGGTCGAGGATCGCCTTCCTCCCGAGCCATCCCTTCAACGTGACGACGGGTGCACCGTCGAGGAACTCTTTGAGCCTTGCGCGCCGTTCTCCGCGGAAATGATATAGTCCGCCGAGAAGACCGCCTCTTGTTGTCTTCATCTTCTGGAGGTCGAACACCCCCGTCTCTCCGTCGAATCCGGCCAGGCAGACCTTCACCCCTTGGAAAGCGTCCCGGTTCCCGCTTTCCAGTGCCTCTTCGAGGAAACCGTAAAGGGAGTCCGCGGTCTCGTCCGGGAGCAGGTCCGGGAAGAACATTCCCAATTCCCGGGAGGAGGTCACGACCCTCCATTTGAAGGTGCCCGGGACCACGACGCAGAACAGCCGGAGCCGGTCCAGCCGCCAGCGGGAATCGCCGAACAGCCCCTCCTTGAGGAGGATTTCCGGACTGGAAGGGCGGGATTTCGTGAAGAGATCTTTCTTCGGAGCGGGCGGAACCGCCTCCGCCGGGCTTGCGGCGACGGGGGAGGAGAAGGGGACGGCCCCGGCCGCCCCGGGTACGGAAACCGTCATGGATCCGCCCGGAAGTTCCGGCCGGAACGCCAGAACGATCGGCGCGATATACGGCAGAAGGAACGCGGCGGCGGCCCATCCGAACGCGGAACGGCCGATGCTTCCGGCGTATCGGTAGGAAAGGAAGGCATTCCCGATGGTACATGCCGCGAACAAAAGACTCGTCACCCCGGAAAGGGAATCCTGCAACGTCCCGCTTTCCGCCGATCCGGACAATGCCATGCCGATGACGAGGGAAAAAAGCGACAGGAGGGAAAGGATCACGAGAGCCGCGCGCATCTTTTTCATCTACGACCTCCCGAAGGGCGGAACGCGGGTTGACAAGGAACGACCTGACGGGACCTTCTGGTTGGGATTTTAGATGAATCCCGTTTTTTCCGCAAGGGGGACATCGGGGCAGTGCAGCCCGATGTCGAAAGTATAAGGGGACGCGGCGTCCGGACCGACGGAAGGGGAGGAACCGGAACGGGGGCCGGACGGGGGCGGGGTTTCCCTCGCGCCGCCCGGCCCGAAAGGCTTAAAAGAACTCGTGGTACCCGTGCGGGCTCATCTTGCAGGGGCCGCCCATGAGGTAGGTCGGTGCCCAGCCGCAGTACTTGCAGGTGTAATGGCCTTCATATTCGCCCGTCTTCTTGCCGATGTAGCTGTGCTTCTTGATCGGGCTGTGCTGGCAGTCCCCGCACTCGCAGGTGTGCGACGTGTAGCCGCAGTATTGGCAGAAATACCCTTCCGGGATCTCCTCGATGAACTGGTGCTTCTTCGTCGGCGAACAGCGGCAGACTTCCTGCGTCACCTCGAACGATTTGAACCCGCAGATCCTGCAGATGAACATTATTCCCGCCTCCTCACGGTATTATCGCGGATCCTCCTGAAGCGCGATGCAGTAAAACATGGCGCGCCTGAGAGGATTCGAACCTCTGGCCCGCTGCTTAGAAGGCAGCTGCTCTATCCACCTGAGCTACAGGCGCGTGCCGCCAGTATATCAACCGTGCCGGGGATTGGCATCTTTCCCCCGGTGGAAAACATCTTATTATTTACCGATGGACGAAAGACACGTCAAGGAAACGATGAAAGACGACGGGCCGGCCCGATGGACGCTGCCGGTCGGGGGCATGACCTGCGCTTCGTGCGTGGCGCGCGTGGAAAAGGCGCTCGCGAAGGTCGAAGGGGTATCTTCCGCCTCGGTCAACCTGGCGGCGGGCAGCGCCACCGTCACGGCGGATCCTTCCAGGACCGGACCGTCGGAGCTGGCGGAGGCGGTCCGGGGCGTCGGGTACGAGGTGCCCGAAGAACGCGTCTCCTTCCCCGTGGAGGGGATGACCTGCGCCTCCTGCGTGGCGCGGGTGGAGCGCGCGCTCCGCAAGGTGCCGGGGGTGTCGGCGGCGAGCGTCAACCTGGCGGCGGGGACGGCGACGGTCGAATACTTTCCCGGCGCGATTTCCCCGGAAGGCCTCAGGTCGGCGGTCGAGGGGGCGGGGTACGCCGTCCCGCGGGTCGAGCCCGGGGAAGACCCGGTGGCCCGGCAGGAACGGGTCCAGAGGGAAGAGGAGGGGCGGCTCCGTTCCCGGCTGGCGGTCGGCCTCGCCTGCGGCATCCCGCTGCTCCTGCTTTCCCACGGGCACATGCTTTTCGGCGGAGACCTTCTCCCGATCTCGGGGTTCGCCGCGGCCGTGCTGCAGTTCCTGCTGGCGACGCCGATCCAGTTCTACTCGGGATCCCGCTACTACCTCGGCGCCTGGACGGCGGCGCGCCACGGCACAACGGACATGAATACCCTCGTGGCCCTCGGCACCTCGGTCGCCTACCTCTACAGCGTGGTCGCGACGTTCGCCCCCGCCTGGGTCAGCGCGGAAGCGCTGACGGTCCACCTGTATTACGAGACGTCCGCCGCGATCATCGTCCTGGTGCTGCTCGGCCGGTTTTTCGAGGCGAGGGCGAAGGGACGCACCTCCGACGCGGTGAAGAAGCTGATCGGGCTCGCCCCGAAAACGGCGCGGGTGGAGCGGGGAGGCGGGGAGGTCGACGTCCCGATCGAGTCGGTGACGGTCGGCGAGCGGGTGGTCGTCCGTCCGGGGGAGAGGATCCCGGTGGACGGGGCGGTGGAGGAAGGACGATCGGCCGTCGACGAGTCGATGCTCACCGGGGAGCCGATCCCGGCGGAGAAGACGCCGGGAAGCGCGGTCACGGGCGGCACGATGAACCTGAACGGGCGGCTGGTGTTCACCGCCACGCGCGTCGGGAAGGAAACCGTCCTGTCGCGGATCGTCGAGATGGTGAGGGAGGCCCAGGGGAGCAAGCCGCCCATCGGCCGGCTGGCCGACGTGATCGCGTCGTACTTCGTCCCCTCGGTGATGGCCGTCGCGGCCCTCACGTTCCTGGCGTGGTACCTCCTCGGCCCCGAGCCGCGCGGAACGTACGCGATGGTCAACATGATCGCCGTGCTCATCATCGCCTGCCCGTGCGCCATGGGGCTGGCCACCCCGACCTCGATCATGGTCGCCACGGGAAGAGGGGCGGAGCTCGGGATCCTGGTCCGGGACGGCGCCGCCCTGGAGACCGCGCAGAAGGTCGACACGGTCGTCCTCGACAAGACCGGGACGATCACCCGGGGCAGGCCGGAAGCCGTCGCGGTCCTTCCCGCCGCGGACGGCGGGTGGGTCGGGGAGGCGGGGGAGCGGGAGCTGCTGCGCCTGGCCGCCTGCGCGGAAAGCGGATCCTCGCATCCGCTGGCCGACGCGGTGGTCCGCGCCGCGCGGGAGAAGGGGATCGACGTCGCCTCCCCGGAGGATTTCGAGTCGGTGCCTGGAAAGGGGATCCGGGCCTCGGCCGGCGGCCGCCGGGTGCTGGTGGGGAACGCGGCCTGGCTCGCGGAGGAGGGCGTCTCCGCCGCGCCGCTGCTCGATCCCGCGGCACGGGTCGCGGACGCCGGCGGCACGCCCGTGCTCGTGGCCGTCGACGGCCGGGCTGCCGGGGTGATCCCGATCGCCGACGCGGTCAAGGAAGGTTCGCCGGAGGCGATCCGGCGCCTTCGCGGGATGGGGCTCGAGGTCGTCATGCTCACGGGGGACGACCCCCGCACCGCGGAAAGCGTGGCGAGGGAGGCGGGGATCGACCGAGTGGTCGCCGGCGTCCTGCCGGACCGCAAGGCGGCGGAGGTCAAGGCGCTGCAGGAGAGGGGCAAGGTCGTCGCGATGGTGGGGGACGGCATCAACGACGCGCCGGCGCTGGCCCAGGCCGACGTCGGCATGGCGATCGGGACCGGCACCGACATCGCGATGGAGTCCGGCGATCTGGTGCTGATGGGCGGCGACCTGCGCGCCGTGACGGCCGCCATCTCCTTGAGCCGGGCGACGCTGCGCAACATCAAGCAGAACCTGTTCTGGGCGTTCGCCTACAACGTGGTGCTCATCCCGGTCGCGGCGGGGATCCTCTACCCGTTCTTCGGAATGCTGCTCGATCCCGTCTTCGCGGCGGCGGCGATGGGGATGTCCTCGGTTTCCGTGGTGACGAACGCCCTCCGGCTGCGGGGATTCCGGCCGCCCGGGTGAACGGGGATTTTCCCGTTGACCCGGAAAAGAGGTTGTACGTATAATTTCCTTTCGCCTATCGGGGCATGGGTGGTGAGTGTAGCTCAGTTGGCAGAGCACCAGACTGTGGCTCTGGCTGTCGTGGGTTCGATCCCCATCACTCACCCCACTTTTTATCAGGCGCCTGTAGCTCAGGGGATAGAGCACCGGCCTCCGGAGCCGGGTGCGGAGGTTCGATTCCTCCCAGGCGCGCCATCTTTTTGGCGTCGCGCTCTTTGAGGAATCGAATCCAAGTCGCCGCCGAGCGGTTAGCGAGGGTGAGCGGCCATGGACGGCCGCGGAAGGCGACGCGGCCGCCGGCGGAGACCGGGCAGGGATGCCCGGGCGCGAGCCGGCGATTCCTCCCAGGCGCGCCATTTTTTGTGGTATGTTGTGCGCTCTTTCATATTGTTTTTCCCAGCGTGGGCCATTAGCTCAACCCGGCAGAGCAGCTGACTCTTAATCAGGAGGTTGAAGGTTCGAATCCTTCATGGCCCACCA
>CAZTFC010000052.1:0-14863 GCA_964612075.1 uncultured bacterium
GGCACGATCCACCTGGCGGTGGGCCGGTCGTACCCCGAATCGGGCGGGAAGAACGACTCGGCGGTCCACTGGGACATGATCAAGGACCTGAGGTCGCAGGGGGAGGTCTACCTCGACGGCAAACCGGTCCTGCGCTCCGGCGCGCTGTTCGGGAAGACCCCGAAGGGGATGAGGAAGCGGGGGGGCTGACCCCCCCCCGCGGACGCGCGAAGGTCCGGTCCCGCCGGCGGGTTCCCTCCCGCCGCAATAGTCGCTAAAGATTTCCGATACCATGCCGATAAATTCCCCTGTTGTTCCAAAAAGCATCCCGTGATCGAGGATGTATCCGCATGGGGGGGTCCGCGTGCTTTCCTTCTTTATGAGATTTTTCCGGTTCATCAGGACCATGAAGAGCAGGATGTTCGTTTTCGCGGCGCTGGCGGTGGTTGTCGCGGCGGCCGTCACCGCGGCCGCATGTCTCTACATGATGAACGAGGACCTGTACCGCAAGGCGGGCATGGCCCGGGAAAGGAGCATGAACGTCTTCCGCGTCCTGCTTGCGGAAAAGGGGGCCGGGTTCCGGGTGGAGGACGGGAAGCTGCTGGTCGGCGAGCACACGCTGAACGATGACGCCGAGGTGGTCGACCGGATGAAGCGCTTCACGGGCGGCGCGGCCACCGTGTTCCAGGGGGACACGCGGGTGTCCACGAACATCGTGAAGGAAGACGGGTCGAGGGCGATCGGGACGAAGCTCCAGGGGCCCGCCCGCGAAGCCGTCGTCGAGCGCGGGGAACCGTTCGAAGGGGAGGCCGAGATCCTTGGCGTCCCTTACCTTGCGAGGTACGAGCCCATAAAGGACGCCTCCGGGAAGACGATCGGCGCGCTGTTCGTGGGCGAGCGGAAGAGCGACTTCTTCGGCTCGTTCGGCCGGATACAGTTGGTTGCCGTGGCCGTCGCGGCCCTGATGGCGGCCGTTTTCGGGATTCTCACGTTCCTTTCCGTGCGCCTGATGATCGCTCCGCTCGAATCCGCGGCCGGCGTGGCGGCCCGGTTCGCCCGGGGCGATCTCACCGCGACGATGGCCCGGGACGCGGCGGATACGGAGGAGGTGCGGGGGATCGTCGAGGCGCTGGACGGCCTCGGGGAGCGGCTCCGGGAGACCTTCGGGAAGATCGCCGGATGGAGCCACGAGCTCGCCTCCGCCGCCGAGCAGCTTTCCTCGACCACGACGCGGATCCACGAGGCCAACCGGCAGGTGAGCGGCCAGACGGAGTCCGTCGCCGCCTCCTCCGAGCAGATGAGCGCGACCGTCGGCCAGGTCGCGACGAACACGCACAGCATGCAGGACGCGTCCGTGATGGCGCTGGAGGCCGCCTCCGGCGGCGCGGTCGTGATCGACGACTTCCTGGGGGCGATGAACGGGATCCGGGGCGTCGTCGAGCGGGCCGCCGGCACCGTCGAGGCGGTGGGGAGCCGCGCGAAGGAGATCGGCGGGGTGGCCGTGCTGATCAACGACATCGCCGACCAGACGAACCTGCTGGCGCTGAACGCGGCCATCGAAGCGGCCCGCGCGGGCGAGAACGGCCGCGGGTTCGCGGTGGTGGCGGACGAGGTGCGCAAGCTCGCCGAGAAGACCCAGAAGGCGACCGCCCAGATCTCGCAGGCGATCGGCGCCGTCCAGGAGGAGAGCGCGGGGGCGGTCGACGCGATGCGGATGGGCAGGGAAGCCGTGGAGCGCAGCGCGGAGCTGGGGGAGAAGGCGAAGTCCGCCATGGGGCTGATCGGGGAGCGCGTGCGCAACAGCACCGACCAGAACCGCCGTATCGCCGCCGCGACCGAGGAGCTGAGCGTGACGATCCGCGATTTCTCCTCGAACATCGAGCAGGTTTCGCAGGCGGTCGGCGAGAACGCCGCGGGCGCGTCGGAGATCGCGCAGACGGCCGGCATGGTGGCGCGCAAGGCGGAGGATCTCCGAAGCTCGGTCGCGGAGTTCCGCGTCCGGTAGGACCGCCCCGGCCGGTCCGGTGATATACTCTTACCTTCCCCATTTCGTTTCCCTTTCGGAGGAAGGTGCTTGAGCGAGTCCGGAACGGCCCCTGCGGCCGGGGATTCCGTCCCCGACGTCCCGACGCGGATCCGGACCGGGCTGACCGCCGGCCTGCGGACTTCCTGGAAGATGATCGTCGTGTCCGTCCCGCTCTATGTGGGGGTGACCCTGCTCAAGGGGACGCCGGTCCTCGACTTCCTGGGGAAGGCGTTCGCGCCATGGATGGGGATCTTCGGCCTGCCGGGCGAGGCGGCCTTCGCGTTCGTCGCCGCCTTCCTCCTCAACCTCTACGCCGGTATCGCGGTCATCGTCCCCCTGCACCTGGATTCCTTCCAGGTGACCCAGTGCGGGCTGATGATGGGCATCGCCCACAACCTCGTCGTGGAGGGTGGCGTGCTTTCCACCACGGGGACGAGAGGGTGGGTGCTCACGCTCTGCCGGGTGGCGCTCGCCGTCGCGGCGGGGCTGCTTCTGCGCGGCCTGTATTTCCTTTGGGGGCTCGTCTGACATGGAAGCGCTCCCGGCCGCTCTGGCCGGCGCCGCGAAGCTTTCCGTGAAGCTGATCCTCATCATCGTCCCCATGGTGACGGTCTTCGAGCTGCTGCGCTACCTGCCCGTCTTCCGGAGGGCGGGGAACCTGGTCGAGCCGGCGATGAAGGGGGTTGGCCTCACGCGGGACGCCGCGGTCCCGCTGTTCACGGGGATCTTCCTCGGGATCACCTACGGTGCGGGCATCATCATCCGCGTGGCGCAGCAGAAAGGGCTCCCCGCCAGGGAGCTGTTCCTGATGGGGCTGTTCCTCGCCACGTGCCACTCGGTGGTCGAGGACATTCTCATCTTCGTGGTCATCGGGGGGAACGGCCTCGTCATCCTCTGCATGCGCCTGCTGCTGGCGGCACTGCTGACCGGCCTCATGGCCCGTCTTTGGAAGCCGGCCTGAACCCCTTGCCGGACTTCCGACATCAATAATAATAATGTATTGCGCCCCTTGCGGAACCGGGGGGCGACGGAGCGAGGCGTGATGAGAACGATCCGGGTGCTGTTGGTCGCCGCGGCGGCGCTGGCCGCCGCGATCGCGGGGGGAGCGACTCCCTCCGAGGGGAGGGAAGCGTTGGTGGAAAAATACGTGCTCGGCAACGGATTGACGGTGGTGGTCCGGCCGAACCCGGCGTCGCCGGTCGTGGCGGTGCAGGCGTGGGTCAAGGCGGGGAGCACGACCGAGCCCGAAGAGCGCGCCGGGATGTCCCACATCCTCGAGCACATGGCGTTCAAGGGGACGAAGCGCCGCGGCAACGGGGACATCGCCCGCGAGGTCGAGTCGCTGGGCGGGGAGATCAACGCGTACACGAGCTTCGACCAGACGGTCTACCACATCACGATCTCGGGCCGGTACCTCGAGAACGCCCTCGACATCCTTTCCGACACGCTGGAGAACTCGGTCTTCGACGCAGGGGAGCTCTCCCGCGAGCTCGAGGTGATCCTCGAGGAGGTCCGGATGAACGAGGACAACCCGGGCCGCGTGGTCGGCAAGGCGCTGTTCCGCGAGGCGTACCGCGAGCACCCGTACGGGCGCCCGGTCATCGGGTACGTGAACACCATAAAGAACACCACGCGGGACGACCTGCTCTCCTACTTCCGCAAATGGTACGTCCCCGGGAACATGGTCCTGGTGATCGCCGGCGGGGTCGACCCGAAGGCGTCGCGCCCGCTCGTGGAGAAGACGTTCGGGAAGCTCCCGGCGCGGCGCGTGACGAAGGCGAAGATGCCCGTCGAGCCGAAGCAGAAGAAGACGCGGGTGGTCCTGAAGGAGAAGGACGCCCGCCGGGCGTACCTCGAGATGGGGTTCCACGGCCCCTCGATGTCGGACCCCGACGTCTACGCGTGGGATCTGCTTTCGATCATCCTGGGAAGCGGGGAGACCTCGCGGCTGGTCCGCGCGGTCAAGGACCGCAAGGGGCTGGTCGACTCGGTGTACGCGTCGTCGTACACGCCGAGGGACCCCGGGCTGCTGTTCGTCGGCGGGGTCCTTTCCCCCGAGAAGACGAAGGACGCCCTGCAGGAGATCCTCTTCGAGACGTTCCGCACCGCCGCCGAGCCGCCGGAAGGGCCCGAGCTGGCGCGCGCGAAGACGGGGACGGAGACCGATTTCATCTACTCTCTCGAGTCCCAGTCGGCGCTCGCCCGCCTCGTGGGCTTCTACGAGACCACCCTGAACGACGCCGCGTTCGAGCAGACCTACCTCCGCAAGATCCGCGCCGTGACGGCGGAGGACGTCCACGCGGCGGCCCGGAAGTACCTGACGCCGGAGAACCTCACCGTGTCGATGGTCTTCCCGACGGGGCATCGCGCGGTCGCGGACCCGGAGGAGGTGCGCCGGATCGCGCGGGAGGCCTTCGCGGCGGCGACCGCCCCGGCGAAGGCGAAGGAGGCGAAGGCCGGCGTGGTGAAGGAGGTGCTGCCGAACGGGATCCGGGTGATCGTGCGGGAGGACCGTTCCGTGCCGGTGGTCGCCTTCGAGGCGGGTTTCCTCGCGGGGCTGCGCGCCGAGCCGGCGGACAAGGGAGGCGTCTCCGGCCTGACGGCGGGGATGCTGACGAAGGGGACGAAGAACCGCTCCGCGCGGGAGATCTCGGAGGCGGTCGAGAACGTCGGCGGAGACCTCGTCGGGTCCTCCGGGCGCAATTTCTTCGGCCTGCAGGGGAAGTTCCTCAAGCGCGATTTCCGGCAGGGGTTCCGCCTCTTCGCGGAGTCGCTCCGGGAGCCCGCGTTCCCGGCGGACGAGCTGGAGAAGAAGCGGCGGGAGACCCTCGGGGCGCTGAAGCAGCAGAAGGACCAGCTGACGCAGGCGTCGTTCCTCCTGTTCATGGATGCCCATTACGGGAGCCACCCGTACGCGCGGAACCCGCTGGGCACCGAGGCGTCCCTCGAGGCGATGACGCCGGAGGACCTCAAGGAATATTACGAGCGGTGGGCCGACCCGCGGAACATGGTGATCGCCCTTTCCGGCGACATCGGCGCGCAAGAAGCGCTCGAGGCCGTCCGCAAGGCGTTCGGCGATTTCCCGCAGCGCGCGGGATTCCGGCCGCTGGGGGCCCTCCCGGTGCCGCCCCCGGAGGGGATTCGCAAGCGGCAGGAGCAGCGGGAGACGCAGCAGGCCCATTTCGTCATCGGCTATCCCGGGGCGCGCTTCACCGACCCGGAGCGGTACGCCCTCGACGTCCTGGGCTCGGCCCTCGCCGGGATGGGCGGGCGGCTGTTCGTCAACCTCCGGGACAGGAAATCATTGGCGTATTCCGTCACCTCCTTCTCCTCCGAGCAGGTGGACCCCGGCTTCTTCGCCTTCTACATGGGGACGAGCGCGGACAAGCTGGACACGGCGGTCGCCGACACGCTTTCGGAGATCGCCGAGGTGAAGAGGAACGGCATCACGCGGGAGGAATTCGAGCGGGCCAAGAAATACATGATCGGCACGTACGAAATCGGCCTGCAGAGCAACGGTGCCTACGCAGACAAGATGGTATATAACGAACTGTACGGAGTGGGGTACGAGGAGACTTTCTCGGCCCCCGAGAAGATCGCGGCGGTCACGCTCGCCGAAGTGAACCGGCTGGCGGCCTCCGTCCTCGATACGGAAAAGTACACGATCGCGATCCTCCGGGGCCGTTGAGGCGGGCGCCGGCGGCAGGGGCCGAAGGCGGCGGTTCGAACCGAACCTTTCAATGACGCGACGGGCGCGGGAAGGAGGATCGGAATGCTGAAGGAGTTCAAGGAATTCGCGATGAAGGGGAACATGGTCGACATGGCGGTCGGCATCATCATCGGCGCGGCCTTCGGCAAGATCATCAGCTCCCTGGTCAGCGACGTCCTGATGCCGCCCATCGGCAAGATGCTGGGCGGGGTCGACTTCTCGAACCTCTTCATCAACCTCTCGGAAGGGAACTACCCTTCCGTCGCCGCGGCCAAGGCGGCGGGAGCGGCCACCATCAACTACGGGGTCTTCCTCAACGCGGTCATCGATTTCGTGATCATCGCCTTCGTGCTGTTCCTGGTGATCAGGGGGATGAACGCGATGAAGAGGGCGGAGGCGCCCGCGCCTCCCGCGACGAAGGATTGCCCGCAGTGCTGCACGGCGATTCCCGTGGCCGCGAAGCGCTGCCCGGCCTGCACGTCGACGCTGTAGCTCCCGAAGCCCCGCTTTGAAGGGGCTTATCTGGCGGGGGGGATCTTCTTCAGGTTTTCGAGCTGGGTGGAGGCGGTCCGGATCGACCGGGCCGCCTCTTCGTTTTCGGGGTCGTACGCCAGGATCGTCTTCCACGCGCCGATGGCCGCGGGGATGTCCCCCCTGCGGTAATGCAGGAGCCCCTTTTCCATCTGGGCCGCGGTGAGCCGGTCGACCTGCCCCTGCACCTCGGCCCGGGTGAACGGGTAGGTCTTCCCTTTCGCCGCCGGGTGTTGGAGCTGTCGGAGCACGGCCGTCCAGCGCCGCCCCGCTTCCTCCGGCTTCCCCTGGGCGCCCGCGGCGTCCCCCTGCTTCTTTAGCGCGACGAGCGCCTCGTCGAACGCCCTGGACGCCTCCGGAAACGCCGGCTTCTCCTTCAGAGCGGCGGCGAACAGCTCGAGGGCGCGCTCGATCCCTCCTTCCTGCAGCGCGGCCAGCCCCGCCGCGTACGCCTTGTCCGCGGCGGTGTCGGCGGGCGGCGCTACCGGAGGCGGGGGGACCGCAAGGGGCGCGGCCGCAGGCGGCGCGACGGGCGGCGCGACGGGCGGCGGGGCGGGAACGACGGCCGCGGGCTCCGGGGGCTCCGCCAGGGGCGGTTGCGCGGGGGGCGCCGCGGTTTCCGCCGCCGGCGGGCCCACCCGCCGTGCGCAGCCGGGGAAGGCCGCGACCGAGAGGGCGAGCAGCGGCGCGAGGAGCAGGCAGCCTCGCATCCTCAAAGCGCCATGCTCCTGTACGTGGCCTCGTCCATCGGGGGAAGCTCCCGGACCATCTTCGCGAAGGCGTCGGCAAGCTCGGGCGAGAACTGCGTCCCGCGGAAACGCAGGATCTCCTCGAGCGCTTCCTCGGTCGTCAGGGCCTGGCGATACGGCCGGTCGGTCGTCATGGCGTCGAACGCGTCCGCGAGGGCGATGATCTGGGCGTGGAAGGGGATCTCGTGCCCTTTCTTGCCGTCCGGGTATCCCTCCCCGTTGAACCATTCGTGGTGGGCGCGCACCACGGGGATGTACCGGCGCAGGAACGGCGCCGCCTGGAGGATCTCCGTGCCGTCGGACGGATGGTTCCTCATCCGCTCCTCCTCCGTGTCGGAGAGCGGCTCTTTCTTGAGGAGCACGTCGTCGGGGGTCTGGATCTTGCCGAGGTCGTGGAATATGGCGGCGCGCTCCAGGTCGACGAGCGCTTCCCCGGCCAGGCCGAGGCGCCTCCCCAGCTCGCAGGAAAGCTTCGCCACCCGGGTGGAATGGCCCAGCGTGTACGCGTCCCGCGCGTCCAGCGACGCGGCGATGACGCGGACCATGCCGAGGTACGCCTCTTCGAGCTGTCGGGCCTTCGCCTCCAGGTCGTGCTTCTGGGAGAGCTGCTCCTCGGCCATCCGGTTGAATTTCCGCGTCAGGTCTCCCAGCTCGTCGGAGCTGGTCACGGGGATGGGGCGGAACGGCTCGCCCGCGCCGAGGGAGAGCACCCCCTCGTGCAGCCGCTTGACGCGGGTCGTGATGATGGAGGACGCCAGCAGCGCGCCGAGGAAAGCGAGCCCGAGGATGATCGACGCGGCGGTCAGGATGGACCGGTGGACGGAGCGATTGGCGGCGACCAGCGACTCGGTGGTCAGCGCCAGCGTCGCCGTTCCCACCACCTTTCCGGCGAATTCGATCGGCGTGTTGAATTCCACGAGGGTGCGGTCCTCACGGATCACCTCGTCGGCGTGCGTGTCGGAGAATTCGGCCAGCGGCGTGATCCGGGCGGACGGCTCGAACGGCTTTCCCCGCTCGCCGATCCGGTTGTGGGCGACTACCTTGTTCGCGGCGTCCCGTATCGCGACGTAGGCGATGTCGGGGCTGCTGGCGCGGGTTTCCGCCGCGAGCCGGTCGATCCCGAGCTGGTCGTCCGCGAGCATGAGGTACCCCGCGGACAGCGCGACCGTCTTCGAGATGGCCGCCCCGCGCTGGAGGAGGTCCTTCCGCAAGGCGGCGCCCGTGATCTTCGATCCCGTCCAGGAGACGGTGAAAACGAGAACGAACGCCAGGGGAAGGAGGAAACACAACAGTTTCAACCGGATGCCGGGGGAAAACCGCCGGTTTCCCCACCTGTCCGCAAAAAAATTCTTCATTTATTCATTCATCCCGTGTTCCATCATTATATATGGATTGTCCAGGGAAGGACCGGGTTCCATTGAATATAATGTGAAGAAAAACCGATAGGACAGCGTCGAAGGCTTGACGAACATACGGAGGTGAGGGATGGGAATACAAAGTAAAAACAAGTACTTGTTTCTTGTCTTCGCTTTGCTGCTCCTCTCGGCGTGGGGTGTTCGCGACGCGCGCGCGGGGGTCAGCGTCAGCATCAACATCGGCCCGCCGCCGATCGTGGTGGCCGAGCCGCCGGAAGTAGTGATGGTTCCCGGGGCCCAGGTCTATTTCGTGCCGGACCCCCAGATCGACATCTTCTTCTACGCCGGCTACTGGTGGTCGCCCCGGGGTACCCGCTGGTACCGCGCGTCCGCCTATAACGGGCCCTGGGTTCACATGATCCCCGCGGCCGTGCCCCATGCCGTCATCTACATGCCGCGCGACTACCGGGTCCGGTACGCGAACGCGCCCCGCTATCCGTACCGCCACTGGCAGCGGGAGCATTACAAGTGGGAAAAGCAGCGCGCGAGAGATCACCGGCGCTGGGAGAAGGAGCGGGAGAGGGAATGGAAGCATAAGGCGAGGAACGATCGGTACAACCGGGACTACCTCCGGGGGAACGGCCCCGGTCCCGGCCCCGGCGGACCCCAGTATCGCCCCGGCGGCCCCGGCCCCGGCGACCGACGCGATGACCGTCGTGACAACCGCCGCGACGACCGCGGTCGCGGCCCCGGCCCCGGCCCCGGCCCCGGCGGTCCCGGCCCGAGGCGGTAACCGCGTCTTCATGCGAGCCGCCGAAGCACCTCGTTCGATACGAACCAGTGCCGCTCCGGGATCCGGAGGCGGCCCCGGCTCCTGACAAGGCAGCCCGATTCGACCAGGCGATCGACGGCCCCCGGCAGCGTTTCCGGCCGGGGGCCGAATCGTTTTTCCCCTTCCTCGACGGACACCCCGTCGGCGAGCCGCAGCCCGAAGATCAGGAATTCCTTCCACGCGTCTTCCGCGTCGCGCGTCCCGGCCTCCTCCCAGGGGAGGCGCCCCTCTTCGATCCGCGAAGCGTATTCCTCCAGGGAGGGCGGGTTCGACGTCCGCATTCCGAGCGGCGCGGACTCCCCCGGGAACAGCAGCCCGTGCGCGGCGGGCCCCAGCCCGAGGTACGCCTCCCGGCGCCAGTATTTCCCGTTGTGGCGGCATTCGTGCCCCGGCAGCGCGAAATTGGAGATCTCGTAGTGGCGGTACCCCGCGCAGACGAGAGTTTCGCGCGCCATGTCGTACATCCGGGCCGCCGTGTCGTCGGAGGGGAGGGAGATCCCCCCGCTCCCGATCTCCTCGTGGAGCGGCGTCCCGGGTTCCGGCGAAAGGGCGTATGCGGAGAGGTGGTCCGGCCGCAGCTCGACGGCCTGCCGCAGCTCCTCGGCCCAATCCTCCCCGGTCTGTCCCGGGATGCCGAAGATGAGATCGATTCCGACGGAAGGGAATCCGGAATCCCTCGCGTTCCGGAAGGCGTCCAGCGCGGCCTCCGCGGTGTGGATCCTGCCGAGCGCCGAAAGCGCCGCGGGGCGGAACGACTGGACTCCCAGGCTCAGCCGGTTGAACCCGGATTCGCGGAGCCGGGTGAAATCCCCGTCCTGGAGGGTGCCGGGATTGGCCTCCAGCGTCACCTCGGCGCCTTCCGCGAGGGGAATGCGGGACCGGAGGCCCCCGAGGAGCCGTCCCAGCCGCTCCGCCCCGAGGATGGAAGGCGTCCCGCCCCCGAAATACACGGTGTCGGCCCGCTCCCGGGCCAGCGAAGGGAACGACCGGAGCAGCAGGTCCAGTTCTTCCAGGAGAAGAACGCAATACCGGTCCCAAGCCTCTTCCCCCGCGGCAATCGAGTAGAAATCGCAGTAACGGCATTTCCGGACGCAGAAAGGGACATGGACGTAGATCCCGGTCATGGGGGCCATTCTCTCACGCCTTGACATGTCGGCGGGGATGCGTTAATTGTATTCCAAATACTGAATCATCATTCAGTCATCTGTCCAGGACAAACCCAAGCGACAGACAGGAGGAAGAAACGATGTTTCCGAAAATCCGCAGGGCAGCCGTCCTGGGAGCCGGCGTCATGGGCTCCGGGATCGCCGCGCACCTGGCCAACGCCGGGATCCCCTGCCTGATGCTCGACATCGTCCCGCCGGCGCTTTCGGAGGAGGATCGGAAGAAGGGGATCACGACGGACGCCCCCGCCTTCCGCAACCGGTTCGCCCTGAAAGGGCTCGAGACGATCAGGAAGAGCAAGCCGTCGCTGATCTACACGAAGAAGGACCTCGGCCTGATCTCGATCGGCAACTTCGAGGACGACCTGGAGAAGATCTCCGGGTGCGACTGGATCATCGAGGTCGTCGTGGAGAACCTGGCGATCAAGCAGGCGCTCTACGCGAGGATCGAGAAGTTCTGGAAGCCCGGGATGATCGTCTCCTCGAACACCTCGGGGATCTCCATCGCCCGGATGATGGAGGGGCGCGGGGCCGACTTCCGCCGCCACTTCCTCGTCACCCACTTCTTCAACCCCGTCCGCTACATGAAGCTTCTCGAGCTGGTGGCGGGCGAGGACACCGACCCGGAGATCCTCTCCGGCGTCGCCGACTTCGGCGAGCGGGTCCTGGGAAAGGGGATCGTCTACGGCAAGGACACCCCGAACTTCGTCGGGAACCGCGTCGGCGTCTACGCGATGATGTACGCGATGCACGCGATGATGCGCGACGGCCTCAAGATCGAGGAGGTGGACAAGGTGCTGGGCCCGGCGATGGGCCGCCCGAAGTCCGCCGCGTTCGGGACGGCGGACCTGGTGGGGATCGACACGCTGCTCCACGTGTCCGACAACGTGTACGAGAACCTTCCCGGCGACCCGGACCGCGAAAAGTTCATGCCGCCGCCCTTCGTCAAGGAGATGGTCTCCCGCAAGCTCCTGGGCCGCAAGTCGGGCGCGGGCTTCTTCAAGGTCGAAGGGAAGGGCGAGGCCAAGAAGAAGCTGGTCCTCGACTACGACACCCTCGAATACCGCCCGGTGGAGAAGGTCTCCTTCCCGTCGCTCGAGGCGGCGAAGGGGGAGGAGAACGTCGGCTTGCGGATCCGCAAGGTGGTCTCCGCCGACGACAGGGCGGCGAAGTACGCGTGGGACGTCCTCGCCGAATCGCTGGTCTACGCGGCCAAGCGGATCCCCGAGATCGCGGACGACGTCTTCAACATCGACAACGCGATGAAGTGGGGCTTCAACTGGACCCTCGGGCCGTTCGAGACCTGGGACGCCATCGGCGTCGCGGACTCGGTGGCGCGGATGAAGGCGGAAGGGAAGGCCGTGCCGGAGAACGTGGAAAAGATGCTCGCCGGGGGAGCCGCCTCCTTCTACCGCCGGGTGGACGGGAAGCTCGAGTTCTACGACTTCGCCGCCGGGAAGTACGTCCCCGCGCCGATCTCGCCGGACGTGATCTTCCTGCCGGCCGTCGCGGACCGCAAGCAAGTCGTGAAGAAGAACGCCGGCGCCTCGCTTTACGACATCGGCGACGGCGTGCTGTGCGCCGAGTTCCACACGAAGATGAACACGGTCGACGCCGACGTGGTCTCCATGCTGATGGAAGGCGTCGACCTCTGCGAGAAGGACTTCGCGGGGATGGTGATCGCCAACCACTCGGAGTATTTCTGCGCCGGCGCGAACATCATGATGGTCTTCCTCGCCGCGCAGAACAAGCAGTGGGACGAGCTCGAGAAGATCGTGAAGGGGTTCCAGGACTGCTGCATGCGGCTACGCTACTCCGGGGCCCCGGTGGTGGCGGCCCCCGCGGGCGTGGTGTTGGGCGGCGGCGTCGAGATGTGCCTCGGCGCCGACCGGATCCGCGCGGCGGCCGAGACGTACATGGGGCTCGTCGAGGTGGGCGTCGGCCTCCTTCCCGCCGGCGGCGGCTGCAAGGAGATGGCGGTCCGGCACCTGGAGGGGATCCCCGACGGCGTGAGCGTCGACCCGCTGCCGTTCCTGCGGAAGGCGTTCGAGACGATCGGGATGGCCAAGGTTTCCACGTCGGCGAAGGAGGCCCGGGAGATGGGGTTCCTCCGCCCCTGGGACCGCATCACGGTCCAGCGCGACTTCCTGATCCAGGACGCCAAGAACACCGTCCTGGGGATGCTCAAGGAAGGGTACGAGGCGCCGAAGCCCCGCGCCGACATCAAGGTCCCCGGCCGCTCGGCGTACCCGCAGTTCGTGTACGGGCTCTTCGCGATGAAGGCGGCGGGGCAGATCAGCGACCACGACGAAAAGATCGCCCGCAAGATCGCCCGCATCCTGACGGGCGGCGACGTCCCGGCGGGAACGCTGCGCACCGAGCAGGAGTTGCTCGACATGGAGCGCGAGGAATTCCTGTCGCTCTGCGGCGAGGAGAAGACCCAGGCGCGGATCACGCACATGCTGATGAAAGGGAAGCCGCTGCGCAACTAGGCGGCAGGGAGGAACACGACGATGAGCAAGGCGTATATCATAGCTTCCGTGCGCACGGCCGTGGGGAAGGCGTACAAGGGAAGCCTCAAGGACACCCGGCCCGACGACCTGGCGGCGATCTCGATCCGCGGGGCGCTGTCGAAGGTTCCCGGGCTCGACCCGGCCCGCGTGGACGACGTGATCATGGGCTGCGCGATGCCGGAAGCCGAGCAGGGGATGAACGTGGCGCGCACCGCCGCGCTGATGGCCGGGATCCCCGACCACGTTCCCGCGATGACGATCAACCGGTTCTGCTCCTCGGGGCTTCAGTCGATCGCGATGGCCGCCGAGCGGATCATGGCGGGGTTCGACGACATCATCATCGCGGGCGGCGTCGAGTCGATGACCATGGTTCCCATGGGCGGGAACAAGCCGTCCTTCAACCCGTCGGTCCTCGAGTCCCGGCCGGAGGTGTTCCTGCCGATGGGGCTGACCGCCGAGAAGGTGGCCGCGCAGTACCAGGTGACGCGGGAGGACCAGGACCAGTTCGCCTTCCACAGCCACCGGAAGGCGCTCGAGGCGATCGGGCAGGGAAGGTTCCGCGACGAGATCGTCCCCGTGAGCACGGTGCTGTTCCGGGAAGGCGAGGACGGCAGGCCCGTCCGCAAGGAGATCGTCTTCGAGGTGGACGACGGGCCGCGGGCCGACACGACGATCGAGGGGCTGGCGAAGCTCAAAGCCGCGTTCGCCGCGCAGGGAACGGTCACCGCGGGGAACTCCTCCCAGATGAGCGACGGCGCGGCGGCGTCCATCGTGGTGTCCGAGAAGGCGCTCAAGGAGCTCGGCGTGGAGCCGCTCGCGCGGTTCCTGGGCTACGCCGTGGCGGGCGTGGCGCCGGACGTGATGGGGCTCGGGCCCAAGGAAGCGATCCCGAAGCTGCTCAAGCGCATGCGTGTCAAGCAGACGCGGGTGGACCTGTTCGAGCTCAACGAGGCGTTCGCCGCACAGGCGCTCCCGGTCATCCGGGAGCTGTCGCTCGATCCCGACAAGGTGAACGTGAACGGCGGGGCGATCGCGCTGGGCCACCCCCTCGGCTGCACGGGCGCCAAGCTCACCTCGACGCTCCTCCACGAGATGAAGCGGCGCGGGGCGGGCCTGGGCGTGGTGTCGATGTGCATCGGCGGCGGGATGGGCGCCGCGGGGCTGTTCGAGAGGGAGTGACCGGGCCGGCTCGGCCGGACGGCGCGCCGTAATCGGGGGGCGTTCCCGCGCGGGCCGCGGGGGCGCCCCTTTCTTTTACCCGAGCCGGAAAAACATGAGCGGTATTCATCCGGCCGATTCTTCCGGGATACAATAAACGGACATCCGATTGCTCCTTTCCGGGCGAGCCCGCCAAACCGGCCGAAAGAGCCATCGGCGATCCGTAAACCAGCGTTTGAGAAAGCAGGCTAGAACCGTTCACGAGAGTATGTTGCCGTAAATGGGTAAATTTTTACCCAGAAGTTCAATTTATATTTATATCTGGCGTGAACAAAAAATATTATGTTTGCAATATCAATGACTTGTCTGGAATATCGGGTTGGCATCAAAGGTGCAGAAATATGTGTCGAGAGACATGGGCTCGATAGTTTGGTATGATGTGTCCCATGTTGGCGGATGAGAGGTGGTCCATATGAAAATAGCCCTGATCGTCATGCTGGTGATTCTCGGTGGCCTCCTGAGCGGGGTCGGGCAGGCGTCCATCGGCGGCGCATTGCCGGCGGAGCCGGGTGTGCTCGTGCTTCTCGGGGCAGGCATGGTGGGAATCGCTGTCTGGGGCCGCAGGAAGTTCAAGAGGTAACATCGGGCCGCCGACGGGCAGCGACCATAAAAATCAAACAACGGGGCGGGTTCGCCCCGTTTTTTTTGGCCCCCGTACTTTACATGAACGTTAAGTGTAAGTATGATGTCCCCATGAACCCCTGGAAACAGGGAAAGCCCGAGCGCGAGGTAAAAAAATGGCCCCCGAAAAGCTTTTGAAAGGCGGAGAATTCCTGATCGCGGACGTT
>CAZTFC010000053.1:0-2159 GCA_964612075.1 uncultured bacterium
CCCGGTGCGCTTCGTCCAGGCCGACGCGACGGCGCTCCCCTTCCCGGACGACGCCTTCGACGCGGTGACCTGCTCCCACGCCCTCTACGAGCTGAAAGGGGAATCCCGGCGGGAAGCGCTCCGGGAAATGAAGCGGGTGGTGCGCCCCGGGGGGCGCGTCCTGCTCATGGAGCACGAAGTCCCGCGGCACCCGGTCGTGAAGCTGCTCTTCCACGTCCGGCTGCTCTCCATGGGCTCGGAGGACGCCCGCGAGTTCGTGAAGGCCGGGGCGGAGCCTTTCCGGAAGATCTTTTCCGAAGTCTCCCTGGCCCATTCGCCCAGCGGGAAAAGCAAGCTGTACGCCTGCCGGAAATAGGGCGGCGCCGCGGGCCGGTCAGCCGTTCAGCGCCTCCGCCAGCGCCCGGATGTCCGGAGCCTCGTCCCTTCCGATGAGGGTCAGGAAACGCTCCGCCGCGCCCCGCGCCGGGAAGCCGGAAAGCTCGTACCGTCCGCAGACGTACTGGAACAGCATCGTCTCCTCCGGATCCGCAAAATCGACCAGCCCTTTGGCCCGGAACACCGTCTCCGGCAGCGAATCGACGACCTTCAGGAACCTTTCGCGGGTCAGCGGCCGGGAAAACCTGAGGGTCCTGGACCAGATCCCCGCGTCGCCGTGCGTCGCGTGCGCGTGCGGCGCCCCCCGCGGCGCGGAAGGGCCGGGAGGGCCGCTCTCCTCCGCGCCCCGACGGGAGGGGTCGTCCGCGTCGAACACCAGCGCCGGGTTCAGGTCCCCATGGACGGTACGGAACACAGGGGCCCGCGGGTTGAGCTCCCGCACCCTGCGGAGAGCCTCTTCCATCCGCGTCTCGCCCGCCAGGTCGGCCTTGTTCAGGACGACGACGTCCGCCGCCCGGATCTGGTCGAACGCGATCGGACCGCCGGCAAGTGCCGCGTCCAGATTCAGGGCGTCCACCACCGTGACCGTGGAGTCGAACCGCACCAGTTCGTCCAGCTCCGCCATCTCGTCGAGCAGGTTGAGGGGATTGGCCAACCCGGTCGTCTCGAGGATGAAGGCGTCCGGGGAGAAGCCGTCGAGGATGCCCCGGACCGCCCGCTTCAGGTTGCCCGCCAGGCTGCAGCAGACGCAGCCCTCGTCGATCTCGGTCACGGAGTAGTCCAGCAGCTTGCCGTCGAGGCCGACCTCGCCGATCTCGTTCTGGATAACGGCCACGAAGCGGCTGCGCTGGGTCTGGTACTCGATGAAATGCTGCAGGAAGCTGGTTTTCCCGGAACCCAGGAACCCCGTGAGCACGATCAGGGGCGGCCGGTCGTCCACGCCCAGCAGCTTCTTGTCGACGCTCCTCGAGTCCTTGAGCAGGTTCGCCCGCCACCAGAGCCGGTCCCGGTACTCGGGGGGGGCGCTTTCCGGCCCGGCCGTTTCCGCCACGCGGATCGGAGCGCCCGCCCCGGCAGGGACCGCCTCGCGGAGGACCTCGACGCCGCCCTCCCCGAACCCCAGCGCCAAGATGACGTTCCAGAGGTCCGGAGCCTCCCTCGTGAACACGGACCCCGAGCGGTCGTACTCCTGCGCGGCCGACCGGTACCGCCGCTCGATGAGACCGCATGGGGGGATCTCGAGATTGAAGGAGAGGGAGGCGGCCAGCACCTCGAAAAACGGGAGAGCCGTGTCGAACGCGGGGAAGTCCCGGTCGTACCCCCCCGGCTCGATCAGCGCGGTCGAAACCCCGCACCGGTCCAGGCGGACGCCGTCCAGCGCAACCGTCCGCAGGGAAGAGGCGCTCTCCAGAGCCAGTGCGAGGGCGCGCCGGTCGTTCCGGACGGAAAGCAGCAGCCCGCCGACATCGAACAGCCCGCACATCTCCTGCCGATGCTGGAAATCGCGGATCCGATCCCGATAATCCCCGGCCTGCGTCAGCTTCACGGCCTCGAGAGAACAACGCTCGACCAGCGGCTCCTCCGGGTCGGGGAAATAGAAAATGCCGAAGCGGCCGGCGGCCCGCCCCGGCATTTCCTCCGTTCCCGCGAACGCCAGCCCGAACACCCCGGCGAAGCCGCAGATCCTCGCGGTCCAGACCCCCGGCTCGGCCGGCGACTGCCGCATCCCCCGCCACCCGACGATGTGGCGGACCGTCGGGAGGAACTGGGTCCGGATCAGCACC
>CAZTFC010000053.1:2259-3495 GCA_964612075.1 uncultured bacterium
CCGCCACCCGACGATGTGGCGGACCGTCGGGAGGAACTGGGTCCGGATCAGCACCGCCCCCAGCAGGGTCGGAAGCGCGCCGCCGGGGTCTTCCTCGAGGTTCCCCCTGAAGAAGTTCTCCAGGTTCATGCCCGGGTCAATACTCGACCTTGCCGCTCTTGGGTCCCTCCCACTCGAATTTCACGATCTTTCCGTCTTTCCAGCCGAGGGTGAAGATGCGCGTCGTGCCGACGGCCGTCGGCGAATGCTCGCACTTCTCCACCCGGGACTCCAGGGTGTAATAGGAGACGCCTTCCTTCTCTTCCGATTTGCTGATGATCGGCTTGGTCATGTCGCAAGCCGACAGTTCCTCGGGGACCGCCCCGTGCGCGCCGTACTTGTCGAGGGCCGCCTCCCGGTGGGCCTTGTCGGTGAAATTGTCGATCAGGTCCGACATCTCCGGGATGACCTTGGGGGCGCCCTTGGAGCACCCGAGGGCGCCGGCCAGCAGCAATGCCGCCAGAACCGCCAATGCCCGGCCCGCCTTTCCGCGACGGTATCTCTCCATCGTTTCCCTCCGCAATGGAATCGGGTGTCTAGATCTCGACCCCGTAGCCGATCTTGTCCCCGTTGCCCAGGTAGGCCGTGTCCTTCGACCGGAACCGGGCCGTGCCCTCCTGCACGGGATATCCCGCCGCGATGAACTTCTTGGCGCAGAGGATCCCGGTGCAGTGGTTGCAGCCGATCTTCTGGAACTTGTACTTGCCGAGGGAAAGGACCAGGTCGTCGTACTTGGGGTCCCAGTCCTCGAACGGCGAGATGTGCAGCCCGCCGTAGATGCCGTAAAGCTGGTCCTTATCGTACTTCATCTCCTTGTAGGCGGTCTCGGCGAACTGGATGATGCCGAAGTGGCAGCAGCCGGTGATGCTGGTCAGACCGTAGTCCTTGATGTTGACGTAGATCGCCTGCTCCCCCAGGACCCGGCAGATGATGGGGACGGGGAAGACGTAGGTCGCGAAACCGGGGATGACCCGGTTGATCTCTCCCGGCTTCACCTTGATCACCTTGCCCTTGTGGCCCGCGGCTTTGAAGTAATCGAGCCCCTCGGGGTAGAAGGTGTCCGGGATGTAGAGGGTGATGGTCGGGTCGTACTTCAGGGTGACCGGCAGACCCCAGTAGTGGTCGAAATGCTCGTGGGAGATGAACAGCCCCTCGATCTCCCGGTTCCTCAGCATCTGGTCGATCCCCTCGCGCTTG
>CAZTFC010000053.1:3595-14478 GCA_964612075.1 uncultured bacterium
TTCGTCACCTTGAGCGACTTGAGGACGCCGATCTCCTGGAGCTTCCGTTTCGTTTCCGGGAAAAAGGCTCTGCGCCAGGGGGAATAGGAGAACAACCCCATGCCCAGCGCCGTCCCGCCGAGCACCCCGGCCGCCGCCCCCTTGAAGAAGTCCCGACGGCTGATGTTTCCCTTTTCTTCGGACATGGTTCCTCCTTGTGTTCTCTTCACCTATTTGGGTAGGACGTCGATGGTCTTGTAGGCCCAGGGAAGGATCTTCAGGGCGATGAAGTAGAGCAGTACGCCGCCCACGGCGCCCGCCGCGAGCCCCGCCCCCAGCGCCGGGCTCCACCGGGTGTCCTCGATCT
Organism: uncultured bacterium; assembly: GCA_964612075.1. Classification (GTDB taxonomy): domain Bacteria; phylum Desulfobacterota; class Deferrimicrobia; order Deferrimicrobiales; family Deferrimicrobiaceae; genus UBA2219. The sequence continues at coordinate 3,942 of CAZTFC010000053.1, forward strand.
GCGCCTTCTCGTGGGCGTGCTCGGCCGCCATCTCCTCCGCGGTCTTCGGAACCATCTTCCAGCCGGGCCAGTTGTCCATGAACCAGTGGTGGACCAGCCAGATGTTGATCAGCCAGATCGTCGGGATCATCGGGAACTGCTGCTCGTGCATGAACCCCTTCTGCGTCCCGAGATAGTCATGGGAGGTCTTGTAGTAGAAGATGTACAGCACGATGGCGGCGGCCAGGGTGATCCCCGTGCGGACCAGCACGTTGACCGGCAGGCTGAAGCGCCGCGGCCAGTTGTTGCAGTAGAAGGTGAGGAAAAGCGCCGGGACGAGGAAGAAGACCGCCATCTCGCCGACGTGCAGCCAGCGCCAGTCGGGGGCGTTGATCAGCCGGGTGCCGCGGATCGCCGGGCCCCAGGTCAGCTCCTGCGCGAAGAACAGGAAGAAGTGCATCGCCCAGGCGAAGGCGATGATCCCGAAGAACGCCGTCACGCGGCGCAGCCAGTCGGTCTTGATCAGCTTGAACGGATAGCGCTCCCAGATGGTCTCCACGATCCAGACCGTCACCGTGCAGCACATGATCCAGGAGACGTGGAAGTTGCCCGAGACCGTGTTGGCGAACTTCTCCCAGTACGGCGGGGCGATGGAGGTGAAGTACTGCCACGGGTAATAGAGGATGCCCATGTGGGAATGCATCGTCATGAAATAGACCAGGGTGCTCAGGAAAAACGTCGCGATCAGGATGCTGATCCCCTTGGCGGGCTGGTTCAGGTTCTGCCATGGGACCTCCTCGCACGCCACGACCCAGGCCGGGCTGAGCCACGAGGCGATCGCCGCGAACATCAGGCACGCCAGCGACGCGTACTCGAGCGCGAAGAACTCCGTCATCCGGGGAAGCTTCATCAGGTTCTCCGGGTTGAAGTAGGCGATCCCGAAGTTCCCCAGCAGCGCCTCGAAGAACCCCTTGATCAGAACCAGGAGGATTCCGATCGAGATCGCCGTGAGGATCGCGCCCTTGACGAGAGGGTGGGTTTTTTCGATCCAGGCGCGCTTGAAGGGCCAGTAGTTGAAGATGTAGACCATCCAGATGAGCATGATCAGCCACCAGCGGGTGTACATGTAGCCCACGTACGGGGTGTACATGCGCATCCAGCCCCGCGGGTCCTGGAAGATCCACCACGACGCGTAAAACACGATCAGCGTCAAGACCAGGGCCACGATCGCCGGGATCGGCTGCGGCCAGCGCGGAACGAGTTTCCGCTCCTCCAGATATCCTGCGCCGAAACGCTCCATTTACGCCTCCTTTCGCGTTTTTTGCGCTTCCTTCCCGAAAATCGTTATTGTTCTTTTGTGATACGCAACCTCGGTGCCAATCGCCCGCCGGGAGAAGCCACGGGTAACCGCCTGTTTTGTTTCCAAAAAAAACAAGCGTTTCCCGCCCGATGCCGCAACCGGACAAAAGGAGGGAACCGGATGCATCCTTTCCCCGGAAGGGACGGCCCAAAACGTTCCCGGGGAGTGAGAGTCACGACGCTCCCGGCATCCGGAACCGCTCCTGCGAAAGCGTCCCGCCGATGTATGCCTCGATCACCTCCTCGATATCCCCCGTGATCCCGCAGACGATCTCGACGCGCCTTTCCGTCAAAAGGTTGTACAGGACGCTTCCCACCGCACCGCAGACCACGACCGCCACGCCGTGCCTCCGGAATTCCTCCGCGCGCTCCAGGAGCGTTTTTCCCCGCACTGCCGTCGTTTTCCGGCGGATCCGCCCTCCGGCCCCCGGATTCAGGATGCAGAGGCGGGTGCACGTGTCGAGCACGGGAGATACCCGGTTCATGAACACGGGCACGGCGGTCCGGGGGAATCTCGTGATCCGGGCGGGGAGGGCGTCGCGAGGCATCGTCACCCCGGCATCGTCTAGAGGGGTCGGGTTGATACGTCCATCATGAGTTCAGCAAGGATCACGCCCGAGAACCCCCCGAAGCTTGTCCTGACCGATTTCCATTATTTCCGAAGGCTTGGAAGCCGATGGGTCTTGACCCCGGCGCGAATCAGGAACAGAATGCACCTGTACGCCTTCCGCAGTCATGGTCCCAACCCCCTGACGGCAGGGATATGCGGATGGGTCAGGAACCGGACGATCCGAGGGAGCGCCACCACGAGCTGATCCTCGACAGCCTCCACGAGGGGGTCTTCACGGTCGACCTGGACCGCCGCATCACCTCCTTCAACCGGGCCGCCGAGACCATCACCGGGATCCCGCGCGACCAGGCGATCGGCCGCTTCTGCTTCGAGGTGTTCCGGGCCGATGTCTGCGAAACCGGCTGCATGCTGCGCCGGACGCTCGAAACCCAGGTCCCCATCCAGGACATGCCGGTGCGCATCTTCCGCGCCGACAAGCGGCAGATTCCCATCAAGGCCAGCACCACCCTGCTCCGGGACAGGAACGGCCGGGTCGTCGGCGGCGTGGAGACCTTCCGGGACGTGTCCGAGATCAACGAGCTGCAGAAGGCCGTGCGGCGCCAGCACTCCTTCGAGGACATCGTCAGCAAGAATCCCCGGATGATGAAGATCTTCGCCCTGCTCCCCCAGGTTGCGCAGAGCGGCAGCACCGTCCTGATCGAGGGGGCCAGCGGAACCGGCAAGGAGCTGGTAGCCCGGGCCATCCACAACCACAGCCCCCACCGGGAAGGGCCGTTCGTGGCGGTGAACTGCGGGGCGCTGCCCGACACCCTGATCGAGTCGGAGCTGTTCGGCTACAGCGCCGGCGCCTTCACCGACGCCCGCCGGGACAAGCCCGGGAGGTTCGCCATGGCGCAGAACGGCACGATCTTCCTCGACGAGATCGGGGACATCTCCCCCGCCGTGCAGGTGCGCCTCCTCCGCGTGCTCCAGCAGAAGGTCTACGAGCCGCTCGGCTCCGTGCGGGCCGTGGCGACGAACGCCCGCGTCATCGCCGCGACCCACCGCCACCTCGAGGAAATGGTGAAGTCGGAAAAATTCCGGGAGGACCTGTTCTTCCGGATCAACGTGTTCCGGATCTCCCTTCCGCCGCTCTCCGAGCGGAAGGAGGACATCCCGCTGCTCGTGGACCATTTCATCGAGCGGTTCAACCGCCAGAAAGGGAGGCAGGTGGCGGAGGTCTCCAGAAACGCGATGCAGGCCCTCATGGCGCACGACTGGCCGGGCAACGTGCGGGAGCTGGAAAACGTCATCGAGCACGGCTTCATCCTCTGCCGGGAAGACCTCATCCGGCTCGAGGACCTCCCGATCCATATGCTGGCGGCGGCCGCTTCGTCCGGCGAGGGCGGCAGGACGCTGAAAGACATCGAGAAGGCCGCCATCCTCCAGGAGCTTTCCCGCCAGAACGGGAAAAAAATGCCGGCCGCCCGCGAGCTCGGGATCGACAAGAACACCCTTCGCCGCAAGATGATCCGGCTGGGAATCCGATTCCCCGCCGACCACCCGTAAATCACGTTTCCGTAATTCCATCCGCGAAAAATAACGAAACCGGAACCCGGACGACCCGGCGCGGCCGGCCGGCCCTTGTTTTCCGGCCGGTTATCCTCCTCCTGCATTGGAATGCCTGTTGCGAGGGAATAAGGCATCCACCATGGAGGGCCCGGCCATGAACCGATCGAGGATCGTTCTCAAGCGGCTCCTTACCCCGGTCACCATCCTGATGGTCCCCCACGGCCGGACGCGTCCCGTCCGCGTGCGGGTCCCGGTCCTCGCCCTCGCGGCGTCGGCCTGCCTGTTCCTCGTCGGGACCGCCTTCGTCGCGTCCGTGTCGGTCCGCGCGCTGGAGTACCGCCGGATGGAGTCGCGGCTCGCCTACCTCTCCTCCCAGTTCCACGAGATGAAGGGCGTCATGCTCTCCCTGAAGAAGGCGGAGGGCGATTTCCGGAGGCTGTTCTCGGTGAAGTCGAGAGCCGCCGTCCTCGAGTCGGCGGACCTCGAGAACACCGGCTCCTTCGACATGAAGGTCCTGCGCGAGCAGATCGAGGCGTCGATGGGGTCGGTGACGGAGATCCGGGCGTTCCTGCTGGAGCAGAAGGACATCTATCGGGCGACGCCGTCGGGCTGGCCCGTCGCGGGCCGCGTTTCCTCGCCCTACGGGAACCGCCTCCACCCGGTGCACGACGAGCTCCGGATGCACACCGGCATGGACATCTCCGTCCCGCCCGGGACCCGGGTGAAGGCGACGGCGGACGGGGTCGTGAGCTTCGCGGGCTGGGCGGAAGGGAGCGGCATCGTCGTGGTGATCGAGCACGGCCACGGCTTCCGGACGGCGTACGCGCACAACGGGAAGGCGGCGGTCCGCGTGGGACAGCGCGTCGCCCGGGGAGAGGTGATCGCGCTTTCCGGCTCGACGGGGCTGTCCACCGGGCCGCACGTGCATTACGAGGTCTGGAAGAACGGGCGGCACACCGACCCGGCCGGTTTCCTTTCCAGGGGATGAGCGTGTTCGGCAAGGGATCCCGGGAGCTCGAGACGATCGTCGGGGACGGCACGCGGATCGCGGGAGAGCTCGGCGTGAAGGGGACGGTCCGCATCGACGGGATCGTCGAGGGGAACGTGGACGCCGACTGGATCGTCGTCGGGGAGTCGGGGAGGATCCTCGGGAACGCCCGCGCCCGGGGAATCGTCGTCGGGGGAACGGTCGAAGGGAACCTTCACGCCGCGGAGTCGGTGGAGCTGGCGGGCAAGTCCTCGGTCTCCGGGGAGATCGTCACGCCGAAGCTGTCGATCGCCGAGGGGGCGGTGTTCGACGGGCAATCCCGCATGAAATCCGAAGCCATTCCTGATTAGCCGGCCATCTTCACGAATGTACTCAACTTTTCCTGTTTCCCGCCGATAAGACATGCAAACGCCCCCGCGGCCGGGAGGGGAAATGGATCTGTCCAAACTGAAATACGTCTCCACCGACACGCCCACGACCGACGAGCTGGAGCTCCTGAACGAATCCAGGATCCGGGTCGGCCAGGTCATCCAGGCGCGCTGGATCATCCTCGGCATCCTGGCGGCGTACGGCATCCTCCCCTGGTTCATCTTCCAGCATTATTCCATCGACCTCAGCTCGCTCTCGCCCCTCCAGTTCGTCTTCCCGGTCCTGGCCTGGTGCGTCATGGCGCTTTACAACGCCTTCTTCCTGTACTGCCACGGGTGGTTCGCCAACCTCCGCCCCCTGAACCAGGCCCAGATGCTCCTCGACCTTCTGTTCGTCACGATCGTGGTCCACTTCAGCGGCGGCGCGGTGTCGTGGTTCTGGCCGATGTACCTGGTGGTCACCATCGAGTCGGTCCTGGTGATGGAAAAGTACTCGGACGCCTTCGCCTTCTCCCTCGGGGCCTCGCTGGCCTACGGCGGCCTGCTCCAGCTCGAGTACCTGGGGGTCATCACCCCCGTGAGCATGCCGTTCGAAAACCTCGCCCTGCAGAAGACGCTCCCGTACTGCGTGATGAAGTGGGCCTGGGTGACGATGATCGACCTGTCCGTCGCCGCCATCGGCGTCTTCCTCATCCGGACGATCCGCCAGCGCGAGGATCGGCTCAAAAAACTCGTCACCCGGGACAACCTCACCGACCTGTACAACCGCGGCTACTTCTTCTACCGCCTCAACTCGGAGCTGCAGCGCGCGAAGCGGTACAAGCGCGCCCTCTCCCTGCTCATCCTGGACCTGGACGATTTCAAGCAGGTCAACGACCGGTACGGCCACCTCGCCGGCGACCAGCTCCTCCGGATGGTATCGACCACGATCCGCACCAACATCCGGTACAGCACCGGAAGGCCGAGCTACGAGCTGGACATCCCCTGCAGGTACGGCGGGGACGAGTTCGCCGTCATCGTCCCGGAAGCGCTCCCCTCCCAGGCGGCGGCCGTCGCGGAGCGGCTCCGCAACGAGATCCGGACGAAATGCGGCCGCGAGATGACCGCGCACCTCCGGTCGATCCTGGGCGTCGAGCCGGTGGACATGCCGGCCGTCAGCGTGAGCGTGGGCGTCGCCTCCTTCCCCGACCACGCCGTCGAGTCGGAAGCGCTGGTGAAGGCGGCCGACGACGCCATGTACGAGTCGAAGCGCGCGGAGAAGGACCGCGTGGCCGTGTCGCGGAGCCCGGCGGCCGTGTTGACCTGAAGGGGCGCGGCGCAGGGCCCGCCCCCTTTCGCCTCAGTCGACCGGGAGCACGTCCACGTAATCGATGAAGCCGCCCACCGCATCGCCATCCCCCGCGGCCAGCAGCTTGATGGTCGTTGCGGATCCCGACGCCGTGAAACGGAAGAAATGCAGCACCCAGCCCGGGAACGTGCTGAACGGCGCGGGAAGGGCGCCGATCGACTCCTCGTTGCAGTAGAGCAGGACGGCGCATGTATCCGCAGCCGCGCCGGGCTGCGGCCGGTAGGCGATGCGGAGCAGGTAGGAAACGCCCGGAACGGTTCTTATGTCCTGCCGGATTCCCCCGTTGCCGGCCGCGTCCAGAATCACGAACTGGTCCCCGCCGTCCCCCTCGTAAGCCTGCCACACCTCGCCCGGGGAAACGGCCAGGTTGTCGACGATCGCGATCCCGTTGTCGTTGACGGGCGCCCACCCGGGCAGGTCCCAAGCGCCGGGGGATATGGCGGTGATTCCCGCAGGGTAGTCCCGGTCCTCGAAGCTCCCGTTGACGACCAGGTTCGCGGGGTCCGCGCCGCCGCCCCCGCCGCCTCCGCAGGCCGCAAGCAGGGCGAGCCCCGCCGCCAGGAGGATCACCCGCCAGAAGCCCCGCCTCATCGCCGACCTCCGCCGGGTTTCCCCCGCCCGGGAGGCGGAGACGATAATTAATCCCGGTAAATAATGACCGGGCTCCCGGCGGGAGTCAAACCGAATTATCGGCCGCTCTCCTGTTTCCCGGCCGGATCCCCGCCCTGCTCCTGCCTCGGCTGGAAACGCTCCTGCAGGGAAGCCATGTTCCTGCTGTGGGTGAGGATCACGACTTCGTCCCCCTTCTGCAGCTTCGTGCCCCCGTCGGCGACCGCGAAGCGGCCATCGCGGTAATAGCAGACGCAACGGGCCCCGTCGGGAAGCTTGAGCTCCTTCACCGGGACCGCATCCTCCTCCTTCGAGACGAACGTGAAGAACCGGGCCTCCTCCTTGATCGCCCTGGAAAGCTCGGTGACCTCGGTGCCGGCGGCCATGTCCTCCAGGTACCGGCTGATCGCCCGGGACGGGACGATCGTGTCCTTGAGCCCCAGCTCGCTGCAGATGACCTCGAACTGGGGGTTCCCGATGCTCGTGACGACCCTCCGGAAGCCGAGGGAACGGCCGACGAGGCTGGCGATGACGTTGATCTGGTCGCTCCCCGTGAGGCAGAAGAGGATGTCGGTCTGCGCGGGGTTGACCTCCCGAAGGATGTTCGGCTGGCTGCCGTCCCCGTGCAGGAAGCTGCAATCCATCTCCTCGGACAATTCCTCGATCCTGGACTTGTCGATCTCTATGACCACGACCTCGTGTCCTTTCCTTATGAGCCCCCTGGCCGCCCCGACGCTCACCTTTCCGGCCCCGACGAAGACGATCCTCATGTCCCCTCCTCCATTCTCATTCCGAACCAGGTCCCCGGGTACAGCATCACGAGCCACGCGACGATCTCGAGCCTGCCCATCAGCATGTCCGCGCACAGGACCCCTTTGAGCAGGGGGGGGAGGTCCGGCCCCGTCACCCCGGAGGAAAGCCCCACCGTGCCCATCGCCGAAACCACCTCGAACAGGGAGTCGAGAGGGCCGTATCCCGCCGCGACGAACGGCAGCCAGGACAGCGCGGCGACGGAGATGTACAGCAGGATGAGCAGAAGGGCCGCGCGAATCTCCTCCTCCTGCAGCCGGCGCCCGGCGACCCGGGGAACGAGAACGGCGTGCTTCGGCAGGCAGGTCCGCAGGAGGAACATCCGGAACACGCTTGCCGCGATCAGCAGCCGCAGCACCTTGAACCCGCCGCCGGTCGAGCCCAGGCTCCCCCCCACGAGCATCGAGAAGACCAGGACGAGCTTCGAGCCCGGGTCGAGCCCCGCGGACGGCATCGAGGAAAAGCCCGCGGTCGTCTGCGCGGAGAAGGCGAGCATGGGCGCGTGCTGGAGCACCTGCGGCCAGCCCATGCCGGCGCTCAGCCGCATGGAGGCGCCCACCGCGATCGAAGCGACCACGGAAGCGATCACCACGGCCCGGGTCTGCAGGTAGTCCGCCGCGGCCAGCCGCTCCTTCCGCAGCGCCCGGTGATAAATCGTCAGGGGAACGGCGCCGAGGAGGCAAAGCAGCGTGATCCACAACTGCGGGAGCGGTCCCGCGCCGGCGAGGCTTGCGTCGCCCGGCGCGAACCCCCCGGTGGACACCGCCGCGAACGTGAACAGCACCGAGTCGAAGGTTCCGAATCCCGCCAGCAGGGAGCCGAGGACGCCCAGTACGGTCAAGGCGCCGTAGACCTTCAGGACCCGCTGCGCCCGCGACCGGGTGCCCCCGACCAGGTCCTCGAACTCGCCCTCCGCGACGGCCAGCCCCTTGGCGGCCAGCCCCGGCTGCACCAGGAGCGCCAGGGACAGCACGATGATCCCCAGCCCCCCGTACCACTGGAGCCAGGCGCGCGAGAAAAGGAACGACGGCTGCGCGCCGGCGAGCGTCGCCCGCGTGGTCAGCCCCGTGGTCGTGACCCCGGAGACGGCCTCGAAGAAGGCATCGAGGAAACCGAGCCCCGAACCCATCATCGGCCAGGTCATGGCGAGCGGCGTGAAAAGGAACATGAGGGCCACCAGCACCATGCCCTCGTTGGCCTGCACGTCGGAAGGGGCCCGAAGGCGGGCCATCCCGAGCCCCGCGGCGCCGGTCCCGCAGACCACGACGGCATATCTCAGCGCGACGCCCCGGTCGCCGGTCAACAGGGATACCAGCAGCGGCGCCACGGTCAGCGTGGCGAGGACGAGGCACAGCTGTCCGAAATACCTCGCGATCACACGGTGCCGGACGGCGTACCTCAGCTCGGTCGCCTGTTTTGCCACAACTAGATCCTACCCTCTTTCCGGCCGTTCAAGGAGTCAAAGCCGGGCGGAACCATGGTACAGTCCCCCTCCATGGAAGCGGACGTCACCGTCGTCGGAGCGGGGATCGTCGGGCTGGCCACGGCCCTCCGGATCAAGATGCGGAAGCCCGGGCTGCGGGTCCTGGTCGTCGAAAAGGAAGACCGCATCGCGGCCCACCAGACCGGGAACAACAGCGGGGTCATCCACAGCGGGATCTACTACAGGCCCGGAAGCCTGAAGGCCCGGAACTGCCGGGACGGCTACGGCATGCTGCTCGAGTTCTGCCGGGAGCACGGCATCCCGTTCGAACTGTGCGGGAAGTTCATCGTCGCCACCACCGAAAACGAGCTTCCGGCCCTCGAGGAGATCCATCGGAGAGGCGTCGGGAACGGCCTGGAAGGGCTCCGGTACGTCGGCCCGGACGAGATCCGGTCCATCGAGCCCCACGTCGCCGGGATCAAGGGCATCCTCGTGCCGCAGACCGGCATCGTCGATTTCAAGGCGGTCGCGGCGAAATACGCCGAAGCGTTCCGGGACCTCGGCGGCGAAATTCGCCTCCGCGCGAAAGTGACCGGATTGAAGGGAACCCGCCCCGTCGTGCGCGTCGGGACGGGAGGGGGAACCATCGACACATCGGTGATGGTCAACTGCGCGGGGCTGTACTGCGACAAGGTCGCGGCCCATGCCATCCCGGACCTCGACGTGAGGATCATCCCGTTCCGGGGGGAATACCACACCCTGAAAGAAGGGAGGCGCGGCCTGGTCCGGAACCTCGTCTATCCCGTCCCGGACCCGGAGTTCCCGTTCCTCGGGGTGCACTTCACGCGGCGCGTCGACGGCGTCGTCGAAGCCGGCCCGAACGCCGTGCTCGCCTTCCGGAGGGAGGGATACGGGAAGTTCCAGGTCAGCCTTCCGGAACTGGCAGAAACGCTGGCCTGGAAAGGGTTCCGCATCGTCGCCCGGAAATACTGGAGGACCGGGCTCGGGGAAATGGCCCGTTCTTTCAGCAAGGCGGCTTTCTCGGAGGCCCTGCGGAAGCTCGTCCCCGAGATCCGCGTCTCGGACCTGGCGCCCGGCGGGGCGGGCGTCCGGGCCCAGGCGTGCGACGCATCCGGCGCGCTCCTGGACGATTTCCTCATCCGGGAGCTTCCCGGGCAGGTCCATGTCCTGAACGCTCCCAGCCCCGCCGCCACGAGCTCGCTCGCCATCGGGGAGGCCGTCGCGGACCGGGTGCTTGCGCAGCTGCGCGCTTCGTAGCCCGCGCGTCAGAACTGCAGGCCGATCCCCGCCGACAGGACGACCCCGTCGATGTCCGTTTTTCCCGCGAACGTCGGCTGCGACCAGAAGTACTTCGCCTCGACGTTCAGGAGCAGCACCAGCACCTTGAAGTCCACCCCCGCCCCGAGGAAATACCCGAACGACGTGTCGCTCTCCGACCCGGCCCCTTCCGTTTCCAGCTTCGAGAAGTAGGCGCCCCCGCCCGCCACGGCGTACGGCTTGACGACCGGGA
>CAZTFC010000054.1:0-13807 GCA_964612075.1 uncultured bacterium
GCGCCCGGGCAGGAGATCGTCTACACGATCAATGCCTCCAACGCTTCCGGACTGACCGCCGCGTCTTCGGTGTCGGTAATCGATCCGATCCCGACGCATACCGGCTTCAAAGTCGGCAGCGCATCGTTTTCCGCCGGGACCTCCACCCTCTCCGGCGCGGTCTCCTATTCCAGCGACTCCCAATCCACCTGGACCTACACCCCGGTTTCCGGCGGGTGCTCGGCGCCGGCAGGGTACGACTACTGCGTGACCCACGTCCGGTGGACTACCACGGGCACGATGCCTTCCGGCACCGATTTCTCCGTATCGTTTACCGTCGGCGTGAAATAGTTTCTTCCGCTCTCTTCGGCACCCGCTTCGGGTTGTTCTGAAACAACCTATCTCCTTAAAAAGATTGCTCTAATTCCTCTAATGTCCCTGCATGTTTCTTCCGATAAAAAGAACAAGGATTTTTTGTTTTTTGGAACTTACCTCGCGAACAGAAAAGGAGGGTTTACGGATGGAAGAGAAATGGGGCCTGCGGAAGAAACTGCTCTTCGCCGCGGTGATCGCCCTGGCGATCATCGCTTCCGCGGCGGAGATGCTGCTGGCGGCGGATCCGGCGAAGCCGCAGCTGTCGATGACGCTTGTCGTCCAGAAGGAAACGATCGTCCGGAACGCGGACGGCAAAGAGACTGTGGAGTGGAGGGAAGTCAGAGAATCCCGGCCGGGAGACACCTTGAAGTACATCGTCTCCTACAAAAACGTCGGCAAGGCCGAGGCGCGCGGGGCGAGGATCGTCGATCCCGTGCCGGAAGGCACGGTTTACGTCCCCGGCAGCGCGGAAGGGAAGGATGCAACCGTCGCCTTCAGCATCGACGGAAAGAACTTCCGGGAGCCCGAGCAGATTAAATACAAGGTCCGGGACGCATCCGGCAACGAGACTTTCCGTACCGCGACTCCGGAGATGTACACCCACATCCAGTGGAAACTCGGCAAGCCGGTGCCTCCGGGGGACGCGGGGACGGTGAGCTTCAAGGTGAAGGTCCGTTAGAAAAAAACAGCAATGAACAACCCGGTCCGGGAACCGCAATAAAAAACAGGAGAGAAACATCATGTTGACCACCGGGAACCATGCCGAAACCCTGAAACGAATGTTTGTCGCCTTCCTGCTCGCGACGATGTTTCTTGCGCCGGCGTCTATCGCGCTGGCCGCCGGGACCCCCGCTACAACCGAGATCACCAACCAGGCAACCGGCCACTATACGGATGCCTACAGCAACAGCTTCACGGCGACCTCGAACTCGACGACGGTGACGGTGACCGCCGTCTACTCCGTGTCCGTGACGACCCCGGCGGATTCCTCCGGAGGCACGAACACCGTGGTCTACTACCCGTACACGGTGACCAATACGGGCAACGCGGCCAACACGTTCGCCCTGTCGGCCGCCTCGGGAACCGGAGGAAATACCTGGGACGTTGCCCTCTACTTCGACGCCAACGGCGACGGCGTCCACGACGCGGGTGAGACCACGGTCACCAGCTCGACCGGGTCGCTGGCGGCGGACGGCACCTACAAGTTCTTCGTCGCGGTCTCCATCCCTGCCGGAGTGGCCAACGGGCAGACGGACGTCACCAACCTCACCGTGACCGGGTCCGGGGACGCGGGCGCCGGGGACGACGCCACCGACGGCGTGACCACCACGGCGAACGCGCCGACCCTGACCATCACCAAGGACGTCCGGAACGTGACGACCGCCGGGGCGTTCGCATCCACGGCCTCCGCCAAGCCGACGGAGACGCTCGAGTACCGCCTTGCCGTGACCAACGGCGGGTCGATCGCGGCGACCGGGCTCTACGTCACCGACCCGGACAACGCCTATACGACCTACGTGGCCAACTCGATGTACATCGGCAGCAACGGCACTGCGTTCGACGGCGCCGGGAACACGCAGCAGGACGACGACGCCTCCGGAGGCACCCCTTGTGCCGCGGATGCCTGCGGACACTCCTCCTCGTCGGGCGGCAGCCTGACCTTCTACCTGGGCACCGGGGCGACCGAGAGCGCGGGCGGCAGTCTCGCGGCGAGCGGCACGGTGTATGTCTATTTCCGTACCACGGTCGACTGATGCCGGGGGTATCTATCGCGTGACGCAAGGCCGATGACGGCCAGGGCGGTCGCGCGCGGCATGGCGCGGATCGCCTTTTCCAGGGGACGAGGGGTTGCGGCGGCCTTCCCGGGGCTGCTGGCGGGTACCCTCGTCCTCTTTTTCCTTTTTCCGGCCCTTTCCCATGCCGAAACTCCCGCGGGAACGCTGATCCATAACGTGGCTACCATGCATTTCGGGCCGCAGGTGCCGCTCTACAGCCGGCCCTCTCCGCAGACCGCCGTTACCGTAGGGGTCTCCTCGAGCCTGTGGGAGCCGATGCGAAAAAGCGTGTCTCCGGCGGGATCGGTGGCGCCGGGAACGACTCTGACCTACACGCATTCCTTCGGCAACGGAAGCGCGGTCGCCGTGACCAACGCCGTGCTCACCGACGTCCTCGATCCCCACCTGGTCTACATCGAGGGGTCGGCCACGCTTCCGCAGGGGTTGTCCGGGGGGACCGTGGAGTACGATCCCGGCACGCGGACGATCACCTGGAGATTTCCGTCCGTTCCGGCCGGCTACACGGGGGAGATCGGCTTCCGGGCGACCGTCGATCCGTCGACGGTGTCGGATACCACGATCCCGAACACGGTCCGGGCGGTCAGCGACCAGACGCCGGATCCAAGATCCTCCAATACCGTGAACACGGCCGCGGTCGAGCAGCCGCTCAAGATCACGATCTCGCCGTCGAGGACGGAAGCCGAAGTCGGAGACGTGATCGTCTTCGTCGTCCGGGTGGAAAACGGAAGCGAGACGCTGGCGGTGGACAACGCTGCGGTCTCCGGTGTCCTGCCGTTCGGCTTTCGATATGCCAGGGGAACGTCTTTCCTGGACAACGTCGCCGTATCCGACCCGGCCGGCGGGAGGAACCCCTCCTGGAGCGCCGGCGCCCTCGTTCCGGGACAGGTGAGGACCCTGAAGTTCCGCGCGATCGTCCTGGGAGACGCTCTCCGGGGAGACGGGATCGGGCGGGCTTCCGTGACGGGCAGAAGCCCGGGCGGGAACGCGCTGGCGGCGGGCCCGGCGATGTGCCGGGTGAAGGTGCTGGAAGGGGTCCTGGGGAATCGCGGGATCGTCCTGGGACGGGTGTTCCTCGACCGGGACGGCGACCGGATGCCGGGAGAGGACGAGCGGGGGTTCGAGGGGGTCCGGATCTACCTCGAAGACGGCACGTACGCGGAGACGGACGGGGAGGGGAAATACTCGATCCTGGGCCTCCGGGCCGGGGAGCACGTCCTCAAGCTCGATAGGAGCACGCTGCCGCCGGGGCTGGTGCCCGTCCCGATGGATTCCACGTTTGCGGGCGACGGCGGGTCCCGGTTCGCCTCGCTGCCGCTGGGCGGGAACGCCCGGGGCGATTTCGCGCTGGTGCCGGCGCCGGGGATCGACAACGACTGCCGGCCCTGGGACAACACGGCGGGGAAAGACAGCGGGCGGAGAACGGGAAGGGGAGAAGGGGAAGCCCGGGTCTTCGGAGGGATGCCGGCGGAAGGCGCGCCTTCCCTGGAAGTCCGGATCCAGGGTATGCCGTCCACTCCGGAGATCCTCGAGCCCGGGGATGGGGCGGAGTTGTCCCGGGGGCGCGTCAATATCGCCGTGCGGGTGCCGGAGGGTGCTGCGGACGTCCTGCGGGTCAACGGGGTCGTGGTCTCCCGGAAATCGATCGGGAAGACGATCCATGAGAGTGCCCGGAAGATCGTCATCTACGAGTATATCGGCGTGAATCTGCGGCCGGGTCCGAACACGATTTCCCTGGAGATCGACGCAAATGCCGTAAAAACGATCGCAGTGAACGCGCCCGGGCCCCCGGCGAGGATCGTCCTCTCGCCGGAGAAGGTGGAAGTCGGCTCGGACGGCAAGAGGCCGGTTCCGGTGGCGATCGCGCTGGTTGATTCCTTCGGGAAGCCATTACTTGAGGCGCAGATCGTTACCGTGGAGCTGGCGAAGGGGAAGGTGGCCGGGGAGGACCTCGACCCCTCCAGGGCGGGGCACCAGGTCCGGGTCGAAAGGGGAAAGGCGGTCGTATCCGTGGCCGGCAAGGGGGAAACCGGGGAGGAGACGCTTAAAGTCCACGCCGGGACGGGGCTTTCCGCGGAAGCGAAGGTCTTCTTCGTGCCGACGCCTCGGCCCTGGGTGGTGGCGGGGATCGCGAACGTCACCGCCGGTGCCAATCAGGTCTCCGGGGACACCTCGGGCGCCTCCGACGATCTGTTCAAGGACGGGTTCGCCCACGACGAGCGGATCGCCCTGTTCGCCAAGGGGACGATCGGGAACGGCTACCTGCTGACCGGCTCCTACGATTCCGGGAAGGAGAAAGACACCGACCCGCTGTTCCAGGAAACCGATCCGGCGAAGTATTACCCGATGACCGGAGACGCCGGGAAGACGGGGTACGACGCGTCGTCGCGGGACAAACTCTACCTGAAGCTCGAGAAGGGCCGAAGCTACGCGCTGTACGGCGACTACCGGACCGACATGGTCCAGACGGATTTTACCCGGTACGACCGGGTGTTCACCGGGGCTAAGACGGAGATGAACGGCGAATGGTTCTCGGTGAAAGCGTTCGGGGCGGAGTCGGATCAGTTCCTGGCCAAGGACGAGATCCGGGGAAACGGCACCTCCGGGTTCTATTTCCTCCGGTACCGGGACATCGTCGAGGGGAGCGAGCGCGTGCGGATCGAAGTGCGCGACCGGTACCACCCGGAGCGAGTCCTGAAAGTCGTCGACAAGACCGCGTACACGGACTACTCGATCGACTACGTCGGCGGGACGATCCTCTTCAAGGAGCCGGTGCCTTCCTTCGATATGTCCATGAACCCGGTCTGGATCGTCGCCCTGTACGAAAGCCAGGGAACCATCGGGGAGGAGTTCTACACCTACGGCGGGCGGGCGGCGGTGCGGCCCTTCAAGGGGTTCGAGGCGGGCGTGACGGCGGTCCGGGAGGACCGGAACCTGGAGACGGCGACGCTGACCGGCGCGGACGCAAGCCTGGCCCTGGGGAAGAAGCTCAAGGCGAAGGCGGAGATCGCCACCACCGACACGCAGGAAGGGAAGGGTACCGCCTGGCAGGTGGAGGCGGAAGGCTCCCCGACGGGAAAAAGCCGGATCTCGGCGTACTACCGCAACGTCGACGAGGACTTCCGGAACCTGTCCTCCCAAACGGCACAGCCGGGGACGGTCAAGTACGGGGTTAAGGGAGAGTATCAGGCGGCCCGGGAAACCAGCCTCAAGGGCGAAGGATACGTCGAGAGGAACGACCTCTCCGGGACCAAGCTCTCCTACCTCTCGGCCGGCGTAGGGCGGGCCTGGGACAACGTGTCCGTGGAGACCGGATACCGGTTCGTAAAAGAAGACAGCGAGGTCCCGGAGGAAGAGGACGGCGACTCTCATTCGGTTTACGCCGCGGCCAGCCGGAAGTTCACGGAGAAGTTCACCGGAACCCTGCGGCACACCCAGATCGTCGCCGGAGAGGGGTTCGACGAGTACGAGACGGAGACCGCGGCGCTGCTGGAATACCGGCTTTCTGAGACGACGAAGCTTCTCGGAGGCGGGAACTTCGAGTGGACCGGAGAGAAGCGACAGGCGCTGCTGCTGGGGATGGAACACAAGATCACGGACAGCACGCAGCTGACCTCCCGGTACGAGATCGAGAACATCGAGTCGGGATCCCGGATGCAGTCGCTGATCGGGCTCAACCACCAGTGGTCTCCGCGGAAGGGCCTGAAGCTTGACGGACGGGCGGAGTGGGTCGAAACGCTCTCCGGGACCGACAACGCCGCGGAAGGAATCGCGCTGGCGGCGGGCGTCGAGTATCTTCCGGACAACAACGTCAAGACCACGGGCCGGGTGGAGCTTAAGTTCGGGAACACGGAGACGACGGCGCTTCTGGCCGCGGGAGTCGGCTGGAAGGTCAAGCCGGACCTGGGGCTGTTGGCCCGGGTGCGCCTGTGGCGCGCGGACCGGGACGGGGAGCCGGATTCCTCGCTGTACGACGCCCTGGTAGGAGTCGCCTACCGGCCGCTGGGCGTGCGGTCGGTCTATGTGCTGGACACGGTCCGGGTGCTGCTGGAAAAAGACGGCTCCGACGCGCTGGAAGGGGACTCGAGGCGGATCGTCACGTCGAACGACGTCTCCTGGCGGGTCCACCAGAGGCTGACCCTGTCGGGGAAATATGCGGGGAAATACGCGTGGGATTCATTCGAGGGGGAGGATTTCGGCACCTACTCCGATCTGGTCGTCGCCGGGGCCACGTACGACCTGACCGACCGGTGGGACGTCGGCGCGCATGCGCGGATGCTGACCCAGTATTCCGCGGACACCCGGGAGATCTCCGCGATCGTCCGCGCGGGGTACCGGGTGGTCCAGAACCTGTACGCCTCGGCCGGGTATAACTTCGCCAAGCTCAACGACAAGGATTTCGGTGGATGGCAGTCGCACGGGCCGTTCGTCGAGCTGAAGGTGAAATTCGACGAGGCGACGCTGCATCTGCCGGGCTGGGATAAAAAGCCAGCGCCTCCGGTATGCCCGCCGAAGCCGGTGCCGACGTTCCCGACGGCGTTGCCGGTCGACCGGGAGATCGACGTGGTCGGCTCCGTGGAGGTGCCGGCGCTGCTGGTCAACGGATACCGGGTGCCGCTGCCGGGATGCGACGCGGTCCTGGTCGGCCAGCTGCCGGACGGCTCCCTGCAGTTCGAGGGGAGCGGGTTCTACGAGCCGGTGAAGTTCCGCGTGACCTCCACGGACGCCGGCGCGCCTTCGGGGTGGAATCTGGCGGTGCTGGACGGCACGGGCAGCCCGGTCCGGTCGATGTCGGGCGGCGGGGAGCCTCCGGAGACAATCCTCTGGGATGGCAAGGACGAGGGCGGGAAGACGGTGGAAGGCGGGGCCGTCTACCGCTACCGGGTCGAGGTTTCCTACGCCGACAACAGCGTCTCTTTGGGGGGAATGAGGGATTTCGCGGTCAACCGGATCTCGTCGATCTCCCTGAACCTGACCGGGTCGGCTTTCAAGTCGGGGTCGGCCGTATTGAGCGAGAAGGCGAAGCATGCGCTCACCCGGATCGCGGAGGTCTTGAAGAAGCGGCCGGAGGAGCGGGTGGTGGTCGAAGGGCATACCGACGACCGGAACACGGAAGAGTACAACATGGACCTCTCCCGGAGAAGGGCGCAGGCGGCGGCGGACTACCTGGTGAGGGAGTGTGGCGTTCCGGCGGAGCGGTTCGACGTGCTCTGGTACGGGGAAAGCAAGCCCTTGGCCCCGAACGACACCCCGGAAGGACGGGAGATCAACCGCCGGGTGGAACTGAAAGGCGAATTCCAGGAGAAGGCGCGCGCGACCGTCCTGGATCAGTACCGCCAGGCGCCTGCGGTCAAGGTCAACGGGAATTCCCTGCCGGTGGACGATGCGGGGCGCTTCCGGACGAAGCTGCCGGCGGCAACGGAGAAGATCGACCTCGAGCTGGCCGCTGCCGACGGTCGGACGGTCCGAACCGTTCTTCCGATCCCGTCGATCCGGATCGGTTCTACCGTGGTTGCCGGCCGGATCGTCCTGTCCGGGCGTACGGAGCCGGGGAACAACGTCGAGCGGGACGGCAGGGGAGTTCCGGTGAGTCCCGACGGCTCCTTCGAAGACACGGTCGACCCGCAGGGCGGGTATTCGCGGGCGAGCTACATCGTAAAAAACCCCGCGGGGGTGGTCCGGATCCTCCATCTGGACGTGGGGTACTCCGGCGGGACCGGGAAGGCGGAGGGCACGCGATGAACGCGGGACGGATCCTGGAGAGGATCCAGCAGGAGTGGAGCCGGGCCCGCAGGAGGGGTCCGAAGACCGCCGCGGAGGTCGCGCTGGTGGTCCTGTTCCTCCTGCTGTTCTACGGGCTGCTGAAGATCGTCTTCCCGGAAGGAGCCGGCCTGCAGGGGCTCATCCGGGAGGGGGACGAAAGCGTTTCCGGCGGGCAGGGAAGATACCTGGTGCGGGACGGCGGAAAAGTCCTCCCCGGAAGCATCCCGATCGCCGGGTACGTGGAGGCGATGCGAAACGACGTGCGAAGCCGCAGGGCGGATTCGATCGCGTGGGGGAAGGCAGCCCCTGGATTAAGGCTGTTCTCCCGGGACGCCGTGCAAACGGCCCGGGACTCCAGCGCGTCGATCTGGGTCGGCGGCCGGGGGACGATCGATCTCGGGGAGAAATCGCTCCTGATCGTCCAGAGGCTGGAGCAGGAGAGGTCCACCAAGACGAAGCGGTCGATCCTGCTGATGGTGGACGGGGAGATCCGCGGAAAGATCGAAGGGTCCCGGAAGGAGCCGGTTTCCGTCGAACTGGCTTCCGTCGGCGGCGTCGGGCGGATCGTCTCCAAGGGGGGCAAAGACGGTCCGACGGACTTCCGGGTAACGGTGAACCCGGACAAGACGACGACGTATTCGGTCTTCTCGGGTTCCGCCCTGGTGGAAGGGCTTGGGAAATCGGTCAACGTCGGGGCGAACCAGTTCACGGTCGTCTCTCCGTGGGCGCCTCCGACGACGCCGGCGATGCTCCCGGCGGCTCCGGAGATCCTGGGGCCGTCGGACGGTGCGGAGTACGTCTTCCGCTCCCTGCCTCCGCGCGTAAAGTTCCACTGGAAACCCAGGGAGGAGGCGGAGTCGTTCCGGGTCGTCCTGGCCAGGGATCGGGAGTTCAAATCCGTCGTGGTGGACGAATGGACGGCTGGTTCTTCCGCTCCGGAGAGTCCCGACGGGTCGGTGTCTTTCGTCCACGGCAGCCTGCCGGAAGGCAGATATTTCTGGCGGGTGACGGCGAAACGGGGCGGCATCGAGAGCGGGTATCCGAAGAGCCGGGCGATCCGGGTGGTACGGAAGGCCAACCCGCCGGCGCTGAAGGCAGAGGGGACGGTGGACGTTTCCCGGGGGGATTTCTGCGTGGTCCGGGGAGCAACGGAGCCCGGGGCCTCCCTGCTGGTGGCGGGGAAGCCGGTTCCCATGGACGGGGAGGGGCGTTTTGAGTCGATCGTCCCGCTGGAGCGCGGGGTCAACATGGTCGTGGTGGAAGCGTCGGATGCCGCGGGGAATACGGCGTACCGGTCGCTGCGGGTGAACGGCAAATAAGGGGGCAGTGGGAGGATCGTATGGTTTTACCGTCATGGGTGCCGGGAAGGTTTCCGATCCGGATCAAGTTCCTGGTGGCGTTCCTCGTGGTGACGACGGCCGTTTTAGCCGTGATCACGGTCACGATGGGGGGGATGTTCCGGTCGGATAAGGAAGCTTATATCCGGGACCTGGCGTCGGCGACGGCGCTGGGGACGGCGGAGGAAGTCCGCACGGTCCTGACCGGATACCAGGAACGGTTGCAGGTCTATACCCGGATGCTGGGCGCGGCGGATTTTACGGCGCGGCAGAAGGAGAAGTTCCTGGAGGACCTCTTCGAGGATTTCCGGGGGTTCGTGGCGGTGACGATCTACCTGGACGGCAAGGAACAAGCCACCCTGGCGGACGCGAAAACGCTTTCCGCCGCCGGGCTTTCGAAGGAGGACCTCGCTCGGCAGCGTGCCGATCAGCGGATGTCGCCCGGCCGGATGGAGCCGGGATCGATCCACGTGGAGAACTCCACCCTGTCGGAAGAGCTGCCCGTGATGACGATGATGGTCGCTCAGGACGACGACGGCGGAAAGGGCCGGGTGGTCGTGTCGGCGCTCCTGCGGCTGGACGGACTGCTCCGGATCGCCAGGGGCGCGGGGGCCTTCGAACGGTTCGTCGTCGACGACCAGGGGGTGCTCCTGGCCCATCCGGACGAATCGCTTGTGGCGAAGCGGGCGAGGGCGACCTGGATCCCGAATCTGGCGGCTCTTCTGGGGACCCGCGGAGCCGGCGGTGCGTTGGAGTACGAGGCAAAGGGCGTCCCGATGATCGGTGGATTCTCCCCGGTGGAGCGGGGCGGGGTCCTGGCCGGAGCCCAGATTCCGCGGTCGGCCGCGTACCTGGCCTCCCGGTCCCTGATCCAAAGCCTGTCGCTGGTGGCCCTCGGCCTTCTGCTCTCCGCGGCGCTTCTGGGCGTCGGGCTCTCCCGCCGGGTGACACGGAACCTCGAGCGGCTCTCCGACACCGCGAAGGAGATCGGGCAGGGCCGGTTCGACGTCCATGTGGACGTCGACTCGCGCGACGAGATCGGGACGCTGGCCTCGTC
The DNA here is from genome assembly GCA_964612075.1 of uncultured bacterium. Lineage (GTDB taxonomy): Bacteria > Desulfobacterota > Deferrimicrobia > Deferrimicrobiales > Deferrimicrobiaceae > UBA2219. The sequence continues at coordinate 10,305 of CAZTFC010000054.1, forward strand.
GTTCAACGACATGGCCTCGGAGCTCAAGGCCCGCGAAAGGGCGCTCCTCGAGTCGCAGGCGCAGCTCGTCCAGTCGGAGAAGCTTGCCGCATTCGGGCAGCTCGGCGCGGGGATCGCCCACGAGGTGAAGAACCCGCTTGCCGGCATCCTCGGCTACGTGCAGCTCTCCCTGCGGAAGCTGGACCCGGAGACCCCGCTCCACGCCAACCTGAAGATCGTCGAGAAGGAGACCAAGCGCTGCCGGACGATCATCGACAACCTCCTCAAGTTCACGCGGCAGGAGAAGGTCGCCATGGAGCGGATCGACCCGAACCAGGTCGCGGAGGACACGGCGATGCTGGTGGACCACCAGCTCGGGATGCACCGGATCCGCCTGGAGAAGGAGCTGGCGAAGGAGTTGCCGCGGATCGTCGGGAACGCCAACCAGCTCCAGCAGGTCCTGCTGAACATCATCCTCAACGCGGAGCAGGCGATGGAGGGGAACCCGGGGACGGTCCGGATCGAGACGGAAGGCAAGGGGGACCGGGTGGAGATCCGGGTGCGCGACACGGGGCCGGGGATCCCGAAGGAGATCCAGGCCCGGCTCTTCGAGCCCTTCTTCACGACGAAGCCCGCGGGGAAGGGCACGGGACTGGGGCTCTCGGTCAGCTACGGGATCGTGAAGGATCACAAGGGCGATATAATCATCGAGAGCGAGCCGGGAAAGGGGACCTGCTTCATCCTCCGGATCCCGGCGGCGGAAGCCGCGGGCGGCGCGGAGCCGGAACCCGGCGGCGGGGACGGGCGGGAGGTGCCTCATGGATGAACCGAGGGCGCGGATCCTGGTGGCGGACGACGAGGAGGCGATCCGGGGGTCGGTGTCGCAACTCCTCGAGGAAGAGGGATACGAGGTGGACGCCGCCCCGAGCGGGGAGGAGGCGCTGGAGCGGTTCGCCGCCCGGCCGTACGACCTGCTGATCACGGACATCCGGATGGCGGGGATGAGCGGCATCGACCTGATGAAGGAGGTCAAGCGGCTCTACTCCGGGGCCGAGGTGATCGTCATGACGAGCTACGCCTCGCTGGAGACCGCCGTCCTGGCGCTGCGGGCCGGCGCGTACGACTACCTGATCAAGCCGTTCGAGGAGCTGGACCTGGTGACCGCGGCGGTGTCGCGGGCGGTGGAGCGTTCCGCCTTCCTCCGGGAGATGCGGGCCCTGACGGAGACCATCGCGCGGAAGAACGAGGAGCTGCTGGCGGCGAACCGCGCCCTGGCCGACCGCGTGAACCGGGACGGCCTCACCGGCCTCTACAACCACGCCTATTTCCAGGACGCGCTGCGGCAGGAGGTCTCCCGGTCGGTGCGCCACGGCTACGTCTTCTGCCTGCTCTTCGCGGACATCGACGCCTTCAAGAAGTACAACGACCGGGAGGGGCACCAGGCGGGGGACGTCGTCATCCGCGGCATCGCGGAGATCCTGCGCGGCTGCTTCCGCGAGTCGGACGTCTTCGCCCGGTACGGGGGCGAGGAGTTCGTGGTCCTGCTGCCGGAGACCCCGATCGAGCGCGCGCGCGCCGTCGCGGAGCGGTTCCGGGAAGCGGTCGCGAAGCACCCGTTCCCGGGGCGGGAGGGACAGCCCAGGGGGATGGTGACCGTCAGCATGGGCCTTTCCTCCTACCCGGAGAGCGGCAAGGACGCGGTCGAGCTGATCCGGCGGGCCGACGCAAGGATGTACGAGGCCAAGAAAAGCGGCGGGAACAGCTGCCGGGTCGATTGATATGGGGTTTCCCGCGGCTGACGTTTGGGGGTAATCTTTGTGAGGTTTCTTCAGCAGGGAGGCGCGATGGGGGGCGGGCGGTCCGACGGGCGCAGGCCGGGGGAGATCCGGCCCATCACGGCGACGCTCGGGGTACAGAAGGCGGCCGAGGGGTCGGTCCTGTTCGCGATGGGGGACACGCGCGTGCTGTGCGCCGCCACGGTCGAGGAGCGGGTCCCGCCGTTCCTCCGCGGCACGGGGAAGGGATGGGTCACCGCGGAGTACTCCATGCTCCCGCGCTCGACGGGGTCGCGGGTCGCCCGCGAGGGGCGCACCGGGAAGGTGCAGGGGCGCACGTACGAGATCCAGCGCCTCGTGGGGAGGTCGCTGCGGGCGGTCGTCGACTTCGAGGCGCTCGGCGAGCGGACGATCACGCTCGACTGCGACGTGCTGCAGGCCGACGGGGGGACGCGCACGGCCTCCATCAACGGGGCGTGGATCGCCCTGTGGCAGGCGTGCCGCGGGCTGGTGGAGGCGGGGCGGGCGCCGCGCAACCCGCTGCTCGGCCAGGTCGCGGCGGTGAGCGTCGGGGTCGTGGGGGGGAAGGTGCTCGCGGACCTCGACTACGCCGAGGACTCGGCGGCGGAAGTGGACATGAACGTGGTGATGACGGCGGACGGGAGGCTCATCGAGGTGCAGGGGACGGCGGAGCGGGAGCCGTTCACCCGCCACCGTCTCGACGCCATGCTGGCCATGGCGGCGTCCGCCGGGAGGAAGGTCCTCGCGGCGCAGAGAAGATGGACGAAGGGGGGCGGCGGATGAAGCTCGTGATCGCCACGAAGAACCGGGGAAAGGTGGTGGAGATCCGGTCGCTGCTGGGATTGGCGATTCAGAAGAACGTGGAGGTCGCCACGCTGGTGGAGATGCCCTCCGTCGCGGAGCCCAGGGAGACCGGCAAGACCTTCGCCGAGAACGCGAAGATCAAGGCGCTCCATTACGCCCAGGCGCTTAAAGTCCTGTGCATCGCGGACGACTCGGGGCTCTCGGTGGACGCGCTTGGCGGGATGCCCGGCGTGCTTTCCGCCCGCTTCGCGGGGCAGGGGGCGACCGACGAGCAGAACATCGCCCTTCTGCTCCAGGAGCTGAAGGACAAGCCGCGCCCGTGGAAGGCGGCTTTCGTCTGCGTGGCGACGGCGGCGCTCCCGGGTCGGGTGGTCGCGCAGGCCACCGCGAAGGTGGAAGGGGAGATCCTCCCGGCCCCCCGCGGGCTGGGGGGCTTCGGCTACGACCCCGTCTTCCTCGTCTCCCCGCTGGGGAAGACGATGTCGGAGCTGCCGATGGAGGAGAAGAACAAGATCAGCCACCGGGGCGTGGCGATGCGGGCGCTGATCGCGGAAATGAAGAACGCGGGGGTCCTCCTGGCCTGAAGGCCCCCGCGTTCGACCGGTTTTCCTACCCGAGTACCGTTGCGGCCACCATGGCCAGGATCATCGCCGAATAGACCCAGACCCTTATACGCATGTCCCGCGGGAGCGATCCCGCGGTCTCCTTCGCGCCGGTTCCCATCTTCATCCCTCCTGTTCAAGGGACTCGATCGTGATGCCTTTTACGGGTCCGATGAATTAGGTTCCGGGGGACGCGGGAAGTTTCGCCCCGGACATCGGATCCCCGGCCGGGCGCGGCCATGGTAAACTTTCTTTCCGAAAGCCCGAGCGTCGGGACGTGGCGCAGCCTGGCAGCGCATCTGCTTTGGGAGCAGAGGGCCGC